>NZ_JBMSDZ010000008.1:0-164605 GCF_049445995.1 Dyella sp. KRB-257 | reverse complement strand
AACGGCGCGGCAACGAGATCGAGCCGCAGCATACCCGACAGCGGGCCTCACCCGATGGGTGAGCGGGCGGGCTCGTGCAGGTGGCTGTGTGGTGCGGTTTGGCAGGGAGAGGTCACGGAGTCAGGTTATTGACACTTAAAGTCAGAGCCGAAGGGTGCATTATTTACGCGTAATCGATACCGATCTATTGAGAATTATCAAACTCGCTTATTCCGGCGCAGCGCCGTGCAAGGGACTGAATCTTCCGTCGTCAATCCCTACCCCTGCGCCCGGATCCCCGCCCTTCCCGCCAGAATCTGCGCCAGCACATCCGGCGCGTATTCGAACGAGTCGTAGTAGAGCCGGTCTTCCGGCAGGCCGGCGTCGACGAAGCGGTGGCGGGCGCTGTCGATCATGGCGGGCGGGCCGCTCATGTAGAGGTCGTGGGCGCTGAGGTCCGGGTGGTCGGCGAGCACGGCTTCGTGCACCAGGCCGACGCGGGTGTGGGCATCGTCGGCGTCGGACAGCACGGGGATGAACAGGAGATCGTGCGCGTCGCGCTGCCACTGTTCGGCCAGCGTGCGCAGGTAGAGATCGCCGTTCTGGCGCGCCCCCCAGTACACGCGCATGGCGCGGCGCGTGCCCAGCGCCAGGAAGTGCTCGACGATGGCCTTGACCGGCGCGAAGCCGGTGCCGCCGGCCATGAAGATCATCGGCCGCTCGGAATCCTCGCGCGGCACGAAGGTGCCCAGCGGGCCTTCGATGCGCAGCGTGTCGCCCACCTGCGCCCGTTCGCTCACCCATGAGGTGAAGCCGCCGCCGGCGACGTGGCGCACATGCAGTTCCAGGCTGCCGTCGGGCGCGGGCATGTTGGCGATGGAGAACGGGCGGCGCTTGCCGTCGTCCAGCAGCACGTCGAGGTATTGCCCGGCCAGGTGGCGCAGTGGGCGCTCGCCGGGCGCGGGCAGCAGGCGCAGGCCGATCACTTCCGGCGCCAGCCGGCGCTTGTCGACGATGGTGACGGTGAGCGCGCGGCGCGCGATGTCCTCCACCGAGGTGACTTCGCGTGCGGCGATGGTGAGGTCGCTGGCGGGCACGGCCTGGCACAGCAGCACGGCATGGTGCGCCCGTTCGCCGGCGTCCAGCGCCAGCGGCGGATGGCGCGGATAGTCCACCTGGCCCTCGAGCAGGATCGCCTTGCAGCTGCCGCACACGCCCGAGCGGCACGAGTACGGCAACGCGATGCCGGCACGCTGCGCCGCTTCGAGCACGGTCTCGCCCGGCTGCGCCGCGAAGCGGTGGCCGGTGGCCTGGAGGGTGATGGTGAACACGATGCGATTGTCGCCGCGGCGGGAGTGGATCGACAATGCGGCTTCGCCTCACGAGTATCAAGCATGCGCATCTGGAAGCAGGACACCGACCTGGCCCGCGTCAACGGCTGGTGCAACAACACGATGATGGAGACACTGGGCATCGCGATCACCGAGATCGGCGATGACTGGCTGCGCGGCACCATGCCGGTGGACCACCGCACGCACCAGCCGTTCGGCCTGCTGCACGGCGGCGCCTCGGTGGCGCTGGCCGAGACGCTCGGCTCCACCGCCGCCATGCTCACGCTGGACCCGGCGCAGGAACTCACCGTGGGCCTGGACATCAACGCCAACCACATCCGCGGCGTGCGCAGCGGCACCGTCACCGGCACCGCGCGGCCGCTGCACGTCGGGCGCACCACGCAGGTGTGGGAGATCCGCATCGAGAACCAGGAAGGCTCGCTGGTGTGCATCTCGCGCCTGACCATGGCGGTGGTGCCGGCACGGATGATCGGTAAGTGAGCCTGCTGCTGACTCCCTCTCCCCCTCGGGGAGAGGGTTGGGGTGAGGGGATGGGCTTGCCGAAGAGATCGGCCGTGGCGTCGAGTTCTATCTGTACTTCTTTGAGGCCTTCCCGCAAGCCCCGGCCCCTCACCCCGGCGGGGAGAGGGAGCTGGCTTTGTCGCAAGCCCCGGCCCCTCACCTCAATCCTCTCCCCGGCGGGGAGAGGAGGCGGACGCGAAAGGGGTATGTATTGAACACGGCCGCCCCCTACGCCGACCTCAGCCCCGACCTGGTGCTCAATGCGATCGAGGCCTGCGGGCTGTGGCCGGACGGCCGGCTGCTGGCGCTGAACAGCTATGAGAACCGCGTGTGGCAGGTGGGCATCGAGGATGCCGCGCCGGTGATCGCCAAGTTCTACCGGCCGGGCCGCTGGAGCGACGAGGCGATCCGCGAAGAGCACGCCTTTGCGCAGGAGCTGACGGATGCGGAGCTTCCGGTGGTGGCGCCGCTGCGCTTCGACGGGCACAGCCTGCTGCAGCACGGCGGCTATCGCTACGCCTTGTCGCCACGCCACGGCGGCCGCGCGCCCTCGCTGGAATCGCGCGACCAGCTGGAATGGCTGGGCCGGTTGATCGCGCGCATCCACACCGTGGGCGCACGCGCGCCGTTCGCCCATCGCGGGCGGCTGGACCGCGACACCATGGTGCGCCAGAGCGTGCAGGCCGTGCTCGACTCCAGCTTGCTGCCCGGTTCACTGGCCGGCCACTACCGCGCCGCCAGCGCGCGGCTGGATGACGCCATCGCGCAGCGGCTGGACGCGGTGGGCCCGGTGCGCACGCTGCGCCTGCACGGCGACTGCCATCCCGGCAACGTGCTGTGGACCGACGCCGGCCCGCACTTCGTCGACCTGGACGACGCCCGCACCGGTCCGGCCGTGCAGGACCTGTGGATGCTGGCCAACGACGAGGCGGCGATGGAGGCCCTGCTCGAGGGCTACGCCACCATGCGCGACTTCGACCCGGCCGAACTGGCGCTGGTGCCGGCGCTGCGCGCGATGCGCCAGGTGCACCACGCTGGCTGGATCGCCCAGCGCTGGCACGATCCGGCGTTCCCGCGGGCCTTCCCGTTCGTCGCCGAACCGCGCTGGTGGGAGCAGCACATCGCCGACCTGCACGAACTAGCCGACGATCTGGAATAAACCCTTCCTGTAGGAGCGCACCCTGTGCGCGAATGCTCTTGCTCCTGATCGACATCAAAGCGAAAGGCGTTCGCGCACAGGGTGCGCTCCTACAATGCACACCTTTTCCTGCCTGGAGTCGCACATGCGCAGCACGTTGTTCCGCCTGATCGGCGTCCTCGAAATTGCCGGCGGCTTGCTCGGCGTGGTGGCGAGCGTGCGCCGGCTGCTGCCGCTGGGCTCGACCTCCGAGTCGCTGATGGCGCTGATCGCGCTGGCGGTGTTCGGCTTCATCCTGGTCGCCGGCGTGCTGCTGCTGGAAGGCAGCGAGCGCGGCGTGGCGTTTTCGCGCGTGGCGCAGTTGCTGCAGCTGCCGCTGCTGGCCACGCCGGTGCTGAGCTACGCGCTGCACGCGGGCGGTTTCGTGAACGTGTTTGCCATCGTGCACGGCGGCGTGCGGCTGGGGCTGGACTACCGCCTCGGCTCGCACGGCTTCGTGCTGGCGGTGGCGGGGCCGGCGGTATGGCATATCGGCCTCAACCTGCTGGCGCTGCTGTCGTGGCTGGTACTCAAGCTGCGCTGATCTCCCACCACGATCTTCCAAAAACCTGAGGAGAGGTTTCATGGCCCGCCCCAACTACATCGAATTGCCCGCCACCGACCTCGCCGCGTCGAAGGCCTTCTACACGCAGGCGTTCGGCTGGACGCTGGCCGAGTTCGGCCCGACTTACGCGTGCACCACCACCGGCGATGTCGACATCGGCCTGCAGGGCGACCTGAGCGAAGCACCGACCGCGCCGCTGCCAGTGATCCAGGTGGACGATCTGGACGCGGCGCAGGTCGCGGTGATCGCCGCGGGCGGCAGCATCGTGCGGCCCACCTTCGCCTTTCCCGGCGGGCGCCGCTTCCAGTTCCGCGATCCGCACGGCAACGAGCTGGCGGTGATGCAGGCGGACTGAGCGCGTGACATGCCGCTCGCTGACCGCGAGCGGCGCCGGCTGACCGCGCGCAGCCGGTAGAATGCGGCGATGAACACGCCCGCCGAACTCCCCGTCATCCGCCTCAAGTCCGATCGCCCGCCGGGTCACCCGTGGGTGTGGTCGGCGCAGGTCTACAAGCCGGAAGGGCGGCTGCCGCCGGGCAGCGTGGTGGAGGTGCACGACGCGCGCGGGCGCTTCGTCGGCCGCGGCTTCTGGAACGGCCACGCGCGCATCGCGCTGCGCCTGCTGTCGACCGATGCCGCCGAGACCATTGACGCCGCATGGATCGCCGCGAAGATCGCCCGCGCCGTGCAACTGCGCCGCGAGCTGCTGCAACTGGACGCGGTGAGCGACGCCTGGCGGGTGGTGCACAGCGAGGGCGATGGCCTCTCCGGCCTGATCGTCGACCGCTATGCCGACATCCTGGTGATGGAGTATTTCGCCGCCGGCATGTGGAAGTTCCGCGAGGCGATCCACGCCGCGCTGCAGACGCACTTTCCCGGCGCGCGCATGGTGTGGTTCGCCGAGAGCCACGTGCAGAAGCAGGAGTCGTTCGACTGCCGCAGCGGCGAGATGCCTGCGCCGGTGGAAGTGCACGAGCACGGCCTGCGCTTCCACGCCGCGCCCGGGCTGGGCCACAAGACCGGCTTCTTCGCCGACCAGCGCGACAACCGCCAGCGCTTCGCCCAACTGGCCCGCGGCCGCCGCGTGCTCGACCTGTGCTGCAACGCCGGCGGTTTCGCCGTGCACGCGATGGCGGCCGGCGCACGCGAGGCGGTGGGCGTGGACATGGACGCCGGCATCCTGGAGATCGCCCGCGCCAACGCCGCCGCCAACGGCGTGGAGGTGGCGTTCGAGCAGGCCGACATCTTCGACTGGGTGCGCGCCGCGGTGGCGCGCGGCGAGCGCTACGACGCGGTGATCCTCGACCCGGCCAAGCTCACCCGCGACCGCGCCAAGGTGATGGACGCGCTGAAGAAGTACTTCGCGATGAACCGCATGGCGCTGGACATCATCCCGTCCGGCGGCCTGCTGCTCACCTGCTCGTGCACCGGGCTGGTCAGCGAGGCGGATTTCCTGGAGATGCTGCGCCGGGTGGCGCTCAACGCCGGCCGCGAGATCCAGGTGCTGGACGTGCGCGGCGCCGGCGCCGATCACCCGTTCCGCACCGACGTGCCGGAAGGGCGCTACCTCAAGGCGGTGTTCTGCCGGGTGGAGTGAGGCAGCACGCGCTCGGCTGCGCCAAGCGCGTGTTGCCTGCCCGAGTGGGCGTCCTTCGGTGCGGCTCGACGCCGCGCGTGGTGGCAGGTCTTGCTGCGAACCGTCAAAGGTGAGCAAGCGCCCGCCCGTCATCTTGAAGGCAGCTACAAGCTATGCGAGCGGCAGCAGGGAGGCGATGCCTCGGTCCTTGGTGGTGGGCAGGCGAGTGAGCGTAAGCGCCCGCCCGCCGCACCTTGAAGGTGACAGAAGCCTATGCCAGCGGCAGCAAGGATGCGATGTCGCGATCTTTGGTGGTGGGCAGGCGGGTGAGCGTGTCGGTGAGCCAGGCGTGGGGTTCGAGGCCGTTGGCCTTGGCGGTGGCGAGCAGGCTCATGATCGCGGCGGCGCGCTGGCCGGCGGTTTCGGAGCCGGCAAACATTGAGGTCGTCGAGCCTGGGCGCGAGGTAGCGTTGTCGCTCGCGGTGCCGGGCGCCGTCGTCGAGATCGCGCAGCTTCGCTTCGATGGCGTAAAGCGTACCGATGCGTTCGAGCGCTTCTTTCGCCAGCGGGCTGGCGCTGGCCTTGTGCACATCGAAGAACTTGCGTCGCGCATGCGCCCAGCAGCCGAGCTCGGTGATGCCGTTGGCAAACAGCGCCTTGTAGCCACCGTAGTCGTCGACCATCAGCGCACCGCACCAGTCGTCGAGGAAGTCCGCGGCATGCCTGCCGGCACGGCTGGCGCAGTAATCGAAGAGGATGATCGGCGGGCCATCGGCGCTGCGGTAGGCAAAGAGGTAGGCACGCTTGGTCTTGCCGGCCCCCGGATCAAGCTGCGCCACCGGCGTCTCGTCGGCGTGCAGCACGGGCGCGTCGAGCAGGCGGGTACGCAGGGCATCGACCAGCGGCTGCAGCCGCAGGCCGATCACGCCGATCCATTCGGCCAGCGTCGTGCGCGACAGTTCGATGCCGTGGCGCGCGAAGATCGCTTCCTGCCGGTACAGCGGCAGGTGGTCGGTGTACTTCTGGATCGCGACCTGGGCCAGCAGGCCGGGGGCAGCGAGGCCACGGTCGAGGATCGCCGGGGCGACCGGTTCGGCGACGATGGTTTCGCACGCGCGACAGGCGTATTGCGGATGCACGTCGCGGCGCACGAAGAACGTCATCGGCTCGACGTCGAGTTTCTCGCTGACGTGCTCACCGATCTTCACCAAGGCGGCACCGCAGCGGGCGCACTCGCAGGAGGCCGGCTCATGAATCGTCTCGATACGCGGCAGCTCGGGCGGCAGCGGGCGGCGTGGCGCGGGGCGGCGCTCGGTGGGCGGCTTGGCCGGCGGCGTCTTGAGCGCGGCCAGCTCCGCTTCCAGCGCGGCGATGTCCGCCGCCATCGCCTCGTCGAACAGCTCGCGCTGCGCCGGGTCCATGCGCTCGGACCTGGCCGCAAACTGCACGCGACGCAGCCGCGCGATCTCGTGCGTGAGCTTGGCGATCTTCGCGTCCTTGGACGCGATCGTGTGATCGCGCTGGGCGATGATCTGCAGCTGTTCAATCACCATCGCGCGCAGCGTTTGGACGTCCGAAATGTCGTTGAGCGCTGCGTGATCCATGGTCACGAAGCGTAACCGCTCACACGCGTTTTTCAAGGGGCATCGGCGCGCTCAAGCGTTGCCAATCCACGCCCGCGCACAACCACGCGAACTGCGCACGACCCAGCGACCACAGCGTCTCAGCCGACGACGGCCAGACGAACCGTCCCTGATGCAGCCGCCGCGTCGACAACCACACGCCCTGGGCATCCACCACCAGCACCTTGATGCGCGTGCTGCGGCGGTTGCGAAGCGCTTCACAACAGCGAAGCTGGTCAAGACATAGGCCGAGCCGTCCAGCGGCTCCCGTCCCAGCACCTCGCGCACGTGCACCAACAACCGGTCGGCACCACAACGAAAATCCACCGGCGCGCTCACCAGCCACCACGCGGACACCCCCGATCCCATGCCTTGCTTGCCCATCGCTTCGCTCCTGGTTTGTGAGGGGCGTAGTGCAATGGGTCCGTCACGATGGGGAAAGGTGCGGTGGGCGGACGCTTACGAGTGAGCACGTGAGTCTGTAATTTGAGCTGTGTAGCTGCTTCTTGGTAGACAAGCGGGTAGTGCTTGCGCTCGACCTTGGCCTGCGCTGATACCTTCTTCTTCGTCATCTCTCTCACCTCAGTGATGCGGTAGTAAACCGCTTATCCGCATGTCCGAGAAACGGGGGCAGGATCAAAGCCTCCCACCGAAAGTTCGAGGTGTCGGCTTTTTGTGGGCACTAGCGCCTCAAGGTCCGGGACAGCCGCGGCGAGCCCACAGGGAAGTTCGAGAGGTTCGGCTTTTTGCGGGAGCGGCTTCAGCCGCGACGCGGCTGGCCAGGTTGTCCGGGTCGCACGGTTGGAGCGGGGCAAGACGAGACGCCCGGCGCGCTTGAACTCCACCGCGGCCGCCAGCACATGGGAGGGGGCGTATCATTGCCTTCTTTGCCGGAGCCCCGCATGTCCCTCGATCCCGCCACCCGCGAACGCATCCAGTCCCTGCTCAGTGCACACCGCGTGGTGCTGTTCATGAAGGGTAACCGCCAGCAGCCGATGTGCGGCTTCTCGGCCGCCGCCACCAATACCTTGAACGAACTGCTGCCGGACTACCACACGGTCAACGTGCTGGAAGACCCCGAGATCCGCGAGGGCATCAAGATCTACGGCGAGTGGCCCACCATCCCGCAGCTGTACGTGGACGGCGAGCTGGTCGGCGGCTCGGACATCATTCGCCAGATGTACACCAGCGGCGAGCTGCACGCGCTGTTCGGCGCCGCCGCGCCCGACCGCACGCCGCCCGCGATCACCATCACCGACAAGGCGGCCGAGATGATCCGCCAGGGCACCGCCAACGCGCAGGGCATGGCGATCCACCTGGAGATCGGTCCGGACCACAGCGCCGGCTTCCAATTGGCACCGGCGGGCGACCACGACATCGTGGCGGTGTCCAACGGGCTGGAAATCCACTTCGATCCGGCCAGCGCCCAGCGCGCCAGGGGCATCGTGATCGACTGGGTCTCCACCGTGCAGGGCGAGGGCCTCAGCCTGAAGTTCCCCGGCGCGCAGGAGATCAAATCGCTGAGCGTGCAGGAACTGCAGCAGCGCCTGGCCGCCGGCGACCTCACCCTGATCGACGTGCGCCCGGCCAGCGGCCGCGCCCAGGCCGCGCCGCTGGCGCAGGCCCGCGTGCTGGAGGACGAAGGCTACGACGCCCTCGCCGCGCTGCCCAAGGACACCCCGATCGCCTTCATCTGCCACCACGGCGTATCCAGCCGCGGCGTGGCCGAGCGCTTCGCCGCGCACGGTTTCAGCCAGGTGTTCAACGTCGAGGGCGGCATGGACGCCTGGGCCGCCGAGATCGATCCGGGCGTGCCGCGTTACTGAGCCATCGCGCTTGCCTCAGGACTCATAACCCCAACGCTGCAGCCACGGTTGCAGCGTCGGCATCGCCTCTTCGAATGCAGCGGCGAAGCGCTTCCAGCGGTACGCGGCCTTCCGGTTGAGCGGCTGCACCACCTGCGCATAGCTCGGTGTGCTGATGTAACCCTTCGCCTGCGCGTGGTGCTGGTAGCGCAGCATGGGATGCGCGTCGGGCAGATCCAGGAACCTGGCCAGCTTCGTCGCGGTGCCTTCGAGGTCGTCCAGCAAGTCCTCGTATCGCACGGTCAGGCACGCGGGCGAGAGCATGTCGGTGGTATGCATCCAGCCCTGCATCGCGTTGGCATAGGCCGTGGCGATGCTGGGCAGGTCGCGGCAGAGATACTGGAACACCGGCGAGCGGAAGTTCTGCATGTAGCAGCTCAGCAGCACGTCGCAGGGGTGTCGCAGGGCGAGGATGTAGCGCGCATTGGGAAACAGCGCGGCCATCATCGGCAGCCGCAGGATATTGAGCGGGTTCTTGTCGACCAGCCGCACACCCGGGGTCAACGCCACCTGCGTGGCCACCCGCTCGAAATAGCGCGCGCGCAGGCGATCAAGATCTCGGGTATCGAGTCCGGCCAGCCCATCCGGATAGATCAGCCCGTGATCGCGCTGCATGTCGTCGATGGCGTCCTGGATGAAGGTCCGCTCATCCATCGAGGCAAGCGCAGGGTGGGCGTCCAGCATCTGCTCCAGCAGCGTGGTGCCGGATCGCGGAAACCCGACCACGAATACCGGCGATGCGTCGGCCGCCGGAGCTCCCTGCAAAAGCGGCATCCAGCCTTCGGGAAGATCGGCGAGTGCCATCGTGAGCGGTTCCGGTGGCGCCTCCACGAATGCGGGCATCGCTCGCTTGAGCATGGACACCTGGCATGCGTGCGCGGCGCCCAGGGTGGCCAGCGCTTCTGACTCCCGTCCGTGCTGGTCGACCAGCAGGCGCCCCAGATCAAATCCAATGCGTGCCCGGGTGGCTTCCCCGGGTGACGAGGCCAGCAGGGCCGCGTAGCTCTCCACCGCCGCATCGACCCGACGATCACGTGCTGCCACCGCCGCCGTCGCCTGGAGAATCTCCTGCCTGATCACCGCGTCGCCCACGGCGGAAGGCACCGGCAAGCTCGCGAGCAAGGCACGGGCCGAATCGACCTGATTCAGCCGCTCATGCAGGCCTGCCAGCAAGGCGGTGGCGCGGTCGTGCGAGGCCGGGTCGCGTCGGGCCCGCTCCCACTGCCGACGGGCCAGTTCGGTATCCCCGATCTGCGCCGCAAGAGTGCCCACCTCCACACCGAGATCGGCCGGCAACTGCTCCAGCGGCAGCCGATCCAGGCAGCTCCGGACCTGGTCGTCCTCGCACAATTCCGCTTGGCAACGGGCAAGGAACACCAGCGGCACTGCCCACCCCGGCGCCGCCCGTACCGCCGCATCGAACCGCTCCCGGGCATCAAACACGCGGGCGTCATCCAGCGCCAGCAATCCGGCATCCAGCAGCAACTGAGGATCGCCAGGCAAGAGCGCGAGCGCGGCGGCATAATGGGTTTCGGCATCACCACGTCGCCCCAGCTGGCGTTCCACGGCAGCAAGATTCTGCAGGTGCGCCGGGTCCCACGGCTCCAGTGCCGCCAGACGCGCATAAGCCTCAACGGCGGCATCCAGCCGACCACACTCACGCCGTGCAGTGGCAAGCGCAAACAACGCAAGCACCGATCCGGGCTCGATCTCGACGCGACGATGCGCCACCTGCTCCAGTTCGCTCCAGCGCTCCTGCTGAAGCAGGGCGATCAGGGTGGCATCGTCCACAACGGTCATTCGGAAAAACCTTGGTTCCCGCCAAAAAAAAAAACCGCGCAATGCAGGGCATCGCGCGGCCATGGTGCCTACATCTTGTCGAACTTAGAACTTCACCGTCAGGCGGGTCCAGTAGTAACGACCCACGGTGTCATACGTACGCTCGTCGGTGTTGCCGTTGAAGCCATACTGCCACAGCATCGGGGGCTGACGGTCGAAGGCATTGTCCACACCCACGTCGATGCGCGCATTCCAGGGCTTGAACTGGTAGCCGAACTGGATGTTGGTCATCGCGTATGCGCCGGCGTGGAAGCTCTGCGCGCCGGTGTTCGGATCGCTCACTTTGGCCACCGTGTTGTAGCCGGCCGGGGTGGATACGGTGTCGCCGAAACGCACGCCGCTCACGTAGCGGGTACGGATCGCCGCATCGAAGTCACCCAGGTTCCACAGCAGGCCGACGATGCCACGCAGGCGCGCGTAGTTGCCGTCGCCGCCGGTGGCCGACGAGGTATAGGTGCCGGCGTAGTTGTACTGGCTGCTGATGTCGCCAGCGATGGCCTCGCGGTTGTAGCTCTTCAGGTAGGTCGTATCCAGTGTCAGCATGAAGTTGCCGAAGCTGAATTCCGGCAGTTTGTACTTCACGCCGAAGTCCAGGCCCGACACCGTAACGCGACCGACGTTCTGCGAGGTGTTGTTGACCGTCTCGATATCACCGGTCTGCGGGTTGCGGGTCAGCAGTCCGCAGTAACGGCTAAAGTTGTAGCACTGGTCGATGATCGTCTGGGTACCCAGCGAGCCGATCGTGTCGTTCAGATAGATGCGCCACAGGTCGGCCGACACCGACAGGCCCTGCACATAGTGCGGGTCATACACCACGCCCCAGGAGATCGACTTTCCCTGTTCCGGCTTCAGGCTGCTGTTGCTGCCGTAGAGCGCGCGGGTCTGCGCGGTGCCCTGCACGAAACCGGCCGAAGCGCCGGCGCAGGCCGGGTTGCCGGCGCTGTAGCCGGTACCCGAGCAGGGGTCCTTGTAGGTGTCGGCACTGGGGGTAACGCCGCCGAACAGGTCTCCGATGGTCGGCGCACGGAACACCTCGTCGACCGTGCCGCGGACCAGCAGGTCGTCGACCGGGCGGTACTCGATGCCCATGCGCGAGTTGGTGGTCGAACCGGCCGACGAATACTTCGAGTAACGCGAACCGAGCGTGACGTTGAGGGACTTGACGAACGGCATGTCGGCCAGCACCGGCACGAACAGCTCGCCGTAGAGTTCCTTCACGTCGACCGAACCGGCCTGGGCCGAACGGCAGGCGTCCTGGCTGGTCTGGCAGCTGCCGAGGTTCGGATCGGTGATCAGCGAGACGTAGTCCGGGGTCAGCGAGGACGTGTCCTTGCGGTACTCGGCACCGATCGAGGCGCTGACCGCGCCGGCCGGCAGGTTGAACAGCTCGCCGTTCGCCGTCGCGTAGGCGGTCTTCTCCGAAGCGTAGCTCTGGCTGCTCGGGGTCACGCGCAGGCCGTTGAGCACCGAGACCGACTGTGCCGGATCGAACAGGTTGACCGGTGTGCAGTTGGCGATCGGGTTGGCGGCGGTACCGCAAGCCGGATTGCCGTTGGCATCGATGTAGGACGGACCCACGGCAGCGGCCAGCGCCGATTTCGAGTAGTAACCACTGAAGCTGCCCTTCTGGGTGGTACGCGCCCACACCACGCCGGCATCCCACTGCCAGCTGGACTGGCCGAAGTTGCCACGGAGGCCGAGGTTCATCTGGTCGGCCTGGGTGCGGTACTGACCGATGCGGTTGCCGCCGATCACGTCGCGCCAGCCACCGCTGGAGACGTCCACGCCGAACGGGTTGTAGATGCTGTTCTTGGACAGAATCACGCCGGAGTCGGCACCGAAGATCAGCGGCAGCGGGGCCAGCTGGTAGTTTGAGCGGGTCTTCTGGGTGAAGCCGGTGAAGTAGGCCTGCACGCTGTCTGTAAGCTGGTAGTTGCCCGTCGTGAAGATGCCGCCGCGCTCGGCAGGGGTCATCTCGATGTTGTACGGAGCATAGTTGTAGGTGTCGTTGCCGGCACCCGAACCCTTGTAGCAGCGGAAGTCACTGCCCGTGGCACCGGTGGTGCCATCGATACGGGTCACTGAGACGTTGGCGGCGGTACCGGCGCAGCTCAGCCCGCTGGCAGCGGCCACCGTGCGCGGAATCACGAAGCGACCGTTGGGGATGTACGACGACCCCAGCGGGAAGATGCTGCCGAAGTAGTTGTACAGCGCCGGGTTGGAGAACTTGCGGTTGCCGGCACTGACGGCATCCTGCTTGTTGTAGTTCACGCCGACGGTGATGCCGCCCTTGTCGCTGGTCTGGCCGAAGACTGCCGAGAAACCGCGGCGCTTGCCATCGCCATGTCCGGACACGCCGTAGTCGACGCTGATCTGCGCTCCCTGATAATTCTTGCGGGTGATGAAGTTGACCACGCCGCCGATTGCATCGGAGCCATATACCGCGGAGGCACCGTCCTTCAGCACGTCGACCCGCTCGATCATCGCCAGCGGGATCGAGTTCAGATCCTGATAGGCGACGCGATGGCCATCCAGCAGGAGCAGCGTGCGCTGTGAGCCGAGGCCGCGCAGGGACACCGTGGAGGCGCCGTCGCCGCCGCCGTTGTTCACTGCCGGGTTGGTTGCGGCGCCGGCGATTTCCGGCAGCTGCTGCACCAGGTCACCCAGGGTGAGCTTACCCGCGCGCTCGATCTGCGCACGGTCGATGGTCACCACCGGGTTGGCGGTTTCCAGATCCACGCGACGAATGCGCGAGCCGGTGACCGTGATGGTCTCCAGCGTGGTGGGATTTTTCTGGTCTGCCGAGGCGCTCTTCGTCGCGTCCTGGGCAAACGCGGGGCCGGCGATGCCCGCGGCCAGCACGGCACTCAGGGACAGCGCGGCACGCACTGATATGGTCAGTTTCTTGGTACCCGAATTCATGTGAAACCCTCCCGGAAAATTGCGTTGAAAACGATCAAGTGCCTGGACGTAGCGAGCGCTTTTTATGGTTTGTGGCACACGTCTTTATCACGTTTTTCTTACAATTGGTCAACAGCTCTCGAATTCTGCCCAGGCATGTCTTCTGAAATCAATTGCTTGCGCTAGCATCCCGACGTTCTACCCGTGACAGGACGCCGCTGGCGGATACCTCGGCCGCCAAGACACCGTAGAGCTTATGGTGGTGCACGGCATCGGCATCGACCGGTTGAATACCGGGCCTACTCGATCTCTTCCTCGAAGCGCAGGTGCTTCACGCTGCGGCCGTGGCGGCGCACCAGCTTGAGGGCTTCCACGCCGATACGGATGTGGCGCTCGACGAACTGGCCGGTGACCTGGCGGTCGCTGGCTTCGGTCTTCACGCCTTCCGGGATCATCGGCTGGTCGGACACCAGCAGCAGTGCGCCGCACGGGATGCGGTTGGCGAAGCCGGCCGCGAAGATGGTGGCGGTCTCCATGTCCACCGCCATGCAGCGAGTGCGGCGCAGGTAATCCTTGAACGCCTCGTCGTGCTCCCACACGCGGCGATTGGTGGTGTACACCGTGCCGGTCCAGTAGTCGTAGCCGAGGTCGCGGATCATCGTCGACACGCCGCGCTGCAGCTGGAACGCCGGCAGCGCCGGCACCTCCGGCAGCAGGTAGTCGTTGGAGGTGCCTTCGCCGCGGATCGCCGCGATCGGCAGCACCAGGTCGCCGATCTGGTTCTTCTTCTTCAGCCCCCCGCACTTGCCCAGGAACAGCGCGGCCTTGGGCTCGATGGCGCTGAGCAGGTCCATCATGGTGGCCGCGTTGGGGCTGCCCATGCCGAAGTTGATCAGGGTGATGCCGTCGGCGGTGGCGTTGGGCATGGGGCGGTCGCGGCCCTGCACCTCCACGCCGTGCCACTGTGCGAACAACTCCACGTAGTGGCCGAAATTGGTCAGCAGGACATGCTGGCCGAACTGCTCCAGTGGCGTGCCGGTGTAACGCGGCAGCCAGTTGGAGACGATCTCTTGCTTGCTTTTCATGGGACCTCTGTGGGTCGGCGGGAAGGTTCCACCCCGCATTACCGGCGACGCCACGCCGGCACGATGCCAAAGTCGGTGCGTCATTCTAGGAGCGTGGGCCGTAGAAACTTTGGATAGCGAGATTGGGCTATCGCCATAGGATGCGTCTATCGGAGGGTGCGCATAGTCACACTATGCAAGCCCGATGAGAGGCACAGCCTATGGATGAGAGCACAATCGCAGCCCAAAGATTTCTACGGCCCACGCTCTAGGGGCGGCATGGTGCCGCCAGCAACGCCGGCTGGCGTCCTGCCGGCCGTCATCGCGCAGGCTCAAGGTCCGCGCGGCGGTGGTCGGTAGCCTCCCATAGGGCCTGGCCAAAATGCTGCTTTGCGGCGTGGATCACGGCGTGGAGGCCCGTGTTATGTTCGGCGCGCCTTCCAGAGGGGTGACATGTTATGCGCATGGGCCTGGCCATTGATGCTTCCTGCGACCTGCCGCAGGCGTTCATCGAGGAGCACGACATCGCGGTGATGCCGATCGCCGTGCACATCGACAAGGACGTGTTCAAGGACGACCGAAACCCGACGGAGATCCAGCGCTTCCTCGACCTGAAGATGGGCAGCCGCAGCCATTCCGCCTCCACCGAGCCGTGCTCGGTGGAGGACGTGCAGAAGCTGTTCCTGGAAAAACTGGTGCTGGAGAAGGACTGCGTGTTCTGCCTGACCATCACCGCCACGCGCAGCCCGATCAACGACCACGTGATCAAGGCCAGCTTCGCGGTACTCAAGCACTATCGTGCGGTGCGCGACCAGACCACGATGCCGGGCCCGTTCCTGATGCGGGTGATCGACACGCGCTCGGTGTTCGCTGGCGCGGCGCCGGCCATCGTGGAGGCCACCCGCCTGTTCAAGGCCGGCCAGACGCCGGCGGCGATCCGCGAGCGGCTCACCTACATCGCCAACAATTCCTACGGCTACATGCTGCCGCGCGACCTCTACTACCTGCGCGCCCGCGCCAAGACCAAGGGCGATCGCAGCGTGGGCCTGTTCAGCGTGATGATGGGCTCGGCGCTGGACATCAAGCCGATGCTGCGCGCCTACCGCGGCGAGACCGGCCCGGTCGGCAAGGTGCGGGGCTTCGAGCACGGCGTGGAAGTGCTGTTCGACTACGTGATCAAGCGCGTGCACGCCGGCCTGCTGGTGCCGGCGGTGTGCCTGAGCTATGGCGGCGACCTGGCCGACGTGCCGGAGCTGCCCGGTTACGACACGCTCAAGGCCGCCTGCGACGAATGCAAGGTCGAGCTGATGCTGGCGCCGATGAGCATCACCGGCATGGTCAACGTGGGCGAGGGCGCGCTCACCGTGGGCTTTGCCGCGGAAGAGCACGTGGCCGAGTTCTGAGCGATCATCGGCCGGTCCTCACGGGATACGTCCATGACCGCGCTGCGCTCCCTGCTCTCCGGTAGCCTGCTGCTTGCCGTCATCACGCCGGCGGCGGCGAGTACCGTCTACAAGTGCACCGGCGCGGGCGGCGCCGTGACCTATCAGGACGCGCCCTGTCCGCGCACCCGGCAACAGCAGGCGATCCACCTCGTGGATACGCAGCCCGCGCCGCCGACACCTCAACCACGGGAGGCGGCGCCGGACGCCACGGAGGCCGCTCCGCCCGCGCCCGTGCAACTGCACGTTCCCAGCGCACCCCTGCCCGTGCTGTACAGCTGCCAGCGCGCCACCGACGGCAAGATCTACCTCAGCCGCAACGGCGATCCGCAGCCTTATCAGGCACCGTTCGGCGTGCTCGGCGCAGTGCAGGCGCCGCTCGCCTCGGTGTACGGCCCCGGCGGCGGCGGCGCTTCGGCGCCCGAGCTCAACCGCGGCAAGGTGACCAGCGGGCTGGTCGCCAACAATTATGTATGGGTGCAGGACGTCTGCCGCCAGCTCGGCCCGCAGGAAACCTGCGCAGCGCTGCAGGACGAGTACGACGCCAACGAGCACAAGCTCAGGCAGGCGTTCAAGAGCGAGCGGGCACCGTTCGAACAGCGCGAGACCGAGCTGCAGGCGCAGCTCATCCACTGCGGCCGCTGAGTGCGCTGCGCAAAACCTGCGCAATGTGATGCAAGTGACCGCGCGGCGGCCACTTGGGGCGATCGCCCACAGGCTTGTCCACAGGCCATCCCCAGTTGCGCTGGATAACTCCACGGAAGCCTGGCCAGGCCGGCATCAAACCGGTGAAAACTCTTGTGCCATGCGGGCTGGCCGCATCGCTCCACAGACTTGTGCGCAAGCTGTCCACAGACGTTGTGGACAACCCGCGCCGCTCAGAATCCGTAGCCGATGAAGCCGCCGTCCACCGCCAGCACCTGGCCGGTGATGTAGCTGGCGGCGGGCAGACACAGGAACGCGATCGCCGCGGCCACTTCCTCCGGCTCGCCGATCCGCCGCAGCGGCGTGCGGTCGAGCACCTCGTCCAGATAATCCGGATCGGCCAGCGCGCCGTCGGTGCGCTGCGTGCGGATGTACCACGGCGCCACCGCGTTCACGCGGATGCCGTCCACCGCCCACTCGGCCGCCAGGTTGCGGGTGAGCTGGTGCAGCGCCGCCTTGCTCATGCCGTACGGCGACCCGGTGCGCACGTGGGTGATGCCGGACACCGAGCCGACGTTCACGATCGCCGCGTTCGCGTGCTGCGCAAGCTGCGGATGCGCCAGCCGGCACAGCTCGAACGCGGAAAACAGGTTCTGCTCGAAGATCGCGCGGTAGTCGTCTTCGGCGTAGTCGAGCGTGGCCATCGGCTGGTTGCCGCCGGCGTTGTTGACCAGCAGCGAGAGCGGCGCGCCGAGATCCGCGATCCAGTCGAACACCGCCAGCCGCTCCTCCGGCTCGACGAGATCGGCGCCAAAGGCCAGCACCTCGGTGCCGGGAAAATCGTCGGCCAGTTCGGTGCGCACCTGCTCGAGGTGATCCTCGTCACGTGCCACCAGTAGCAGGTCGGCGCCCAACCCGGCCAGCTCGCGCGCGGTGGCGTAGCCGATGCCCTTGCTGGCGCCGGTCACCAGCGCGGTGTGGCCCTGCAGTTGCCATGCGTCGATGCGTGTATTCATGCGCCGAGCTTAGAACGGCCGCACCGGCGCGGGCCAGCCGCCTTGCTCCGGCGGGCCGCGCGGCGGGACACTTGGACTCACGCCGTACCGGAGCTTCCGCCATGTCGCCACGCGCACTGCTTTCCCTGCTCGCCGCCGCCGTGCTGCTTGCCGGCTGCTCGGGCAAGCCACCGACTCCGCAAGCGGACGCCAAGTCGGCGCGCGTGGCCACCCCGTGGGACGACATGAAAAAGGACGAGCAGCGTGCCAGGGACGTGCAGAAGACCGTCGACCAGCAGGCCGCCGAACAGCGCAGGCAACTGGACGCCGCCGAGCAGTGAGCGCTCCGCCCGACGCCCCGTCGGCGGACGGGGCCGAGGCGCTGCTGGAGATCGACCGGGCGACCGTACTGCGCGATGGACGGCCCGCGTTCGACGCACCGGTGACGGTGGAGCAGCGCGGCGCGTGGTACCGCGCCACGCTGGCGTCGGACTGAGAGGCTGAGACCGCGCGCTCAGCGCGGCGCGCAGAAGCAGTAGGCGTAGACGTTGGGACGACCGGCGCGGGCATTGCGCAGCAGTTGCAGCTCCGGCATCGCGCGCGGCAGCTCGGCCATCCAGCTGGGCAGGTGCAGGCCGTAGCTCTGCGCGATACGCGCCATGGCGCTCTGGTTGAGGCCCACCAGGAACTGCTCGAAGCCGCCCAGCGGCTGCTCCACGTAGCGCACCGGGTAACCCTTGGCCAGCTTCGCCTGCTGCGCAGCGTAGGCGATGGCGCTGTCGAGCCCGCCTAGCTGATCGACCAGGCCGCGATCCAGCGCCTGCTGGCCGGTCCACACGCGGCCCTGGGCGATCGCGTCGATCGCGTCGTAGTCCCTGCCGCGCGCCTTGGCCACGCCGCCGACGAAGTCGCGATAGCCCTTGTCGATGATCGCCTGGATCACCTGCCCCACGCGCGGATCGAGCGGCCGGGTGATGTCGAACGCGCCGGCCATCGGGCCGGTGGCCACGCCGTCGCTCCGCACGCCGAGCTTGGCCAGCGTGTCCGGGATCGAGTAGTACATGCCGAAGATGCCGATCGAGCCGGTGATGGTGTTCGGCTCGGCGAAGATGCGATCGGCGTTCATCGAGATCCAGTAGCCGCCGCTGGCCGCCACGTCGCCCATAGAGACGATCACCGGAATACCGGCCTTGCGGGTCAGCTCCACTTCGCGACGGATCTGCTCGGCGGCATACACCTCGCCACCGGGCGAGTTCACCCTGAGCACCAGCGCCTTGGTCTTCTTGTCCTCGCGCGCGGCGCGGATCAGTGCGGCGGTGGATTCGCCACCGATCTCGCCCTGCGGCTGCTTGCCGCCGGCGATCTCGCCCTCGGCCACCACCACCGCCACGCCGGGCTTGAACAGCGCGTCGGTATCGTCCGGCAGCTGCGCCACATAAGCGGCCAGGTTGACGGCGCGGAAGCCGCGCCCCTGCTTGCCGGCCGGCACGCCTTCGCGACGCATCATCGTTTCGACATCGGCCTCGGTGGCGAGCCCGTCGACCAGATGCTCGTCCAGCGAGAGCTGGGCGAGGTTGCCGTGGGTTTTGCCGATGTTGTCCGGCAGCTGGTCGATGTCGTTGCGCAGGGTGGCCGGATCCAGCTTGCGGCGCTTGGCCACGCTGGCCAGGTAGTTGTCCCACAGGCCGCCCATCCAGTAGCTGTCGGCCACCTTCGATTCGGGCGAGGCGTGATCGAGGATGTACGGCTCGGCCGCGCTCTTGAACTGGCCCACGCGGAACAGGTGTACCTGCACGCCGAGCCTGTCCAGCAGGTCCTTGTAGAACAGCCGGTAGTTGGCCAGCCCGGTGATCATCACGCCGCCCTGCGGATCGACCAGCAGGCGGTCGGCGTGGGAGGCGAGGTAGTACTGGCCCTGATCGTAGTTCACGCCCCAGGCGATCACCGGCTTGCCGGCGGCGCGGAAGCGGTCCAGTGCGGCGCCCACCTCGCGCAGTGCGGCGAAGCCGCCGGCCTGCAAGTGGTCGGGCAGCAGCAGGATGCGGGTGATGTGCTTGTCGGTGGCGGCCGCGTCGATCGCGCGCACCAGGTCGCGCACCTGCACTTCCTTCGGCTCGTTGCCGGACAGGCCCGACAGCGCGCGCTGCAGCGGCGCGATGCTGTACTGCTCCACCAGCCGCCCTTCCGGCTTGATCACCAGCACCGAGTCGGGCTGCAGCCCCAGCCCCGCGTGGCGCCCGGCGAATACGCCGACCACCGCCAGCAGCACGATGAGCAGCAGGCCGAAGAACACCGCGTTGATGATCACCAGCCGCAGCACGTTGAGCCCGCGCCCGAGGACGCGGAGAAAGGCCCAGAAGCCGTTGGGGCGCGAAGCGGTCATGCAGCCATCCTGTGCGGAAAGTGAAGGTTACGGATCGATCGGCAGCGTACCGGCTTGCACCGGCGCGGTCATGTGTGGGTCGTCAGGCTGCGTCGACCTGACCCAGCGCTGGCGCCACGCGCTGCGCCAGAAGCGGGTGAACAGCATCGCCGCCGACACGCTCAGGCCCGCGATCAGCCCCATCCACATGCCGCGCGCGCCCAGTCCCTGGTGGAAGGCGAGCCACCAGCCCGTTGGCATGCCCACGCCCCAGTAGGCGAACAGGGTGATCGCCATCGGCACGCGGGTGTCCTTCAGGCCGCGCAGCGCGCCGTTGGAAGCCACCTGGATGCCGTCGGAAAACTGGAACACGCCGGCCAGCAACAGCAGCTGCGCGGCCAGACCCACCACCCTGGCCTGGTCGGTATACAGCCCGGCAATCCAGTGCGGCACGCCGAACATCACCGCCGCCGACACCAGCTGGGTGACCAGGCTGAGGCCGATGCCGCAGAAGCCGGCATAGCGCACGCCGCGCGCATCGCCGCGACCGACCGCGTTGCCCACCCGCACGGTGATCGCCATCGCCAGCCCCAGCGGGATCATGAAGAACAGCGAGGCCACGTTCAGCGCCACCTGGTGGCTGGCCACCGCCTCGTCGCCGAGCCGACTGACGCCCAGCGCCACCGCGACGAACAGCCCGGCCTCGGCCAGCAGGCTGACCGCCATCGGCGCGCCGACATGCAGCAGCTCGCCGATGCGGCGCCAGTCGGGGCCTTCGAAGTGGTCGAGCAATCCCAGCCCGCGATAGTTGCGGTGGCGCAGCACGTAGATGGCGAAGGCGATCAGCTCCAGCCACAGCACCAGCGCGGTGGCCATGCCGCAGCCACGCGCGCCCTGCGGCGGCAGGCCGAGCTTGCCGTACATGAACACGTAGCCCAGCGGCACCAGCAGCACCAGGCCACCGAGGCTGAAGAACATCGACGGCCGCGTCAGCGAGAGGCCTTCGGACAGCCCGCGCAGGACAAAGTAGCCGGTCAGCGCCGGCGCACCCCAGCTGATCGCCTGCAGGAACGCACCCACGTCCTCGCGCAGGTCGGGCGCCACGCCGATCCATGCGAACAGCGGACTGGCGTGACGCACGGCGAACCACAGCCCCACGCCGGTGATCAGCGCCAGCCACAGCGCCTGGCGGAACACCGCGCCGATCGCATGCCGACGGCCGGCGCCGTCCAACTGCGCCACCGACGGCGGCACCGCCATCATCAGGCCGATGCCGGTGACGATCGCCAGCGACCACACGTTGGTGCCCACCGCCACCGCGCCGAGCACGTGGGTGCTGTAGTGGCCCGACAGCAGCGCGTCGATCACGTTGGAGCCGATCGCCGCCAGCTGGGCGGCGATCAGCGGCAGGGCGAGGCGCACGGTGGCACCGATCTCGTGCGCGACCCGCGCGCGATCGGGACGGAAGGCGTTCATGGCGGAAACAGTCGACAGGGTCGGGCATTCTAGTGGGGCGTCACCTGCTTGACGATCCTCTAGCATCCTCTAGCAGCCTGTCGGGCTTTGGTGGTCGAGGCGAGAATTTGGCTGTGCGAGGACAGATTTTCGACGATTCGCCGGCCCATAATGGTGCTATGGGCCAAGAAGCGGCGGAAATAGGGACCGCACAGACGGATTCGCAGCCCGGCCGACCAAAGCCCGACAGGCTGCTAGGCGCGGCAGGCAGCGGTCATCGGCACGGGCGTTCGCGCCGGCAGAGCGGCGCTGCGCGTTCAACCGGACGGCACGCCGCATGTGCTCGTGGCCGTGCGTGACCACACCAACATGGCCGTGCTGCCGGATCGGATGCCACTCGCCATGGAATGTGAACTCCATCACATTTTACCGCGGGTGCAGGGGGTCCATCGCCGGATCGGCCCAGGGGTTTTGCACAGCGTCATCGGAGTGTCAACCGGATCGCACGGTCTGTGGCAGGTCGATGAAGCGGGTTCGCATGAAATTTCAACTTGTTGATATGAAAAGATATTTCAGCATGGTTAAAACTTGCCCATGGCGTCGCGGAGGGCGTCACGCCGGGGCTGAAGCCCGCCCTTCCCCGTCGCATCCACAGAGTTATCCACAGCAACTGTGGATAAGGCCGAAAAGGGCCGACGAGACGTCACTTACCCTGGTTTCCTAGAGTCCGGTACAGCAAGCGAGTCCAACGCGGCGTCGCGCCGGGAGGCGGACGAAAGCATGCCGCCGCGGGCAGCAGGCCCGCGTATCCGGGGGCCTGTCGGGCCTTGCTGGTCGAGGCGAAAATCTGTCCTCGCGCCGCCCGATTTGCAGCCCGGCCGACCAAAGCCCGACAGGCTCCCGGCCCGGCCGCTACACTGACCGGCCCGCGAGGTAGCCATGCCCACCGTCGTCCGTGTCGCCCTGCCGGTGCCCCTGCCCACCCTGTTCGATTACCTGCCGCCCGCCAGTGGCGAGCCGCAGGCCGGCAGCCGGGTGCGGGTACCGTTCGGACGTGGCAGCAGGGTGGGCATCGTGGTCGATCCCGCGGCTGCGGCGAGCGTGGCCGAAGGCCGGCTCAAACCGGTGGCCGAGGTGCTCGATCCGGCCCCGCTGCTGGACGGCGAACTGATGCAGACGCTGGCCTGGGCCGCCGACTACTGGCTGGCGGCGCCGGGCGAGGCCTATGCCAACGCGCTGCCGCTGGCGCTGCGCGAGCCGCGCCCGTGGCCGGACACGCGCGAGGAGTACTGGCAACTCACCACGACCGGCCGCAGCGCGCTGGATGCGGGCAGCCGGCGCGGCGCCAGTCACCTGCTGCTGCAATTGCTGGCCGATGGCCCGCAGCGTGCCGACACCCTGGGTGAACGGCTGCCGTCCTGGCGCGCGGCCGCCCGCCGCCTCGCGCCGGCCGGACTGATCGAACGCCACACGGCCGTGGCCGCGGCCATGCCGGCCGGCGCACCGTTGCCGCTCAGCGCCGAACAACGGCAGGCGGTCGCCGCGATCGCGGCCGAGCGTGGCCGTTTCCAGCCGTTCCTGCTGGACGGTGTCACCGGCAGCGGCAAGACCGAGGTCTATCTCGCCTTGATCGAGCAGGCGCTGGCCGAAGGCAAGCAGAGCCTGCTGCTGGTGCCGGAGATCGGCCTGGCGCCGCAGACCCTGCGCCGGCTGCGCGACCGCCTCGGCGTGGCGGTGGAAGTACTGCATTCCAACCTCGCCGAGGGCGCGCGCACGCGCGCCTGGCTGCGCGCCCGCAGCGGCGAGGCGCGGGTGATCGTGGGCACGCGCTCGGCGGTGTTCACGCCACTGCCGCAGGCCGGATTGATCGTGGTCGACGAGGAGCACGACGCGGCCTACAAACAGCAGGAGGGATTCCGCTATCACGCGCGCGACCTCGCCCTGGTGCGCGCCCGCGCGCTGGGTGTGCCGATCGTGCTGGGCAGCGCCACGCCGTCGCTGGAGTCGCTGGCCAACGTGGCGGCCGGGCGCTACCGCGCACTGGCCCTGCGCGCCCGTCCCGCCGCCGTGCATGCGCCGCAGGTGCAGATCGTCGACGTGCGCTCGCAGCACCTCGATCACGGCCTGTCGCCCGCGCTGCAGGCGGCGGTGCGCGACACGGTGGCGCGCGGCGAGCAGGTGCTGGTGTTCCGCAACCGCCGCGGCTATGCACCGGTACTGCTGTGCCACGCCTGCGGCTGGCACGCCGACTGTCCGCGCTGCGAGCGGCCGCTCACCCTGCACGCGGGACAGCGCCAGCTGCGCTGCCATCACTGCGACTATCGCAGCAAGGTGCCGTCGGCGTGCCCGGCCTGCGGTGCCGGCGCGCTGTGGCCACAGGGCCAGGGCACCGAGCGGCTGGAGGAAGCGCTCCTCGCGCTGTTCCCCGAGGTCCCCGTGCTGCGCATCGACCGCGAGACGACCCGTCACCGCGACGCCTTCGAGCACCTGCTGGACGGCCTGCGTGCGGATGCGCCGGCGATCCTGGTCGGCACCCAAATGCTGGCCAAGGGCCACGACCTGCCCAACCTCACCCTGGTCGCCATCGTGGGCGTGGACGAGGGCCTGCACAGCATCGACTTCCGCGCCGGCGAGCGGCTGGCGCAGCTGGTGGTGCAGGTGGCCGGACGTGCCGGGCGCGCGGCCAAGCCCGGCCGCGTGCTGCTGCAGACCCATCACCCGGACCATCCGCTGCTGCGCAGCCTGCTGGCGCACGGCTACGGCGCCGCCGCCAGGGCGCTGCTGGCCGAACGCGAGCAGGCCGCGCTGCCGCCGTACAGCCACCAGATCCTGCTGCGCGCCGATGCGCACGAGCGCAGCGCAGTCGACGCCTTCCTTGCCGCCGCCGCCGCCGCGCTGCCGGCCGACCATGCACTGCAACTGGCCGGCCCGATGCCGGCGCCGATGGCGCTGCGTGCCGGCCGCCACCGCGGACAACTGCTCTTGGAAGCGTCCAGCCGCGCGCAGCTGCATGCGGTGGCGCGCCCGTGGCAACGCGGGCTCGGCCAGCTGCCGACCGCGCGGCGCGTGCGCTGGTCGCTCGATGTGGATCCGATCGACCTGTACTGAACCACGCAGCGCTCACGGGATCGCCACCCCTGCCGCCTATACTTGTCGGCTGACAGTCAGGAGGCCCCCATGGCATCGCAGCTCGAACAACTTCGCCTGTACACCACCGTGGTCGCCGACACCGGCGACATCGAGGCGATCACCCGCTACAAGCCGGTCGACGCCACCACCAATCCCTCGCTGCTGCTCAAGGCCGCCGGCATTCCCGCCTACGCGCCGCTGCTGGACGAGGCGTTGACGTGGGCGAAGTCGCGCAGCCACGACCGCGAGCAGCAGATCGTCGACGCCGGCGACCATCTCGCCGTGGCGGTCGGCCGCAAGATCCTCGACCTGGTGCCGGGCCGGGTGTCGACCGAGGTCGATGCGCGACTGTCCTTCGACACCGATGCGACCATCGCCAAGGCCGAGCGGCTGATCGGGCTGTACGAGGACGCCGGCGTGAAGCGCGACCGGATCCTGATCAAGATCGCCTCCACCTGGGAAGGCATCCGCGCCGCCGAGCAGCTGGAACGGCATGGCATCCAGTGCAACCTCACCTTGCTGTTCTCGTTTGAGCAGGCGGTGGCCTGCGCCGAGGCGGGCGTGTTCCTGATCTCGCCGTTCGTCGGGCGCATCATGGACTGGTACGTGGCCAACACCGACGCGACATCGTTCGAGCCCGAGCAGGATCCCGGCGTGCAGTCGGTACGCCGCATCTACGACTGGTACAAGCGCCACGGCTTCGAGACGGTGGTGATGGGGGCGAGCTTCCGCAACGCGGGGCAGATCCGCGCACTGGCCGGCTGCGACCGTCTCACCATCAGCCCCGAGCTGCTGGAGAAGCTCGACGCCAGCCACGATCCGCTGCCGCGCGCACTCCAGGACACTGGCCGTCGCGAGCCGCATCCGGCGCCGCTCAGCGAGCCGGCCTTCCGCTGGGGCCATAACCAGGACGCGATGGCGAGCGACAAGCTGGCCGACGGCATCCGCAAGTTCGCCGCCGACCAGGTGAAGCTGGAAAAGCTGCTGGCTGCCAGGCTCTAGCAGCCCGTCGGGCTTTGCTCGGCCGGGCTGCGGATCCGGCTGTACGGTCCATATTTCCGCCGCTTCGCTGCCCCATAGAACCACTATGGGCCGACGAAACGTCGAAAATCTGTCCTCGCCTCGCACAGCCGACTTCTCGCCTCTATCAGCAAAGCCCGACAGGCTGCTGGCGAAAACGCCCGACAGCAACGAAAACGGCCCCTCGCGGGGCCGTTTTTTGCTTGCTGCTGATGACGCGTCGATCAGGCCGTGGCGGCAAACAGCCCGCGCATCTTCTTCATCGCATTGGCCTCGACCTGGCGGATGCGCTCGGCCGACACGCCGTACTCGTCGGCCAGATCCTGCAGCGTGGCCTTGTCGTCGTTGAGCCAGCGGCGCTGGATGATGTCGCGCGAGCGGCCGTCCAGCTTCTCCAGCGCGGCCGACAGCGTTTCGAGCTGGTTGTCGGAGTGATCGGCGTCGGACACGTTGTCGTACGGATCGGCACCATCGTCCACCAGGAATGCGGCCGGCGCGGGCTTGGCGTCTTCGTCCGCATCGACGGGGGCCTCGAAGCCGACGTCGCGACCGGACAGCCGCGATTCCATCTCGCGCACGGTCGCCTCGGGCACGCCCAGATCCTTCGCCACCGTGCGTACTTCCTCGGCGTTCATCCAGCCCAGGCGCTTCTTGCTCTTGCGCAGGTTGAAGAACAGCTTGCGCTGCGCCTTGGTGGTGGCGACCTTCACGATGCGCCAGTTCTTGAGGATGAACTCGTGCATCTCGGCACGGATCCAGTGCACGGCAAAGCTCACCAGGCGCACGCCCTGGTCGGGGTCGAAACGCTTGACCGCCTTCATCAGGCCGATGTTGCCTTCCTGGATCAGGTCGCCGAGCTGCAGACCGTAGCCCGAGTAACCGCGGGCCACGTGCACCACGAAACGCAGGTGCGACATCACCAGTTTCCTGGCCGACGACAGGTCGTTTTCTTCGAGGTAGCGGCGCGACAGCGCCTGCTCCTCTTCCTGGCTGAGCACCGGAATGCGGTGCACCGCCGAGATATAGGCATCCAGACTACCAACGAGGTTGGGTACCGGAATGTTGGCGGTGACCAAGGCCTGGGACATGGACGAAACCTCCTGAATGGGGAGCAGCTTAGTACTCGGTTGTTTGGAGTGCTAAAGCCGGCACAAAGTTCCGGCGCGGGAGATGGCCGCCGCGTCGACTTATTGAACCGAATGGTACAGAAAGGCCGACAGGAAATCCAGTCGGCCGGGGCAGGCGCAGCATTCTCCGCGTTGGACATTCACCTTGTGTGAAGCCCGGCTCCGTCTGCCAGCGCCGCCCGCGGCGGCAGCGACCAGTCGATCGGCGTCATCTCTTCCCGCTGCAGCCAGGCATTGGCGGCCGAAAAGTGCCCGCAGCCGATGAAACCGCGATGGGCCGAGAGCGGCGAGGGATGCACCGCGGTGAGTACATGATGGCGCCGGGTGTCGATCAGCCGCCCCTTGCGCTGGGCGTAGCTGCCCCAGAGCAGGAACACGATACCCTCGCGCTCGCGGTTGAGCGCCTCGATCGCCGCGTCGGTGAAGCCTTCCCAGCCCTTGCCCTGGTGCGAACCGGCCTGGCCGCGCTGCACGGTCAGCACCGCGTTGAGCAGCAGCACGCCGCGGTCGGCCCACGGCGTGAGGCAGCCGTGGTCGGGCCGCGGGATGCCCAGGTCGCGGCTGATTTCCTTGAAGATGTTGTCCAGCGACGGCGGCACCGGCACGCCCGGACGCACCGAGAAGCACAGGCCGTGCGCCTGGCCCGGCCCGTGGTACGGGTCCTGGCCGAGGATCACCACCCGCACCGCGTCGAACGGCGTGTGGTCGAACGCAGCGAAGATCTCCGGCCCCGGAGGATAGATCTCCTTGCCGGCGCGTTTTTCCGTGCGCAGGAAATCGGCCAGCGCGCGCATTTCCGGGCGTTCGAGGTAATCGCCGATGCGGGTCTTCCAGCCGGCCTCCAGCCGGATGCGCTCGCCACTCATGCCGGCGGCTCGTTGAGCGAGCGCAGGTGCTGCGCCATGCGCAGTTGGAACAGCAGCTTGGTGATCAGCAGGTGTTCTTCCACCGGCTTCTCGACCAGGTCGTTGGCGCCCGCCTTGAGCAGGGCCGCCTGGTTGGCCGGGTTCTCGTCGCCGGTCATCACCAGCACCGGCAGCCGTCCCTTGCCGTAGCCGAAGTCGGTGCGGATGCGCTCGAGCAGGTCGCCGCCGGTCAGCTCGCCCTTCAGGCTGACGTCGGTGAGCACCACGTCGGCGCCCACCCAGCCGAGCTCGCGATCGGCTTCCAGCAGCGCCAGCGCGTCTTCCACGCTCACCACGTGGCGCACGGTGAGGCCGATCTTTTCCATCATGCGGCGGGTCGCCAGCGCCACCACGCGGCTGTCCTCGACGTAGAGCACGGTACCGGAGGCGGTTTCCTGCGGACTCACGTAGCCGCGAATGAACGCGCCCAGCGCCGGGAAGCCCAGCGACTTGTCGAAGTAGTCGGTGACGTGCTCGCCCAGCGCGCGCCGGTGCAGGCGGTCGTCCACGTCGCCGGAGACCACCACGATGGGCACGTAGGCCTGCGGCGCCGATTCGCGCACGTAGCGAGCCAGCTCCAGTCCGTCCATGTCCGGCAGGCGCAACGCCACCGTGATGAAGTCGAACGCGCCGGACTGCAGCTCGCGCTGCGCCTCCTCGCCGGTGGCGCAACCGACCACCTGGGCCGCCGGCAGCTCGCTGGCCAGCACGCGCGTGATCAGCTGGCGCACCACCTTCGAACCGTCGACCACCAGCACGCGCGGCGCCTCGCCCACGCTGCGGCCGCTGATGCCGCCGCTCATCGCCTCGATTCCCGCATGGCGGCTGCCGCCAAGGTCCGCACGTCGATCACCGCCTCTCCCGCCCCGATCCCCGGCGCTCCGCCGGAATCGTCGATCCTGCAACGTCGCCCGCCGTCGCGCCTGCGATCGCCATCACCAATGCATGAATGCAGCGCATCAGACCGTCGCCCGCCGCAGCTGCCACGCGCTGACCAGTCGCGCCCCCAGCCAGCCGAGCACCGCGGCGGCCAGCGGCGTGGCCAGCAGCAGCCACAGCGGCAGTGCGCCGAGTTCGAGCTGCCCGGCATAGGCCGCGTTGAGCTGCTCCACCGGCGCCACCAGCGACAGCTCGATCGCCACCGCCAGCAGCGAAGCCAGCACGCCGCCGAACAGCCCGTACCAGATGCCCGCGTAGAGATAGGGCCGGCGCACGAACGGGCGACTCGCGCCGATCAGCAGCAGCACGCCGATCTCCTCGACCCGGCTGGCGATGTCCACCCGCACCGTGTTGCCGACCACCAGCAGGGCGGCCAGCGAAAGCAGCAGCGCCAGCACCGCGACGATGCGGTTGCCCAGCCCGAGCAGCGCGTCCAGCCGCTGCCGCCAGCTGCCGCTGTCCTGCACCATGTCCACCCCGCGCAGGTCGCGCAGCTGGGTGACCAGATCCTGCACGGCGCCGGCATCGAGCGCATCCTTCGGCATCACCTGCAGGACGTAGGGCAGCGGGTTGTCGTCCAGCGCGTGCAGCGCGCCGCTGAAACCCTGCATCGCGGCCAGTTCGTCCATGCCCTGCTGCGGCGTCTTCACCGTTACCGCGGCCACATCGGCGCGCTCGCGCACGCTGGTGGCCATCAGCTGAGCCGCGGCCCCACTCTGCCCCGGTTGCAGGAACACGCTGATCGCCTGCCGCTGGCCGAGCGCATCGCCCATCCGCTGCACATTCCCGAGCAGCAGGTAGAACGCCAGCGGCAGCGCCAGCGCCAGGCCGATCACCGCCACTGTCATCAAGGTGCCGAACGGCCGCGCCAGCAGGCGGCGCAGGCTGGCCGCCGCGCTCCAGCGATGGTGCTCGCTCCAGCTGGCGATCCGGCGCGATCCGCTGCGGCGGCCGCCGCGCGGGCCGGTGGCGGCATCGTCCGCGGCGGCGGGTTCGGGGCGCTTGCTCACAGCACCTCCTGCGCGGCGACGTCCGCCACCAGGCGGCCGTGATCGAGCACGATCACCCGCTTGCGCATGCGCTTGATCAGCGGCAGGTCGTGGCTGGCCACCAGCACGGTGGTGCCGACCTGCTGGAACTCGGCGAACAGTCCCATGATTTCCACCGCCAGCTGCGGATCGAGGTTGCCGGTGGGTTCGTCGGCGATCAGCAGACTCGGTCGCGCCACGATGGCGCGGGCGATGCCCACGCGCTGCTGCTCGCCGGTGGACAAGCTATCCGGCAGCTGCCGCTCGTAGGCGAGCAGGCCGACCTTCTCCAGCGCCGCGCGCACGCGCCTGGCGCGTTCGGCCGGGGCCAGCGCGCCGATCACCAGCGGCAGCTCGACATTGGCGAACACGCTGCGATCCATCAGCAGCCGATGATCCTGGAACACCATGCCGATGCGCCGGCGCAGGCCGGGAATGCCGCGCCGGCCGACTTTCGACAGATTGAGCTCGTCGAGATGGATCTGCCCGTGCGACGGCCGCTCGATCAGCGCCAGCAGCTTGAGCAGCGTGCTCTTGCCGGCACCGGAGTGGCCGGTGACGAAGGCCATCTCGCCGTCAGCCACTTCGAACGACAACTGCGAGATCGCCTCGTGGCCACCGTCATAGCGCTTGCTTACCTGATCAAGGCGGATCACCGCGTTCCCCGACGTTGCCATCCCATCCAGCGGTAAGGATACGGGATGCGCGCGGCAAGGTGAGCCCCCGCGCCGCGCGCGGGGCCCACCCTCGGCCCATGCTCAGCGGCCGGTGAAAAGACGCGTGAGGCGACGGAAGAAGCCGGGCTTCTTCGACGCGGCCGACACGGCCGGCATGCCGGACTGCACCGTCACCTGACGCGACGGCCGCGTGCCGGCAACATCGCTGGACGGACGGCGCTCGCGCGGCGGACGACGCTCGTCGCGCGGGGCATTGGTCTGCGCCGCGGCGCCCGCTTCGGCCGGAGCCCCCTCGCCGTCACGGCGATGGCGGCCGCGGCCGCCGCGGCGGCGGCGCTTGCGCGGCGCGCCAGTGGCGTCGCTGGGCGTGCCGTCCGGCGCGGTGGCCGGGCTCGCCGTGGCGACCTCGACCACCGCAGCCACTGCCGCCTCGGCGACGGCGGCGCGCGGCGGGCGCGCCTCGGCCGAACGCGGCGGACGCGGGCCGCGCCCTTCACGCTTGCCGTCGCGGCTGCCGCTGCGGCTGCCGCGCGCGCCCTTGTCGCCCTCGCGCGGTTCGACGCGGTCGCCGAACGCGGCGCTGTCGGCCGCCGCGTCGGCGACGAACTGCGCGTCGATCGCCTTCGGCCTGGGCATCACCAGCAACTCCGGATCGACCGAGGCGACCGGAATCTTCTGCCCGATGTAGGTCTCGATGTCCGGCAGGCTCATCGCGTACAGGTCGCAGGCGAAGCTGATCGCATCGCCCTCGGCGCCCAGTCGCGCGGTGCGGCCGATGCGGTGGACGTAGTCCTCGGCGTCCTGCGGCAGGTCGTAGTTGAAGACGTGGCTGACCGCGGGAATGTGCAGGCCGCGCGCGGCCACGTCGGTGCACACCAGCATGTCGAGCTGGCCTTCCTGGAAACGCTGCAGCAGCTTCTGGCGCTTGAGCTGCGGCACGTCGCCAGACAGCGCGCCCACGCGATAGCCCTGGCGCTTCACGCGCTCGGTGATGCGCTCGGCGGCGGCCTTGGTGTTGACGAAGATGATGCTGCGCTCGGCCTGGGTGCGCTCGAGCAGGTTCAGCAGCAGCGGCATCTTCTCTTCCTTGGCGGGGAAGTAGACCAGCTGGCGCACGCGGTCGGCGGTGACGTTGTCGGTCTCCACCACCAGCTTCTCGGCCTCGTGCATGTGCTCGTAGGCCAGCTCCAGCACGCGGTGGCTCAGCGTGGCGGAGAACAGCAGCACCTGGCGCTGCTCGCGCGCCGGCAGGCGGCGGAAGATGAAGCGCACGTCCTTGATGAAGCCGAGGTCGAACATGCGGTCGGCCTCGTCGATCACCATCACCTCGACGCTGGTGAGGCCGAACACGTTCTGCTTGTAGTAGTCGAGCAGGCGACCGGGCGTGGCGATGATGATGTCGCAGCCGTCCTTGAGCTGCTGGCGCTGCTTGTCGTAGTCGACGCCGCCGTAGATCAGCGCCGTGCGCAGGCCGGTGTGGCGGCCGATCGACTGGGCATCCCTGTCGATCTGGATCGCCAGCTCGCGGGTCGGCGCGATCACCAGCGCGCGCGGGTCGGAATCCTTGCGGTCGGCGGCGGCCGGCTGGGTCAGCAGGCGGTTCATCAGCGCCACCAGGAAGGCGCAGGTCTTGCCGGTGCCGGTCTGCGCCTGGCCGGCGACGTCGCGCCCGGCCAGTGCCATCGGCAGGGTCAGCTCCTGGATCGGCGTGCAGCGGGTGAAGCCTGCGTCGTCCAGACCCTGCTTGAGCAGCGGATGCAGATCGAAGTTGGTGAAGAAGGTATCGGTGAGAACGGTTTCGGACATGGGAGGCCAGTTTCGCTGCGGGCGGCGCATGGCGGCTCGCCCGGTCCCGCCGCCGCGCGGCCTTGGGACAGGTGGTTGGATGCGGCGCGAGGAGTAGGCGTGGGGCGCCGCGCCGGCCGCTGAGGCTGGCGCGGCCGCCGACACGAACCGTGACGAGCGCCGGAGTGGAACGGCCCGAACCGGCGGTTCCGCTGGCATAGGCAAGGCGTCTGGCGGTAAGGCCACCGCGCAAGGGGCTTGCCTATGTCAACGGAACCACCCGCTGGCCGGGCCCTTGAATCGCTTGAATCGCGCCCCGAGTTAGGCTGGAATGCGCGGACGCCGCAACGGCGATCGCGCTTCCCCAAGTCCGGAACGACCCGCGCTTCATGGGCGCCCCAGTGTAGCCGATGCCGGCCGCGCGGTCGCCCTCATCCCACCGCCTACCCTCGGAGAACCCCGGTGAGCGAACTCATTACCCACGTCAGCGATGCAGCCTTCGAGCAGGAAGTGCTGAAGTCCGACACCCCCGTGCTGCTCGACTTCTGGGCCGAGTGGTGCGGCCCGTGCAAGGCCATCGCGCCGGTGCTGGACGAGCTGGCCAGGCAGTACGAAGGCAAGCTGCGGGTGGTCAAGATCAACATCGACCAGAACCAGCAGACGCCGCGCACCTACGGCGTGCGCGGCATTCCCACCCTGATGGTGTTCAAGAACGGCAAGGTCGAGGCGACCCAGATCGGCGCCGTCGGCAAGGGCCAGCTGACCCAGATGATCGACAAGGCGCTCTGACGCGCCCTGCGCACCCGCCGCCGCGCTTTACGGCGCTGCGCGGCGGGTGCTAGATTCCAGCCTGTTCGGAACAGTCCTGTTCCGCCGCGCGTTCTGCGCAACGTGTCCTCCCTCCCTCCTGTACCAACGGCGCCCCCACGAGGTTTGCCCGTGTCCGATATCGAAAGCAAAGAACCCAGCGACGCCTCGGGCGCCGAGTCCCGGCCTGCGGGCGAACCGCGCCAGCGCGCGCCACGCAAGGCCGCCGCGCCGAAAGCGGAGAAGTCGTCCGCCGAGGCAGCGGCAACGCCCGGGGCCGGCGAAACGCCGCGCCCGGCCCCGGCGCCCCAGCAGGACAGCCTGCCGGTGGATCGCGGCAACGAGCGCGCGGCGGTCGAGCGCACCGCACCCGCCGCCGACGGCAACACCCGCCCGGCGGCCGAGGCGGATCCGCCCGCATCCGGGAGCCAGGGCGGCAGCGCCAACCCACCGTCGCAGGGCGGCAGCCAAGGCGGACAGAGCCAGGGTGGACAGGGTGGCGGCAACGGCGAGGCGAGGCGCAACGATCGCAATGACCGCAACGACCGGGGCCGCCGCCGCCGCCACGAGCGCGGCCAGCGTGGCGGCCAGGGCGGCAGCCAGCGCAACCCGAACGGGCTGCCGATGGATGACGACGAGACCGGCGACGTCGGCAGCAACGACCGCCTGATCAACCTCACCGAACTCAAGCGCATGAAGGCACCGCAGCTGCTGGCCTTCGCCGAGTCGCTGGGCATCCAGGAAGGCGTGGCGCGCCAGCGCAAGCAGGACGTGATCTTCAACATCCTCAAGGCGCACGCCCGTTCCGGCGGCGGCATCTGGGCCGAGGGCGTGCTGGAGATCCTGCAGGACGGCTTCGGCTTCCTGCGCTCGGCCGACGAGAGCTACCTGGCCGGCCCCGACGACATCTACGTCAGCCCCAGCCAGATCCGCCGCTTCAACCTGCGCACCGGCGACTACATCACCGGGCGCGTGCGCCATCCGAAGGAAGGCGAGCGCTACTTCGCCATGCTGCGCGTCGACGACATCAACGGCGATCCGCCGGAAGCGTCGAAGAACAAGATGCTGTTCGAGAACCTCACGCCGCTGTTCCCGCGCAAGGCATTCAAGCTCGAGCGCGGCAACGGGTCGAGCGAGGACATCACCGGCCGCATCCTCGACCTGGTGGCGCCGATCGGCCGCGGCCAGCGCGGCCTGATCGTCTCCCAGCCCAAGTCGGGCAAGACGATGATGCTGCAGAACATCGCCCAGGCGATCACCTACAACCACCCCGACGCGCACCTGATCATGCTGCTGATCGACGAGCGCCCGGAGGAAGTGACCGAGATCGCCCGCACCGTGCGCGCCGAGGTGATCAGCTCCACCTTCGACGAACCGGCCGTGCGCCACGTGCAGGTGGCCGAAATGGTGATCGAGCGGGCCAAGCGCCTGGTCGAGCACAAGAAGGACGTGGTGATCCTGCTCGACTCGATCACCCGCCTGGCGCGCGCCTACAACACCGTGGTGCCCAGCTCCGGCAAGGTGCTCACCGGCGGCGTCGACGCCAACGCGCTGCAGCGTCCCAAGCGCTTCTTCGGCGCCGCGCGCAACGTCGAGGAAGGCGGCAGCCTGACCATCATCGCCACCGCGCTGACCGACACCGGCAGCAAGATGGACGAAGTGATCTACGAGGAGTTCAAGGGCACCGGCAACATGGAAGTGCACCTGTCCCGCCGCATCTCCGAGAAGCGCGTCTATCCGGCCATCGACATCAATCGCTCCGGCACCCGCCGCGAGGACCTGCTGATCGACCCGGACCTGCTGGCCAAGATCTGGATCCTACGCAAGCTGCTGCACCCGATGGACGAGCTGGCCGCGATGGAGTTCATGCTCGACAAGATGAAGAGCACCAAGTCCAACGACGAGTTCTTCAACTCGATGAAGCGCTGAGGGCTGGCTGAGCCAGCCCTCAGCGCGCCACGGACGGCGCGCTCGCCGCTCGATCGCATCGAGATCGAGCGGCGGGAGCCGGTTTCGGGCCATGCCCGAAACCGGCGAGCCCGGAAAGGGCAGGACAGTCCATTCCGGGTATCCAGCACAGGCTCTGGCCCCGACGCACCACCCATCCACCGCACCAAGGCCGGCCACGCGCCTGCCTTGTCGTTTCCGCTTGCCGCGGCTTGCGACAGGTTCCATGCTGGCGATACCTGATGCGAGGAAACACGGAATGCTCACTCGTCTCGCCCTGCTCGCCTGCGCGCTTTACGTGATGCAGCCCGCCTTCGCCCAGGAGCCGGTCCCCACCACCAACCTCTGCCGGCAAACGATGCCCGCGGTCCGCGAACTCTGGCAACACGATCTCTACGACGCACCGCCCGCTGTGGCCGCCGTGATGCTCGACGCCATCGACGGCAAGCTGCCGCAGGTGCGGCAAGGTCTTGCCGCACTGCCGCCGCACGAGCAGGCGCATTGGCGTCAGGTCGCCATGATTACCGCCGCCAATACGTTCCGACCCGCCGTGGTCGATGGCCTGCTGGCCGATGGCGCCGATGCGGATGCACCGGTGCGGCTGCCGCCGTTCAAGAGCGGCTTCTACCAGCAGACCGTGAGCGACATGGCACACGATCCGCGTTTCGGCCCCAAGGCCGTGGCGGCGTTCCAGTCGGCCGGCCTCATGGGCAATAGCGGGAACCTCGTCGGTCCGGCCCTGCCGCTGGCTGCCCTGTGCGACGACGTGGCCACGCTGGACGTGCTGCTGCGCCATCACGCCAACACCATGGCGCGGGAGGCTCCCGGCGTGGGCGACGCCTTGACCACGGCCGTCATCGGCGGCCACGCTGAGATCGTGCAACACCTGCTCGACCACGGCGCCGATGCCTGTGCGGACGACCGGCTGATCCGCAAGCCCGGCGCCACGCTGGCCAGCATCGGTCGCCGCCGGCACCTGCCCGGTGCACTGCTGCAACGCCTGGCCTGCCCGGCCTACGACTCTCACTGAGGTCGGCCCGGCCTGCACCTGTACCGCCTCGTACAAAAATTTTCCGTCAACCCCTTTTCGCGGCCGCGTGACGCCTCCATAGTCGGTGACTCACTCAGCGAGGCCGTGCCCGTGTCCATCCCCAGCGCCGTCAAGAGCACGCCCATCGCAGGTCGCCAGCAGCTGGTCGACTACCTCGCCGCCGGCGAGAAGCCGCGCGAGGCGTGGCGCATCGGCACCGAGCACGAGAAGTTCGGCTTCCGCACCGACGACCTGCGGCCGCCCGCGTACGAAGGCGAGCGCGGCATCCGTGCCCTGCTGGAGGGCATCGCCGCACAGCATGGCTGGGAAATCGCGCGCGAAGGCGAGTTGCCCGTGGCGCTCATCCGCGACAAGGCCAACATCACGCTGGAACCGGCCGGCCAGCTCGAGCTCTCCGGCGCGCCGCTGGAAACCATCCACCAGACCTGCAGCGAGGTGAACGCCCATCTCGCCGAAGTGCGCTCGATCGCCGACGGCATGGGCCTGGGCTTCCTCGGCATGGGCTTCCAGCCGAAGTGGTCGCGCGAGCAGATGCCGTGGATGCCCAAGGGCCGCTACCGGATCATGCGCCAGTACATGCCCAGGGTCGGTGCGCTCGGCCTGGACATGATGACCCGCACCTGCACCGTGCAGGTCAACCTGGATTTCTCCAGCGAAGCGGACATGATCCGAAAGTTCCGCGTGAGCCTGGCGCTGCAGCCCATCGCCACCGCGCTGTTCGCCGATTCGCCGTTCACCGAGGGCCGGCCCAACGGCTACCAGTCCTACCGCTCGCACATCTGGACCGACACCGACGCCGATCGCACCGGCATGCTCGACTTCGTGTTCGCCGACGGCTTCGGCTACGAGCGCTACGTCGACTACATCCTCGATGTGCCGATGTACTTCAGCTACCAGGACGGCAAGTACATCGACCTGGCCGGGCAGGACTTCAAGCGCTTCATGGCCGGCGAGCTGGCCGCCCTGCCGGGCACCCGCGCCACCATGAAGGACTACGCCGACCACCTCACCACCGCCTTCCCCGAGGTGCGCCTGAAGCAGTACCTGGAGATGCGCGGCGCCGACGGCGGCCCGTGGGGCCGGCTGTGCGCGCTGCCCGCGCTGTGGGTCGGCCTGCTCTACGACGACGAGGCGCTGGACGCGGCCTGGGATCTGGTCAAGGACTTCACCCACGCCGAGCGCCACGCCCTGCGTGATGGCGTGCCGAAGCACGCGCTGAAGCTGCCGTTCCGCGGCGGCAGCGTGCGCGACTTGGCGCGCGAGGCGCTGAAGATCGCCGCGCACGGCCTCAAGCGTCGCGCCCGCCTCAACGCCGGCGGCGCGGACGAGCGCATCTTCCTGCAGCCGCTGATCGAGATCGTCGAGGCCAACCAGACCCCGGCCGAACGCAAGCTGGAGCTGTTCCACGGCGCCTGGGGCGGCAGCGTCGACCCGGTGTTCCGCGAGTTTGCCTACTGACCAGCCCTGCGCGAACCCGACTGCGCCGAGACGTCATTCCCGCGCAAGCGGGAGGCGCTTTTCAACAGCGAATACCGACCATCCATCGTTCCCGCTTGCCGTAGGAGCGCACCCTGTGCGCGAAGGCTTTTGCTCCTGATCGACATCAAGACCAGAAGCATTCGCGCACAGGGTGCGCTCCTACGGAGGAGATGACGCGCCGGCTTATTTCTTCGGCGCGTCCTTGAGGCCGCGATCGATCAGCATCGGCTCCACGCTGGGCGCCTTGCCGCGCCACGCCTCGTACATCTTCTGCAGGTCCTCGGTATTGCCGCGCGAGAGGATCATGGCGCGGAAGCGGTCGCCGTTGGCGCGGGTCAGGCCGCCGTGCTCCTTGAACCACTCGAAGCCGTCGTCGGCCAGCATCTCGGTCCACAGGTAGGCGTAGTAGCCCGCGGCGTAGCCGTTGCCCCAGATGTGCTGGAAGTAGCTGGAGCGGTAGCGCGGCGGCACGTAGCCGAGGTCGATCTTGTCGTCCTTCAGGGTCTTGGCCTCGAACGCGTCGGCGTCCTGCTTGGGTGCATCGGCCGGCAGGGTGTGCCAGCCCATGTCCAGCAGGGCGGCCGAGACCAGTTCGGTCATGTCGTAGCCCTTGTTGAAGGTACCGGCCTTCTTGAGCTTGTCCACCAGCGCCTGCGGCATCGGCTTGCCGGTCTTGTAGTTGATCGCGTAGTGCGCGAACACCTTCGGATCGGTCGCCCAGTGCTCGTTGAACTGCGACGGGAACTCGACGAAATCACGCGCGGTGCTGGTGCCGGAAAGCGTGGGGTACTGCTCGTCGGCGAACAGGCCGTGCAGCGCGTGGCCGAACTCGTGGAACATGGTGATCACGTCGTCGAACGACAGCAGCGCCGGCTGGCCGGCGGCCGGCTTGGTGAAGTTGGCCACGTTGTAGATCACCGGCCTGGTGCCCAGCAGCTTCGACTGGTCGACGAAGTTGCTCATCCACGCACCGCCGCCCTTGTTGTCGCGCTTGAAGTAGTCGCAGTAGAACAGCGCCATCGACTTGCCGTCCTTGTCGAATACCTCGAACACGCGCACGTCCGGCTGGTAGACGGGGATGTCCTTGCGCTCCTTGAAAGTGAGCCCGTAGAGCTGGTTGGCGGCGTAGAACACGCCGTTCTGCAGCACGTTGTCCAGCTCGAAGTACGGCTTGATCTGGTTCTCGTCCAGGTCGTACTTCGCCTTGCGCACCTGCTCGGCGTAGTGCTGCCAGTCCCAGGCCTGCACCTTGAAGCCACCCTTCTGCCGGTCGATCACCGCCTGGATGTCCTTCGCCTCGCGCTCGGCGCGGGCGGTGACGGCGGGCACCAGGTTTTGCATGAAGGTGATCGCCGTCTGTGGCGTCTTGGCCATCTGGTCTTCGAGCTTCCACGCGGCGTAGTTCGGGAAGCCCAGCAGTTTGGCCTGTTCGGCGCGAATCTGCGCGATGCGCTCGATGATGGCGCGGGTGTCGTTGGCGCCGCCGTGCTCGGCGCGGTCCCACGACGCCTTGAACAGCGCCTCGCGGGTGGCGCGATCGGCCAGATCCCGCAGCGCCGGCTGCTGCGTGGTGTTCTGCAGCGCGATCACCCATTTGCCGTCGAGGCCGCGGTCCCTGGCCGCCTGCGCCGCGGCGGCGATGTCGCCGTCGGAGAGGCCGGCCAGCCTGGCCTTGTCGTCCACCACCAGCGCGCCGTCCTTGGTGGCGGCGAGCAGGGTGTTGGTGAACCGGGTGCTGAGGGTCGACTCTTCCTTGTTGAGGTCCTTCAGCTTGGCCTTGTCGGCGTCGGACAGCTTGGCGCCATGGTGCACGAAGTTGCGGTAGACCACCTCGACCAGGCGCAGCGATTCGGGATCGAGCTTGAGCGACGCGCGCTGGTTGTAGACCGACTCCACCCGCGCGAACAGCTTGCTGTCGAGGTAGATCGCATCCTGGTGGGAGGCCAGCCTGGGCGCCTCCTCTTCCTGCACCTTCTGCAGGGTGTCGTCGGTGTTGGCGCCGGTGACCGCGTCGAACACCGCCATCACGCGCCTGAGCAGCGCGCCGGACTTCTCCATCGCCACGAAGGTGTTGTCGAAGGTGGCCGGCTGGGCGTTGTTGGCGATGGCCTCGATCTCGGCCAGGTGCCGGCGCATGCCCTCCTCGATCGCCGGCTGGTAGTCGGCGTCGGTGATCTTGTCGAACGGCGGCGCCTGGTAGTCCAGCGTGCTGGCCTTGGCGAACGGGTTGGCGTCGGTGAACGGCGCCGCGGCGGCCGTGCTGGCGGCCTTGGCCGGCGCGGGCGCGGCCGGGGCGGCGGACTTGGCCGGTTCGTTGCCGTGCTGCGAACAGGCGGCGAGGGCGATGCTGGTGGCCATGGCGAGGGTGCGGAGTCGGAGCATGCGGGGTTCCCCTTCGAAGCGCGCGCCCGACGACCGGGCGCTTGAATGCGGCAGCCCTCGACTGTACCGGTGCCGGGGCGACGCTTCCAAGCCGCAGCGCGCCAAATTCAGGCCGCGCGTATGTCCCGCAGCGTCCAGTGGCTGCCGATCAGCAGGCTGAGCCGGTGGCGCACCAGGCTCATCGGCAGCGAGGTGACCAGATCGACGTACACACGCTGCATGTCGTCCACCGTGGCGCGCGCCTCGGCGGCGGCGTCGGTGACGCCGAGCGCGGGGTCGACGTCATCGGGATCCTCCTGCCTGGCGCGCCAGCGCTCGAACAGTTGCGGAGTGCGCAGCGCCTCGGTGAGCGCCGCGGCGAAGTCGTTCGGGCCGACGCCATCGTAGCTCAGCGACTCCACCGGCCCGCGCGCGTGGGCGAGGTCATCGATGGCGAGGTAGTAGTGGTTGCGTTGCGGCATGGGCCTCTCCATGGGGAAACATCGGGTCGCGCATCAAAGCATCCACGGCCGGCACGGCGCGTGAAGGCCAGCCCGGGCAGATCATCAGGCCAGCGCCGCCAGCGCGGCATCGAGATGGCGCGCGGCCGACGACGGGGGTTCGCCGTGCGGCAGCACGCCCAGGCAGGGGGCCGGCAGCAGTGCGCGCAGCGTGGCGAGATTCTCTTCCGCCGCCGCCATCGCCGGATCGATGCGGTTGCCGATCCAGCCGAGCAGCTCGCAGCCGTCGTCGACGATCGCCCGCGCGCTGAGCAGCGCATGGTTGAGGCAGCCCAGGCGCAGGCCGACGACAAGGATCACCGGCAGCCCCCATGCGCGCGGCAGCTCCGACGCCAGCAGGCTCGGCGCCAGCGGCACCCGCCAGCCGCCGACGCCCTCCACCACCACCGGCGCATGCTGCGCGCGCAAGCGGGCGAACGCCTCGGCCAGCGGCGGCAGGGCGATCGTGACGCCGTCGCGCGCGGCGGCGAGATGCGGCGAGAGCGGATCGCGCAAGGTGAGCGGATTGATCCGCGCATACGGCACGCCGGCCGGACCGGCCGCCTGCAGCGCCAGCGCATCCTCGTTGCGCAGGCCGTCGGGCGTGCTCTCGCAGCCGCTGGCCACCGGCTTCATGCCCACCGCATCGTGACCGGCGGCACGCAGCGCATGCAGCAGCGCACACGACGCGTGGGTCTTGCCGATGCCGGTATCGGTGCCGGCGATGAACACGGCCGCGCGCATCAGTGCCGGCACCGTGCCGAAAAAACGGACAGCGACATCAAAAGCCTCCTCGGGCAGCGCGGCGCATAATAGGCGCTTTGCCGCCGGACGCCCACGCATGTTCGAAATCGCTACCCACGCGCACGCCAGCAAGCGCGAGCACTACCAGGAGCTGGTGGAGCAGGCGCGCGGCCTGCTGGCCGGCGAGCGCAACCTGATCGCCAACGCCGCCAACTTCAGCGCCCTGCTGTTCCACAGCCTGCCCGACCTCAACTGGGCCGGTTTCTATCTCTACGACGGCAGCGAGCTGGTGGTCGGCCCGTTCCAGGGCAAGCCGGCGTGCATCCGCATCGCGCTCGGCCGCGGCGTGTGCGGCACGGCGGCGCAGACGCGGCAGACCCAACTGGTGGCGGACGTGCACGCGTTCGACGGGCACATCGCCTGCGACTCGGCGTCGAACTCGGAGATCGTGGTGCCGCTGGTGCAGGCCGACGGCAGCCTGCTCGGCGTGTGGGACGTGGACAGCCCGCTCGCCGGCCGCTTCGACGACGAGGATCGCGTCGGCATGGAAGCGCTGTGCGCGGTGTTCATGCAGGCGGTCGAGGCCGCCTGATCGCCCGCGACCGCGCAGCGGCATAGTGTCGCCAGCAGCCTGTCGGGCTTTGCTGGTCGAGGCGAGAAGTCGGCTGTGCGAGGACGATTTTCGACGTTTCGTCGGCCCATGGTGGTTCCATGGGTCGGCGAGGCGGCGGAAACAGGGACCGCGCAGACGGATTCGCAGCCCGGCCGAGCAAAGCCCGACAGGCTGCTAGGGATTCTTGCGAATCAGCCCGCGCGCGGTCGGCGCAGCAGCTCGAGCACGCGCGCGCGTGCCTCGTCGACGCCGCTCGGCGCGCTGGAGGAAAAACCCTGCACGGTGGCCTGGCGCCCTTCGGTGACGAACTGCCGGCGCATCGCCGCCACCGTCTGCATCGCCTGGCTGCGCGAGAGCTTGTCGGCCTTGGTCAGCAGCAGGTGGCACGGCAGCGCGGTGGCGAAGCAGAAGTCCAGCATCATCCGGTCGAATTCCTTCAGCGGATGGCGGATGTCCGCGATCAGCACCACGCCGCGCAGACTGCGGCGCTGATGCAGATAGGCGTCGATCTCGGTCTTCCAGTGCGCGCGCAGATCCTCCGGCACCTTGGCGTAGCCGTAGCCGGGCAGGTCGATCAGGCGCGCGTCGAACGGCGCCTCGCCGTCGACCGGCGGCAGCGGCGGCAGCGAGAACGCCACCATCTGCTGGGTGCGGCCGGGTGTCTTGGAGGTGCGCGCCAGGCCGCGATGGCCGGTGAGTGCATTGAGCGCACTGGACTTGCCGGCGTTGGAGCGGCCGGCGAACGCCACCTCCGCGCCCTGGTCGGCGGGCAGTTGGCTGATACGGTGGGCAGCGAGCACGAACTGCGCGCCCTGCAGCGGATTGGGAGGCATGGGAATGGTTTGACCGGTCAGGGTGGCACGGCGATAATTCTGCGGTTTCTGCCCAAGGCAGGCCGCGCGGCGGCTTCACGGCAGCATTTGCAGTCTTTCAGGAGACAAGTGTATGAGTTTTCGGCCCGCCGATTTTCGGCACGCTGTGCTTGGGGCGGCCGTCGCCCTCACCTTCGCGCTGTCCGCCGGCGCGGTGACGGCCCAGGACGCCAGGCCCGCCGCTGCCTCCAGCGCGGCGCCGGCAGCGGCGGCCAGCGCAGCGGCACCTGCGGCAGCAGCGCCGGCCGAAGCGGCGACCGCCGCGGTCAAGCCCGGCGACGCCACGGCCGGCCAGGGCAAGGCCGCCGCGTGCGGCGCGTGCCACGGCATCGACGGCAACTCGACCGATCCGCAGTATCCGAAGCTTGCCGGCCAGCACGAGTCGTACATCGCGCGCCAGCTCACCAGCTTCAAGGACGGCAAGCGGCAGAACCCGATCATGTTCGGCATGACCGCGCCGCTCTCCGAGCAGGACATGCACGACATCGGCGCCTACTTCGCCGCCAAGCAGTCGCGCCCGGGCGTGGCCGACGAGGCGCTGGTCGCGCTGGGCCAGAAGCTCTACCGCGAAGGCGATGCCGGGCGCGGCATTCCGGCCTGCATGGCCTGCCACCTCATCGACGGTCGCGGCAATCCCGGCGCGATCTATCCGCAGCTTGCCGGCCAGCACGCGCAGTACGTGGAGGCCACGCTGAAGTCCTGGCATGACGGCACCGTGTGGGGCGATGACGCCCATGCGCAGATCATGCCGGCGATCGCCAGGAAACTGGAACCCAAGGACATCACCGCGCTGGCCAGCTACATCGAAGGCCTGCATGCGGCCGACGGCGGCGACGCCGCGGCGGCGGCGGCGCCCTGATCGACGAGCACACGCCGACCTCCGGGTCGGCGTTGTCGTCTTGCCCCCTGCGTCTGTTGCTTTTCCGCTGTCGAATCGAAGGAACCTCCCCATGCTGAAGCGCCTGCCGATCCTGTGTTTCGCCCTGCTCACGCTCGCCGCGTGCAGCCACGACAGCAACAGCCCGGCGCCGGCTGCCTCCGCCCCGTCCTCTTCCGCCAGTGCACCGGTCCAGGCGTCGGCCGCCGCCACGCCGGCGCCGGCCACGGCAAGCACCGCGGCGGCCGGCAGTCCGGCCGAATCGGGCAGCGCGCCGGCCGCCGCCGGCACCACCGCATCGACCACGCCGGCCGCCCCGGCCGACGTCCCGGCCGACGTCCCGGCGTTCGTCGAGGACCCGAAGTGGGTCGAGGGCAAGAACTATTTCCGCATCGAACCGACGCAGCCGAAGGTCAGCAACACCGACAAGGTCGAGGTGGCCGAGGTGTTCTCCTATGCCTGCCCTTCGTGCAACGCCTTCCACCCGATGGTCGACGAACTGGCCAGGAGCCTGCCCTCGTATGCGGTGATGGCCTACCTGCCGGTATCGTTCATGCCGCAGGAGAATTTTCCGATGTTCCAGCGCGCCTTCCTCACCGCGCAGGCGCTGGGCGTGGCCGAGAAGGCCAACGATGCCATGTACGACGCGGTGTGGAAGAGCAAGGAGCTGAGCTCCGAGCGCGCCGACGGCCAGGGCCTGAAGCCGATGTCCGAGCTGCCCACGCTGGCCGACGCCGCGAAGTTCTACGCCAGGTACGGCGTCGATCCGAAGGAGTTCCTGGCGGTCGCCAACTCCTTCAGCATCAACACCCAGGTCAAGCGCGCGGACCAGCTGGTGAAGGCTTACGGCGTGGAAGGCACGCCGACCCTCGTGATCGACGGCAAGTACCGCATCGACGGCCCCAGCGCGGGTGGCTACGCGCAGATGGTGGAACTGGCCAAGTACCTCGCGGCGAAGGAAGCGGCCGGCAAGTAAGTGTCCGCCGTGGCACCTTTGCCGCTCGCCGCGGTCCTGCATCGCTGCCCCTCTGTGCACCGGAGTCGATCCATGCTCAAGCCCCTGTCCCGCCGCCTGCGCCTGTTCGCCCTGCTGGGCGGGCTGCTGCTCGCCACCGCCTGTACCGCCGGTGCCGGCGCCGACCCGTCCGCCCCTTACACCGAGGGCAACGAATACGTCACCCTGCCCGGCCCGGCCCAGCGCTACAGCGCCGAGGGCAAGGTGGAGGTGGTCGAGGTGTTCTCCTACGGCTGCATCCACTGCGCGCATTTCGCGCCCATCGCCGAGAAGCTGCGCGCCGCGCTGCCCAAGGGCGTGGCGTTCAAGCTGGTGCCGGCGCCGTTCAGCGCCGAGTGGCTGCCGTTCGCCCGCGCCTACTACGCGGCGAAGAAGCTCGGCGTGGTCGAGCGCACCCACCTGGAGCTGTTCAAGGAGAAGTTCGAGCAGAACTATCCGCTCAACACGCTCGACGACCTGGCCGACTTCTACGCCCGCCAGGGCGTGGACCGCGCCGAGTTCATGCGCATCGCCACGTCGGACGCGGTCACCGCGCAGATGAAGAGCGACCTGGCGCTGATCCAGAAGTGGGGCGTCACCGGCACACCGACCATCGTGGTGGACGGCAAGTACCGCAGCGCCAACGTGCACAGCTTCGACCAGCTCGCCGCGATGACCCAGTGGCTGGTCAAGCGCGAGCTGGCCGGCAAGTAATCCCCGCGACGCATTCGGACGCCGCGGCTGTCGCGGTGTTCACGCGCCGCGCGGCATGCTCGCCGTTTCCGTTTCGCGTGCCTGACCGCCCGAGCCCATGAGCCGCGCCACCGCCATCATCCCCGCTGCCGTTCCCGAGCGCCGCCTGCGGCTGCTCAGCTGCAACATCCTGGCCGGCGGCAGTGTGCAGCGTTACCGCGAGTACGTCACCCGCAGCCTGCACGGCGTGCTGCCCGGGCGCAGCAAGATGGACAACCTCGACCGCCTCGCCGAACTGCTGCCGCAGTTCGACGTGGTCGGCCTGCAGGAAGCCGATGCCGGCAGCCTGCGCTCGGGCTTCCTCAACCAGACGCGCTACCTCGCCGAAACCGCGGGCATGCCGTTCTGGAGCCACCAGCCGAACCGCCCGATGGCGCGGCTGGCGCATTCGGCCAACGGCCTGATCAGCCGGCTCGAACCGCACAGCGTGCTCGACTATCCGCTGCCCAGCCGCATTCCCGGGCGCGGCGCGATGCTGGCGCGCTTCGGCGAGGGCGACGATGCGCTGGCGGTGATGGTCGCCCACCTCTCGCTCAGCGCGCCGGCGCGTGCCAAACAGCTGGCCTTCATCGGCGAGGTGCTGGCGGACTTTCCGCACGCCGTGCTGATGGGCGACCTCAATACCGAAGCGCACAGCAACGAGATGCGCCACCTGTTCGCCAAGTGTCGGCTGCAGCCGCCCGAGCAGGCCACGCCGACCTTTCCCAGCTGGAAGCCGCGACGCGCGCTGGACCACATCCTCACCTCGGCCGACATCCAGCTGGACAAGGTGTGGACGCTGCCGCAGGCGTTTTCCGACCACCTGCCGCTGGCCGCCGAGATCCGCATGCCCGCGCATATCGCCCCGCGCCTGCACAAGGTGCTCCGTCGATGAGCCGCCGCCGCTGGGGAACGATGCTGCTTGCATGGAGCGGACTGCTCGCCGTCGGCGCGCTGGCTGCATGGCTGCGCTACCGGCTGGTCGAGCCGCCCGCGCTGGGCGAACGCTGCGCCGTGGCCACGCTCGACGGCTGGTGCACGCTGCGTGGCTGGGTGGTCGCCGGGTTCCTCGGCAACGCCTTCGGCTACGCCGCGCTGGCCGCTGGCGCATGCGCGCTGCTGCGCCAGCGCGCATGGACGGCATGGCTGGCCGCCGCGCTCGGTGCGTTCGCGCTGCAGTTGTACTGCTACCAGTCCGGCGCGTTGGCGCTACTGGTCGGCACCGTGCTGCTGGTGCGCGGTGCGCCGCGACGGCAGCAGCACGGCGAGACCGGGCAACACATTCAAGCCCAGCCATAACCACGCCACCGGGCTGATGCCCCGCTCCTGCGCCAGCACGATCGCCGCCAGCAGCGACACCACGACCGCAAGAAACGCCTCCTCGCGTCGACGGGTACCGGCCGGTTCGACCCCGGCCAGCGCCACCAACGCATAACCCACCGCCGGCAGCGCGAACAGGCCCAGCGGAAAGTCGCGGTAGCGCCCGTCGAACACCAGCAGCAGACCGTAGTAGGCCAGCGCGAACAGCCAGCCGAAGCGCCAGTTCCGCGACGGCGGTGCCGCCGCATCACCCTGCAGCGCGGTCGCCAGCGTGCGTGCCAGCATCAGCGCGGTGACCAGTGCGGCGGCGCAGGCGGTGCCGCCAAGCAGCCATTCCCACAGCGGGCCGCAGGCGTACAGCATCTGCCGCACCTGCCAGGCCAGCGCCGTGCCGCTGGCGATGCCGGCCAGGATCAGCGCCAGTGCGTCGCGACGACCGCGCGGTCGCCCCACCGCCATGAACAGCACGCCGCCCAGCGCCGCGGCCAGCCAGCCCAGCCACCAGCGCGGCACTTCCGTCACCGGACCCTGCATCGGAAATTTCGGCCGCGCCTGGGCATCGAAGATGCCCCAGTAGCCGCCCACCGTGCCTTCCTGGGCGCGTTTCCAGCCCTGGTCGAACGCCTCGATCACGTTGTAGGGCATCTGCACGGTGGCGGCGTAGCGCAGGAACTCGCGCAGGTAGCGGGCCTCGTTCACCACGCTCGCCGTGGCGCCCTGGCGCGGGCGGCCGGCGCTGGGCCAGCCGGTTTCGCCGATCATCACCGGCTTGCCGGGAAACGCAGCGCGCACGCGCGCATAGACCTCGGCCACGTGCCGCACGGCGCGCGCCGGCGGCACCGGATCGTCCTCCCAGTACGGCAGCACGTGCACCGTGATGTAGTCGACCGACCCGGCCAGTTCCGGGTGGCGCAGCCAGAACTCCCACACGTCGGCATAGCTGACCGGCACCGCCGGCGGCAGCGCCGCGCGCGCCTGGCGCAGGTAGCCGGCCAGCGCGGCGGGCGACTGCTCGCCGCGCAACAGCACCTCGTTGCCCACGATCACGCCGCGCAGCACCTCCGGATGCGCCCGCGCGGCGGCCGCGGCCAGCGCGATCTCGCGCGCGTTCGCCGCCGCGTCGCGACCGATCCACACGCCCAGCAGCACCTTCATGCCGTAGCGCCCGGCAATCGCCGGCACGGCATCCAGCCCCTGGCCCTGCGAATAGGTGCGCACGCAGTCGAAGCGGCGCGACAGCGCCTTGAGATCGGCGTCGATCTGCTGCGGCGAAATGAAGGTGGCCGGGTCGTACGGCGTCTGCCCCTCGCGGCGGTACGGCGCGTAGGACACGCAGGCGATGCGCGCCGACGGCGCATCCGGCAAATCGATCGGCCGTCCCACCGACCACCACCAAGCCAGCCCCGCCAGCGCGACGAGCAGCAGCCCCAGCCACACCGACCAGTGCGATCGCATGGAGGGCGTGGACGCAGGCGTCATGGCGTTCCCGGAGATGGCGAGCGCGCCAGTCTATCAGCGTGCTGCACGTCGTCATCGCGCCTCCCGCGGCAACGTGCCGGACCGGCCATTCAAGGGCCATCCGCTACACTCATCGTTCAAGCAAATCAGGAGGCACGATGCCCGTTTCCCGCCCCTCCCCCCAGCGCCTTTCGTCCCCGCTCATGTGTGGTCTCGCCGGCATCGCGATCGTCGTGCTGGCGCTGGTGCGCAGTGCGTCGGCCAGCGCGGCGGACGCATCCACCGACGCCCGGCGCGCGGCGTTCAAGCAGGCCTACGCCACCGCGCAGCAGCAGGGCGGCGATGCGTGGCGCGCGCAGGCGCGGGGACTGCGCGACTACGTGCTCTATCCCTACCTCGAGGCGGCCGCGCTCGAACACGACCTGGCCACGCTCGACCTTGCCCGCGTGCAGGCCTACCTCAGCCGCCATCCCGGATCGATCCCCGCCGACGACCTGCGCCGCGCCTTTCTCGGCGAGCTGGCGCGGCGGCAGGACTGGACCGGCTTCCTCGCGCTCTACCGGGGCGGCCTCGGCGACGCGCTGACCTGCGACGCGCTGCAGGCGCACATGGCGCAGGGCCAGCGGCTGGACTTCGATCGCGATCTGGCCGCGCTGTGGCAGAAGCCGTCGCTGCCGGATGCGTGCGATCCGGTGCTCGCCGCCGCGCACGAGGCCGGCCTGCTCACGCCGACGCGGCTGTGGGCGCGCATCGACCGCGCCGTGGCGGCCGGTGCCGGCGGCACCGTCGCCGCGCTGGCCAACTGGCTGCCCCGCCGCGACGCGGTGGCGGCGCAGCGCCTGGCGCTGGCGCTGCGCGATCCGGCCGCGGCCGCGGCCCAGGCCGCACGCTGGCCGGATACGCCGCACCACCGCCAGGCCGTGGCGATCGCCCTGCAGCGGCTGGCGCGGAGCGACGCCAACCAGGCGGACAAGGCCTGGCTCACGCTGCGCAGGCGCTTCCACTTCAGCGACGAGCAGCGCAACGGCGTGCTCAACGCGCTGGCGCTGTTCCACGCCACCGACTTCGACGACCACGCGCTGCAGCGGCTGGCCGAGCTGCCGGCCGCGGCGCAGTCCGACGCCACCCGCGAATGGCGCGTGCGCGTGGCGCTGGCCGAGCAGGACTGGCGCGCCGTGCTCAGCGCAATCGACGCGCTCAGCCCCGAGCAGCAGCGCGACGGCGAGTGGCGCTATTTCCGCGCGCGCGCGCTGGCCGCACTGGGCAAGCCGGCGCAGGCGCAGCGGCAATACACGGCGCTGGCCGGCGAGCCGACCTACTTCGGCTTCCTCGCCGCCGATCGTTCGGATGCGCCATATGCGCTGTGTCCGTGGACGCTGGGCGACGACGACGCGCGCGCCCGTTCGCTGCTGGCCGACATCGGCATGCAGCGGGCGTTCGAGCTGTTCGCGGTGGACCTGCCGCGCGACGCGCGACGCGAGTGGGCACGCGCCCTGCGCGGCAGCGACGAGGCGACCCGCCGCCAGGCCGCCCTGCTCGCCTACCGCCGCGGCTGGTACGACCGCGCGATATTCACCTTCTCCAGCGGCGACGCGCTGCGGTTGTACGAGCAGCGCTTTCCGCTGGCCAGCCAGGACGGCGTGGTGCCGCAGGCGCAGCAGGCCGGCATCGATCCATCCTGGGCGTACGCGATCGCCCGCGCCGAAAGCGCGTGGATGAGCGACGCGCACTCTGGCGCCGACGCGCGCGGCCTGATGCAGCTGCTGCCCGCCACCGGCGCGCAGGTGGCGCGCCGCTACGGCCTGCCGTGGAGCGGCGCCGACTCGCTGTACGACCCGGTGGTGAACGTGCAGCTGGGCACGCGCTACCTGGCGCAGATGGCGCAGCGCTACAACGGCGCGCCGTGGCTGGCCAGCGCCGCCTACAACGCCGGGCCGGTCAAGCTCGACCAGTGGCTGGCCGCGCGCGGCACGCTGCCGCCGGACGTCTTTACCGCCACCATCCCGTACAAGGAGACGCGCGAATACGTGGCGCGGGTGATGGCCTTCAGCGTGATCTACGACTGGCGCCTGTCCGGCAGCGCGGTGCCGCTGGACCAGCGCCTGACGCCGATCGGCACCACGTATCTGCCGCCCGCCGCCGATACCGTACGCAAGGCGGTGCGCTGCCCGGCGGATGCCGGCACGCAGCCGGCTGCGTCCGGCTCCGGTGTCGCGCCTGCGGCGGCATCTTCCGCCCCCGACTCCTGACCTCGCGAGATCGACGCCCCATGACTCCACTGCGCCTCGTCATCCTCGGCGGCACCGGCTTCGTCGGCGGCCACCTGCTGAACCGGCTCGCCCGCGACGGCCACCCGCTCACCGTGCTCACCCGCAACCGCGAGAAGCACCGCGCGATCGGCGTGATCCCCGGCGTGCGCCTGCAGAGCGCCGACGTGCACGATCCGGCGCAGCTGCGCGCGGCGTTCGAGGGCGCGGACGCGGTGATCAACCTCGTCGGCATCCTCAACAATGCCGGGCGCGAGACGTTCCAGCGCGTGCACGTGGAGCTGACCCGGCAGGTGATCGAGGCGTGCAGGGCGGCCGGCGTGCCGCGCCTGCACCAGATGAGCTCGCTCAAGGCCGGCCAGGGCCTGAGCCAGTACCTCAAGACGCGCGGTGAAGCCGAGGCGCTGGTGCGCCAGTCCGGGCTGGGCTGGACGCTGTACCAGCCCAGCGTGATCTTCGGCGACGGCGACGGCCTGGTCGGACGCTTCGCCAGGATCCTCAGGCTCACGCCGGTACTGCCGCTGGCGCGCAGCACGTCGAGGCTCGCACCCACCTTCGTCGGCGACGTGGTCGAGGCGATTGCCCGCTGCGTGGCCGACGACAGGCTCTCGCTCGACCGCAGCTTCGAGCTGTACGGTCCGCAGGTGCTGACGCTGGGCGAGATCGTCGCGGCGATCCGCGACGCCGCCGGCCTGCGCATGCGCATCCTGCCGCTGCCCGACGCACTGGGCCGGCTGCAGGCGCAGGTCGCCGAGCTGCTGCCGGGCAAGCCGTTCTCGCTGGACAACTTCCACTCGCTGCGCACCGACTCGGTGGGCAAGGTCGACGGCTACGCCGCGCTGGGCATCGTGCCGCAGCCGTTCACGCCGTGGCTGGCGCGGCTGATCCACGGCCTGCCGCGCCAGCGTCGGCTGGACCACGCGCGCACGCTGCGCCGCTGACCAGGGCGGCGTTGGGTCGATTCCTCCGGGATTGCAACCAGGGTTCGAACGGCTTCAAGCCGTCATTCCCGCGCACGGGAATGACGGCTCTTGTTCCTGAAGAGTCGCTTCCTGATTGGTCGCGCCACGGCTGCATCAATGCGCCGCGGCCTCCGCGACGTCTTTTTTCGTGCCCGCGGCCGCAGGCGCGGCGAGCAGCTCGCGCAGCTTGAGGTACACGCCGTTGGTCCAGCCGAAGCCGATCACGTTGTCGGTGTAGCCGGCGGTGATCTTGACGTCGGCGTTGCCGCTGACCATGTTGTATTTCTCGCGGATGGTGCCGTCGGCGGCGAGGCTGCGGTCGACGGTGGCGGTGAACTTCGCGGCGATGCGGCGCGCGTCGGCGCGGAAGCCGTAGTCGTCCAGCCCCTTGACCGCCAGCCAATGGGTCGGCGCCCAGCCGAACGGTTCGTCCCACTGCGCACCGCTGGCGTCGTCGCTCATCATCAGGCCGCCCTTGCGCTCGAACAACGCCAGGTGGTCGCGCACGGATTTCGCCTGGGCGGGCGTCGCCAGGCCCGCCCACAGCGGATAGAAGGTGGTGAGGTAGGGATCGTCGGAAGGCTGGCCGGTGGTGGTGTCGTAGTCCATGAACAGGCCGCGGTCGGCCCGCCACAGGTAGTGGTTGATGGCGGCCTTGCGCGCCGCGGCCAGCTTCGCCCAGTGCGCCGCCTCGTCCGGCTTGCCCAGTTGCAGGGCGAAGTCGTGCAGGTCGCGCTCGTAGCGGTACAGCAGGCTGTTCAGGCCCACCGCGGCGTAGTGGTGGGTGGCGGCGCCGTAGGGGCCGAAGTGGAAGTTAGTGTCGAAGCCGGATTCGCGCATGGCGCGGTCGCCGGCGTAATAGTCGGCGCTGAGCCGGTAACCGTCGGCCCAGGCCGCGGCGCAGATGGGCGACGCGGCCAGGTCGCAGCTGGTGGTCTTCAGCCGTGCGGCCTCGGCCGCATCGGGATGCTCGCTGGCCTTCACCAGGTAGCCGCGGTTCTTCGCCGGGTGCTTGAGCAGATAGCGGATCACGCCCTTGAGGTAATCGGCGTTGCGATGCTCCAGCACCGGGCCGGCACCGAGATCCATGTAGCGGGCCAGGCCGGTATCGCCGGCGCGATGCGGCCGGCTCAGCCAGATCGCGTGGTCCTTCACCGCCAGCGGATAGGCCTTGCGCAGCCACGCCGCAGCTGCGCCCGCATCGGGGAAGCTGGCCGGATCGTCGAGCACCGCGCGCATCATCGCGGTGAGGAAGGGCGGCTGCGAGCGGCTCAGATAGTAGGTGCGGTTGGCGTTGAGCACGCCGCCGTAGTGGTCGATCTCGTAGAGGAAGTTCTCCACCATGCCGCGCGCCAGGTCTTCGCGGTGGTCCGCGACGAGGCCGAGCACGATGAAATAGCTGTCCCAGCCGTACATCTCGTTGAACATGCCGCCGGGCACCACGTACGGATGCGGCAGGTACAGCAGGCCCTGCACCGGCAGCGTGCGCGCATCGACCTGGCCGAGCGCGGTGACCGGCTGCGGCAGCCTGCGCACGTCCACCTTGCAGCGCTGCTGGGTGGCGGCGAGCGCGGTCGGCATCGGCACGTCGGCCGGCAGGTAGAGCACCGGCTCGGTGGTCAGCTTGGGATCGACCAGCGAGGCGCAGTCGTCGGTGGCGCGGGTTAGCGTGCTCCACGCGTGGTCGATGTAGGCGCGGGTGCGGGCCGGATCGGGCGCGTGGGTCGCGGCGGTACCGGCGCAGGCGGCGGCGAGCAGCATGAAGGCAAGGGTGGAACGGAGCGGATGGATCATCGCGGGAATCCCGATGGCAACGACGGACCCGTTCGAGCATAACTCCCACGCGCCGCGCCTGCTGCGGCGAGAGGTGAAGACGCGCGTGGCAGAATACGCGGATGCACACCAGCTACCTCGTCGGCGGCGCCGTCCGCGATCATCTGCTCGGTCGTCCCGTGGTCGACCGCGACCACGTGGTGGTCGGCGCGCGCCCGGACGAGCTGCTGGCGCTGGGCTATCGCCCGGTGGGCAAGGATTTCCCGGTGTTCCTGCATCCGCGGACCGGCGAGGAATACGCGCTGGCGCGCACCGAGCGCAAGACCGGCCGCGGCTACCACGGCTTCGCCTTCCACGCCGATCCGTCGGTGACGCTGGAGGAGGATCTGGCGCGGCGCGACCTCACCATCAATGCCATCGCGCAGGACGAGACCGGCGTGCTGGTCGATCCCTACGGCGGCGTGCGCGATCTCGAAGCCCGCGTACTGCGCCACGTGTCGCCGGCGTTCGTCGAGGATCCGGTGCGCCTGCTGCGCGTGGCCCGTTTCGCCGCGCGCTTCGCGCCGCTGGGCTTCACGGTGGCGCCGGAGACGATGGCGCTGATGCAGCGGATGGTCGCCGACGGCGAGGTGGACCACCTGGTGCCCGAGCGCGTGTGGGCCGAAACGCGCAAGGCGCTGGCCGAGGCGCAGCCGTCGGCGTTCCTGCGCGTGCTGCGCGACAGCAGTGCGCTGGCGGTGCTGTTTCCCGAGCTCGACGCGCTGTACGGCGTGCCGCAGCGCGCCGAGTTCCATCCCGAGATCGACACCGGCATCCACATGGAGCTGGTGCTGGACGCGGCCGCCGCGATCGCGCCGGGCGACGACCTGGTGGGTTACTGCGCGCTGTGCCACGACCTCGGCAAGGCGCTGACGCCGGCCGGCGCGTTGCCGCGCCACATCGGCCACGAGCACGCCGGCGTGCCGCGCGTACGGGCGCTGTCGGCACGGCTGAAGGTGCCCACCGAACACGCGACGCTGGCCGAACTGGTGTGCCGCGAGCACCTTAACGCGCACCGCGCGCTGGAGCTCAAGCCGGCCACCGTGCTCAAGCTGCTCACCGCGCTGGACGCGCTGCGCCGGCCGGCGCGGCTGGAGACGTTCCTGGCCGCCTGCTGGGCCGACAAGCGCGGCCGGCTGGGCCACGCCAGCGACGACTACCCGCCGGGCGACTACCTGCGCCGCGCCTGCGCCGCGGCCGCGGCGGTGCAGGCCGCACCGTTCATCGTCGGCGGACTGCAGGGCCCGGCGGTCGGTGCCGCGATGAAGGCGGCCCGCGTCAAGGCGATTGCCGCGGTGAAATTCGCTAGCATCTAGTTTTTAGCGCGCCGCCGCCCCCCGGCCGCGCCGCCCCGATCTGCCGGAGTCGTCCGTGTCCCTGAGCTTCCATTTGCCCTCGCCGCTGCGCCAGCGGCTGCGCCCCCTCGGCTGGCTGGCCGCCAGCTATCTGCTGATCGGCGTGGCCACCCGCATCGCCCTGCTGGTGATGACCGGCAGCGGCGTGTCGCCCAACCCGCTGAACTACCTGTACGCGTTCGGCATCGGCGCGGTGTCGGACCTGCTCGCCTTCGTCTACGTCGCCTGGCCGCTGCTGCTGTTCCTGTGGATCGTACCCACCGACCGACCGGCGGTGCGCGGTCCCGGCCGCTGGCTGGCGTGGATCGGCGTGCTGCTGGCCGGCTTCGGGCTGGGCTGGGGCGTGCTGCACCTGATCTGGAAGGCCAGCCTGCACGAGGTGTGGCCGCTGGCGATCGTGGCGATCTACCTGCTGCCGCTGCCCGCACTGGCGTACAACCGCCGCAGCGGCCGCGGCTACCTGTACGGGCTGTGCCTGGCGCTGCTGTTCGGACTGCTGTTCGTGGCGGCGTCGGAGCTGGTGTTCTGGCAGGAGTTCGGCGTGCGCTTCAACTTCATCGCGGTGGACTACCTGGTCTACACCACCGAGGTGATCGGCAACATCCGCGAGTCGTATCCGATCGGCACCTGGCTGGCGCTGCTGGCGGCGGTGGCGGCGATCGTGCTGTGGGCCACGCGCCGGCGCGTGTACCGGCGCGATGCCGGCACCCGCTTCGCCCAGCGCAGCGTGCTGGCCGCGGTGTGGCTGGTGCTGAGCGTGGCGGTGACCGCCGGCATCACCGCCGACATGAAGGACCGCACATCGAACAACTACGTCAACGAACTGGCCGGCAACGGCATCTTCCAGTTCTTCGCCGCGTTCCGCTCCAGCCACCTGGACTACGCCAGGTTCTACCGCACCCTGCCGGAAATCGAGGCGTACACGCGGGTGCGCGAGCTGTTGAAGACGCCCGAGGCGAGCTACCTCAGCGACAACCCGCACGACCTCACCCGCGCCATCCGCAATCCCGGCCCGGAGCAGCACCTCAACGTGGTGCTGATCAGCGTGGAGAGCCTCTCGGCCGACTACCTGGGCGTGTTCGGCAACAAGGAAAAACTCACGCCGCAGCTGGACGCGCTGTCCGACCGCAGCCTGTTCTTCAAGAACGTCTACGCCAACGGCACGCGCACCGTGCGCGGGCTCGAGGCGCTGTCGCTGTCGGTGCCGCCGACGCCGGGCGACTCGGTGATCAAGATGCAGAACAACGAGAACCTGTTCTCGCTGGCGGACATCTTCAACGATCGCGGCTATGTGTCGGAGTTCGTCTACGGCGGCTTCGGCTACTTCGACAACATGAACTACTTCTTCAGCCACAACGGCTACCGGGCGGTGGACCGCAAGGACTTCCCCCCGGACGCCACCATCCACCACGAGAACGTGTGGGGCGTGTCCGACGAGGACCTGTTCACCATGGCGCTGGCGCAGATGGACCGGGTGCATGCACGGGGCAAGCCGTTCTTCCTGCACATCATGACCACCTCCAACCATCGCCCGTACACCTTCCCGGACGGGCGGGTGAAGTTCCCGCAGGGCTCGCGTGCCGGCGCGGTGGCGTACACCGACTGGGCGATCGGCGACTTCCTCAGGCGCGCGAAGGGCAAGCCGTACTTCAACGACACCGTGTTCGTGATCACCGCCGACCACGATGCGTCCAGCGCGGGCAAGTCGAGCATCCCGATCAACCGCTACCACATCCCGCTGTGGATCTACGCGCCGGTGCACATCGCGCCGCGCAAGGTCGAGCGCCTCACCGCGCAGATCGACATCCCGCCGACCCTGCTCGGCCTGCTGCACTTCAGCTACCGCAGCCGCTTCTTCGGCTACGACGTGTTCCAGCTCGAACCCGGCCGCGAGCGCGCGTTCCCGGCCACCTACGAGAAGCTCGGCTACCTGCGCCACAACGTGCTCACCGCGCTGGAGCCGGGCCGCAAGATGGAGCAGCTGATCCCCAACTTCGCCACGGGCGACGCCGCGCCGCACACGCCGGTGGACCAAGGCCTGGTCGACGAGGCGATCGCCTACTACCAGGTGGCCGCGAACCTGTTCAAGCACGGCGAGCTGGCGCGCCGGCCGGAGGACGCCACGCCGGTCAGCCCCGCCGAACCGGCGCCGGCAGCGGCCAGCAGCAGCGTCCACGCCATCAGCAGCGCGCCCAGCGCCACCCAGGTGCGATGGAAGTACAGGCGATGAGGTGCGGCGATCACAGGCGCGCGGCGTGGCCGCCGTCGGTGAGATCGGCCGGCAGCGGCAGCGGGTCCAGGCCGCGGGCGAACAGCATGGCCTGGAAGCGCTCGCCCATCTGCTCGGGCAGGGTGAGCCGCTTCACCTGCTGGGCGAGGCGATAACGCGCCGCCTCGTCCGGCGCGCTCGCGTAGGCCGCCTCGAACGCCTGCGGCAGGCCGGCGCCAAGCAGGAACGCGGACTGCGGCAGGTAGTTGGCGAGGGCAAAGCCGGCGCGCGTGCCGGCCTCGGCCAGCGCGCTGAAATCGACCGAGGCGGTGAGGTCGTTGAGCCCGGGCAGGTACAGCGGATCGGCGTGGCTGCGGTGGCGGTAGTGCGCCATCAGCGTGCCGTCGCGGCGCTCGGGCAGATAGAACTCGCGGCGGGTGTAGCCGTAGTCGACGAACAGCATCAGCCCGGCCTCCAGCGTGCCGGCGATCGCCTGCAGCCAGGCGGCCAGCTGCGGCAGCAGCTCGGAGCGGTAGCCGTCGTCGAACGGCGCGCCCAGCTCGCGTTCGAGCTGGCGCACGGCGTTGACCAGGGCGGCGTCGGCCGGGCGATCCTCGCGCACCAGGCGGCCGTCGTCGCCCAGGCCCACGCACTCCTCCCACACCTCGCCATAGCGGATCGCGAAGCGGGTGGCGGGCAGCGCATCGATCACCTCATTGGCGAACAGCACGCCCCGCCATGGATCCGTCGGTGGCCGGTCGAGCCAATGCGCGCGCGCGGCGACGTCGGGCGGGAGCGTGGCGGTCAGGCGGCTGCGCTGGCGTTCGCGCAGGTCGGCGCTGGGTTCGAGGATGGCGTAGCGGTGCGGCAGCGTGCCCGCCTCGTGCATGGCGCGCAGCGCGGCTTCAGCGAAGGCGCCGCTGCCGGCACCGAGTTCGAGGAACCCGGCCGCATCACCCAACTGCGCGAGTGTTCCTCGCACCGCGTGCACCACGCAGCGCGCGAACAGCTCGCCGAGTTCGGGCGCGGTAATGAAATCGCCGGCTTCGCCGAATTTGGTCGCGCCGGCGCTGTAGTAGCCCAGCCCGGGCGTGTAGAGGCAGCGCTCCATGTACTGCGCGAACGGCATCGGCCCGTGCGCGGCGATCTGCTCGCGCAGTTGGGCGAGCAGGCGCTCGGAGTGCGCGCGTTCGTCGGCGGACGGTTCGGGGAGTCGGTTGTGCATGCGCTCGTTGCTCGGGGAGAACGCGCGCAAGGATAGCGGCTCGTGCGGGCGGCGCCGTGCGCCTTGGCTGACCGGATGGCGGCACGCATGTGGCGGTCGCGCGTCCGGATGCCGCCAAGGTGCTTGCCCACGTCACGACGGCCGGGGGGGAGGAGCCAGTGGTCGTGACGCGGCAACCCGGGGGATCAGAAATCCTTCTGCACGGTGAGGTACACGCCGCGGCGCGGGCCGAACTGCGGTGCGCCTACGCCGATGCCGCTGCCGTCGCGGATCTGGTACGTGCGATCGAGTGCATTGATCAGCGCCAGCTGCGTGTGCAGCGTGCCGGTGCTGTCGAACTGGAAGTCGTGCGACAGGCTCAGGTTGAGCTGGAAGTACGCCGGCAGCGAGGCGCCGTTCGGCACGCTGCCGTCCTTGCGCAGGCCGCTGCCGAACAGGTAGTCGGCGCCCATGCGGGTGCCCTCGTCGAGCGCGTAGCTGATGCCGCCGGACGAGGAATACGCCTGGTCGTGGTCGAGGAAGATCCAATGGTTGGCCACGTAGGCCAGGTCGTCCGCCGCGAAGTTGTACTGGCTGGTGATCACCCGGTTGCCGATCGCCCGGCTGGCCGAGAGATTGAAGTAGGCGCTGAGCGGACCGTTGGCGTAGTTGGCGGTGAACTCCACGCCCTTGATCCGGCCGCGGGCGTAGTTGAAGGTGGAGTACACCAGCGCGGCACCAAACTGGCCCTCGTCCTGCAGGCGCTGCACCTTGCGGTAATAGGCGTCCAGGCCCAGCGTGAGGTGCGGCCCCACGTTCTGCGAGACGCCCGCGTCGAAGTAGTCGCTGCGCTCGGCCAGCGGCGTGTTGTTGCCGTTGTCCGGCAGCGCGTTGGTGGTGCCGTCGAACCTGGCGATGTTGGAGGTGGTGATCGCCTCGGTCGCCGGCGGCGTGAAGTAGCGCGAGTAGCCGGCGTGCAGCACGGTGGAGTCGGTGGCCTGGTACACCGCACCCAGACGCGGGCTGAGCTGGCTCTCGGTGCGGAACGCCTGGTACTGGTCGCCGCGCAGGCCGTAGTTCACGGTGAGCTTGTCGCCGATGCTCCACTCGTCCTGCACGTAGGCCGACCAGGTTTTCGCGGTGAGCCGGTTGCCGTCGAGGATGCGGATCGGCGTGGTGCTGGCCTGGCTGCCGTCGGCGTTGGCCGGGAATACGTACGCGTCGTTGCTGCTGGGCGCGCGCTCGAAGCTGCCGTAGACGCCGTAGCGCAGGGTGTGGCGATCGCCCAGCGGCGTGGCGAAGTCGGCCTGCAGCGTGCTGGCGCGGTTGCTGCGATCGATGGTCGAGGCGACGCCGTTGAACATCAGGTCGCCGATCGGATCCGGCATGAAGTTCAGGCTGGAATAGCGCTGGCCCAGCGACACCTGGTAGTCCGTCGATCCGGCCTTGCCCTGCAGCGACAGCACGCCGAAGCGGGTGGTCTCGCGCTGGCGCTCGTCGAGCAGGGCCGAGTTGAAGTCCACCGTGTCCAGATAGCCGAAGCTGGGCTGCTGGCCGGGATTGTCGGGAATCTGGAAGCGGCTGTTGGCAGCGCCGAACAGGAAGCTCAGGCGCGTGTCGTTGTCGATCAGGTAGGAGATGTCGCCGAATGCCTTGACCTGGTTGGTGTGGTCGTGGATCGGCTGGCGGCTGGCCGTGGGGTTCTCCACGCCGACGTCGTTCTCCAGGTAGTTGGCGGTGAGGAACCAGCTCCAGCGATCGGTGCTGCCCCAGATCGAGGCATTCGGGTTGAGCGTGCCGAACGAGCCGCCGGTGATGCCCACGCTGCCGCCGTGGCCGAGCTCGTGGCCGTTGCGGGTGGTGATGTCCACCACGGCCGCGGTACGCAGGCCGTACTGCGCCGGCAGCGCGCCGTCGAGCAGCTTGATGGTGTGGATGGTGCGCGTGTCCAGCGTCTGGCCGAAGCCGGAGATCGACTCGGGAATGATCACCCCGTTGATGCGGTACTGCAGGTTGGCGTGGTCGCCGCGCACGTGCAGGCCGCCGTAGGAATCCTGCACCACGCCCGGCGCCTGCAGCAGCACCTGGTTCACCGGCGTGGCGTCACCCAGCGGCAGCTGCGCGATGGCCTTGCGGTCGATCACGTACTGGCTGGAACCGGTGTCGGGTGACAACGCGTTGCGCGCCTGGTCGAGCGCCGCGGACACCGAAACCGCGCCCAGGTCCTTGACCGGCCTGGCCTGCTGCGCGGCACCGGCATCGCCCGGCACGTGGGTGGCGGCAAGCGTCGGCATGGCCACGAAGGCCAGCGCGAGACTGGCGGCGAGCAGGTTTGGCTTCATCGGGTAATCCGGGTGCGTGGAGGCGGCGAGGCGCCGTGATAGATATGTTATAACATTACTAAAACACCCGGTCGGCGTCGTAGGCCAGAAGTCACGGCCGCGCATGAGCCATGGCCGACTGCACGCCCTTGAGGCGGCTTTCACGCCTGGCGCCTAGGAGCGTGGGCCGTAGAAACGTTCGCGGCGAAGAGTTTTACAACAGCGAAGCTGGTCAAAGTCCTCTGTGCGAGGACAGTTTTTCGGCGGTTTGCCGGCCCATGGTGGTTCCATGGGCCAAAAAGCGACGGAAAAAATGGACCGCGCGGAGGGCTTTGCAGCCCGAATGATTTCTACGGCCCACGCTCCTAGACTCGGGTGCCTCCCCGCACCGGTTCGAGCCCATGCCTACTTCGCGCAAGACGTCTTCCGCCACGGCCGGCAGCACCCAGGTACCGGCGGTGATCGCGCCGGAGGACCACAGCCGGGTCACCCAGGCGATCCTCGATTTCGTCAGCCATATCCCGCCGAGCAGGCTGGGCAGCAGCGCCGACCCGCATGCCGAGGCGCGCCAGCTCGGCCAGCGCGCGGCGCAGCGCGCGGCGCTGACGGCCGGATCGCTGGCGCTGCCGCCGGGCCCGCTGGGCTGGCTCACCGTGCTGCCGGAGCTGATCGCGATCTGGCGCATCCAGGCGCAGATGGTCAGCGACATTGCCGCCGCCTACGGCAAGCAGGCCACGCTGGGGCGCGAACAGATGCTGTGGTGCCTGTTCCGCCACACCGCGGCGCAGGCGTTCCGCGACCTGGTGGTGCGGATGGGCGACCGGCTGCTGTTCCGGCGCGTGTCCTACGCGGTGGTGGAGCGCATCGCCAGGCAGGTCGGCGTGAAGATCGGCCAGCGTGCCGCCGGCAAGGGGCTGGCGCGCTGGCTGCCGGTGGTCGGTGCGCTGGGCGTGGGGGCGTATGCGTACTACGACACCGGGCAGGTCGCCGCCACGGCCATCGACCTCTTCAGCAGCGAGGCCATGGACGAGGCGGACACCCCGCCGGCCGCGCCGGCGAAAAGCCCGGTCCGCGCCGCGCGCAAGGCGGCCGGCGCGGCCATCGACAAGGCGGTGGCCAAGACCGTCCGCGGCGTGGCGAAGGCGGTCAACGAGGCCGGCGAACGCAAGGCCGCGCGCAAGCGCAAGACGCCGCCATCACCCGATTGAGGCGCTCGTCACCGCCGCCCCCCGATGACCTGTCATCGATGTTGCGGCAAGCTGCGTTGTCATCCCCCCCCTTCGGAACCGCCCATGAGCCCGCCGCATCCGCGTCCCGTCGCCCTGATCACCGGCGCCGGCCGCCGCGTGGGTGCGGTGATCGCCCGCACCCTGCACGCCGCCGGTTACGACCTGGCCCTGCACTACCGCCACTCGGCCGACGCCGCCCGGACCCTCGCCGAGGAGCTGGAGCAACAGCGCGCGGACAGCACGACGCTGGTGCACGGCGAGCTGGCCGAACTCGACGCGCTGCCGGTACTGGTGGGCAACGTGCTGGCCCGTTTCGGCCGGCTCGATGCCTTGGTCAACAACGCCTCGGCGTTCTATTCCACGCCGGTGGACAGCGCCACGCCCGCGCAGTGGGACGAGCTGTTCGCCTCCAACGCACAGGCGCCGTTCTTCCTCGCGCAGGCGGCCACGCCGGCGCTGCGACAGGCCGGCGGAGCGATCGTGAACCTGGTGGACATCTACGCCGAGCGGCCGCTGGCCAACCATCCGATCTACTGCATGGCCAAGGCCGCCCTGCTGGCGATGACCCGCGCGCTGGCGCTGGATCTCGGCCCCCAGGTGCGGGTCAACGCGGTGGCGCCCGGCGCGGTGATGTGGCCCAGCGAGGGCAAGGCCTACGACGACCAGCAGGCGATGCTCGAACGCACCCCGCTCAAGCGCGCCGGCACCCCGGAGGACGTCGCCAGCGCCGTACTGTGGCTGCTGCGCGACGCGCCCTTCGTCACTGGCCAGGTGATCCGCGTCGACGGCGGCCGCACGCTGTCGGTGTGACGCTCAGCCCTTGGGGCGGAACGCCTGTTCCAGCAGCGCCGGCGGGAAACCGTTGCCGGCCTCGCCTCCCTCTGCATAGCGATACAGCGCTGCGGCGTAGATGCCCATGGATTCCCCTCCCCGGTTGGCGCGGTCATGGTGGCGCAGGCCGGGGGTGCAGGGAAGATCAGCCGGCGGACGGCTCCGGCCACGACTCGATCGTCATCGGCTCGGTCTCGGCCGGAAACGCCGCCCACAGCTCGGCCATGGTGCGACCGGTCACCGGATGGGCGAACTGCGGCGCGATGTCGGCGATGGGCCGCAGCACGAACGCGTGCCTGAGCTCGTCGCGCGGAATCTGCAGGTGGCTCGGGCCCTCGGTGACCAGCGCGTCGTAGAACACGATGTCCAGGTCCAGCGTGCGGTCGGAGAAGCGCGGCACGTCACGGCGGCGGCCGTGGCGATCTTCCAGCGCGTGCAGCCAGTCGTTGAGGTCCTGCGGCGACAGGTCGGTGTCCAGGCCGACCGCGAGATTGACGAAGTCCGCGCCGTCGAAGCCCACTGCCTTGGTGCGGTACGCCGGCGACACCGCCAGCGCGCCGAAGCGCGCGCGCAGCTCGTCCAGCGCCGCGCTCAGATGACGCCGCGGCTCGACGTTGGAGCCGAGGCTCAGGTAGACACGGGCCATGGATCAGTCCCGGGCGAGGGCGGGTAGCGGATGCTCGCCGCCCCGCAGCGCGGCGCCCAGCCCCACGCGCAGGTCGTTTCCGCTCGGCGGCTGGTACAGCGCCAGGCCGAACTCCGGCAGCAGTGCGTAGAGGTGGTCGAAAATGTCGCTCTGGATGCCTTCGTAGGCGGCCCAGTCGGTGGTGTTGGTGAAGCAGTAGAGCTCCAGCGGAATGCCCTGCGCGTGGCTTTCCAGCTGGCGCACCATGCAGGTCATCTGGTGATGGATGTGCGGGTGCCCGGCCAGGTACGCGCTGACGTAGGCGCGGAACGTGCCGAGGTTGGTCAGCCGGCGCCGGTTCACCGCCTGCTCGCCGGCCTCGCCCAGGCTGCGGTTCCACTCGGCCAGCTCGGTGTGCTTGGCGCCCAGGTACTCGCGCAGCAGGCGGAAGCGGCCCAGCCGCTCCAGCTTCCCGGCGTCGAGAAAATGCACGGTGGCCGCGTCGACCAGCAGCGCGCGCTTGATCCGCCGCCCGCCCGACTCGGCCATGCCGCGCCAGTTCTGGTAGCTCTCGGAGATCAGCTTCCAGGTGGGAATGGTGACGATGGTGCGGTCGAAGTTGCGCACCTTCACCGTGTACAGCGTGATGTCGATGACGTCGCCGTCGGCGCCCGCGCCGGGCATGGTGATCCAGTCGCCCACCCGCAGCATGTCGTTGGAGGCGAGCTGGATGCCGGCGACGAAGCCCAGGATGGTGTCCTTGAACACCAGGATCAGCACCGCCGACATCGCGCCCAGGCCGGACAGCAGCAGGCCGATCTTCTTGTCGGTGACCGCGCCGATGATCACCAGCGCGCCGACGATGAACAGCAGCAGCTTGCCGAGCTGGATCACGCCCTTGATCGGCCGCTGCGCGCTGCCCGGCGTGGCCCGGTACATGGTTTCCATTGCCGACAGCACGGCGCTCAGCGCCAGCACCAGGAACAGCACCATCAGGCCCAGCGCCAGGTTGCCCACGAGCCGCGCCACCCCCGGCGGCAGGTCCGGCACCAGCGATATGCCGAACTGCACCACCACCGTGGGCACCAGCCGTGCCACCCAGCGGAACACGCCGTGGCGGAAAAGCTCGTCGTCCCATTTCCATGCGGTGCGCACGACCATCGTGCGCACCATGCGGAACAGGATCAGCCGTGCCAGCAGGCCGGCCAGCCATGCCACCAGCAGCAGCGCGGCGGCGGCCATGGCGGTATGCATCGCGGGTGTGTGGACCCAGTCGGGCAGGGCATCCAAAACGAAAGGTCTCCTCGTGCAGGCCGCGCCGGGGCCCAGGGGCGCATGGCGCAGCGGCAGTCGCGGGCAGGCGCACGAGGAGGCTCGGCCTCAGCGTGCGCGGCAGCAACGAATGGTAACAGGCCGCCCTACTGCGGCCGGATGCCCCGCTCGATCCGCACGCCGACCGCCTTCGCCCCGCGCACCGCGCCGGGCTTGGACAGTTTCAGCCGCACCCAGCTCACCCCGAACTCCTCGCGGATGATCGCCGCGCAGCGTTCGGCCAGGGTTTCCACCAGGCCGAAGCTGGACTTGTCCACGTAGGCGATCAGCCGCTTGGACACGTCCTTGTAGTTGAGCGTGTCGGCGATGTCGTCGGTGGCCGCGGGACGCGTGTTGTCGAACGCCATCTCGATGTCGAACGACAGCGTCTGGCGCACCCGCCGCTCCCAGTCGTAGATGCCGATGACGGTGTCGATGCGCAGGTCTTCGATAAAGACGATATCCATGGGGAGCCGGGAATCGGGATTAGGGAATGGGGAATCGTAAAAGCAATGGCCGGCTTACGGGGAATGCAGGGGCTTCCGATGCCCACCGGCCGAATCCCGAATCCCGAATCCCGAATCCCGAATCACGCCGCAGGCGGCAGGCTTTCCAGGTCCCAGCGCGGGAATACCTGCACGGTGGCGTTCTGGTGCTGGCCGTGGGCCAGCCGGATCGCGCCGGCCAGCGCGATCATCGCGCCGTTGTCGGTGCAGAACGCCAGGCGCGGAAAATAGGTGCGGAAACCATCCTTGTCGCCCGCCGCGGCCAGCTCGTCGCGCAGGCGATGATTGGCGCCCACGCCGCCGGCGATCACCAGCCGCGTGGCGTCGCTGGCCTGCAGCGCACGCCGGCACTTGATCACCAGCGTGTCGACGATCGCCTCCTCGAACGCGCGGGCGATGTCGGCGCGGGTGGGCTCGCTCCGGTCGCTGCCCTGCCAGGCCAGCAGCACCTGGGTCTTCAGGCCGGAGAAGCTGAAATCCAGCCCGGGGCGATCGGTCATCGGGCGGGAGAAGCGGAACGCGCCCGGTCTGCCCTGCCCGGCCAGCGCCGCCAGCGCCGGGCCGCCCGGATACGGCAGGCCCATCAGCTTGGCGGTCTTGTCGAAGGCTTCGCCGGCGGCGTCGTCCAGGGTGTCGCCGAGGATGCGGTAGTCGCCGATCGCCGCCACTTCCACCAGCATCGAGTGGCCGCCGGACACCAGCAGCGCCACGAACGGCGGCTTCGGCGGGTCGGCTTCCAGCAGCGGGGCCAGCAGGTGGCCCTCCATGTGGTGCACGCCGATCGCCGGCACGCCCAGCGCCCAGGCCATCGCCCGCGCGGCCGAGGCGCCCACCAGCAGGGCGCCGGCCAGGCCGGGACCGGCGGTGTAGGCCACCCCGCCCAGATCCTGCGGGGTCAGTCCCGCCGCGGCCAGGGTCTCGCGCACCAGCGGCAGCAATTTGCGCACGTGGTCGCGGCTGGCCAGCTCCGGCACCACGCCGCCGTAGTCCGCGTGCAGCTTGATCTGGCTGTACAGGGTGTGGGCCAGCAGGCCCTCGCCGGGCGCGTCCGGCTGCCAGCGCAGCAGGGCCACGCCGGTCTCGTCGCAGGAGGTCTCGATGCCGAGCACCGGGCCGGTGACGGCGGTTGCCGCGGCCACCTTTGAAAATTCTGTGGTACCCACGTTATACTTCGCGGCTCGCCCGATCAGATGGGCAGATTACCACTCGGAGATTCCATGCCCAACGTTAAAGTTCGCGAGAACGAGCCGTTCGAGCTTGCTCTGCGCCGTTTCAAGCGTACCTGCGAGAAGGCCGGTGTGCTTGCCGAAACCCGCAAGCGCGAGTTCTATGAAAAGCCGACCCAGGAGCGCAAGCGCAAGCGCGCCGCCGCGGTGAAGCGTCACCTGCGCCGTCTGTCGCGCGACACCACGCGCCGCACCCGGCTGTACTGAGTCAGGCGCGTCCGCCCACGAGCGGACGCCCGGATCGCGACGCCCCGCGTCGATCACGTTCCCTCGGCAGCTGGCGCGTTCATCCGCCGCCACTGCACTACGCTTCGAACACTGGCCGACGCTGCCCGCGCAGCGCCGGCCTTGTGCGTTTGTGCCCTTCCCATCGCCGCACCACGGAGCCCACCGCCATGTCGACCAAACTGCAGCTCACCGAAGACATGAAGACCGCCATGCGCGGCGGCGACAAGCACAGGCTCGGGGTGATCCGGCTGATGCTCGCCGCGATCAAGCAGCGCGAAGTGGACGAGCGCGTGGAGCTCGATGACGTCCAGGTGCTGGCGGTGCTGGAAAAGATGCTCAAGCAGCGCAAGGACTCGATCAGCCAGTACGTCGCCGCCGGCCGCGAGGACCTGGCCGAGGTCGAGCGCGCCGAGATCACCGTGATCGAGACCTACCTGCCGGCCAAGCTGTCCGAGGCCGAGCTGGACGCGCTGATCGAGGCCGCCATCGCCGAGACCGGCGCCAGCTCGGCCCGCGACATGGGCAAGGTGGTCGGCATGGTGAAGGCGAAAGCCGCCGGCCGCGCCGACATGGGCGTGGCCTCGGCCCGCATCAAGGCGCGCCTGGCCGGTTGAGGCGATCATCGGCAACCGCCCGTGCATCCTTCTGATGCACGGGCTTCACGGCCGGCCCCGTACAACGACGCTCGTTGATTCCGTGCCGCCCCGGGCGGCCACCAATCCAGGGAGTGTCACATGCTCAAGTGGGCCATCATTTTCGCCATCATCTCGCTGGTTACCGGCCTGCTCGGTTTCCGCGCCGTGTCCGGCGCCGCCGCCACCATCGCCAAGGTGCTGTTCGCGATCTTCGCGATCCTGTTCCTGATCGCCCTGCTCGCCGTGATCGGCGTATTCCACATCCTCTGACCGTCGCAGCCCGCGATCCGGAAAAAGGCGCCGCAAGGCGCCTTTTCCGTCTCCGCCGGAAGCCGCCGCCCGGGATGGCGGCCGTGGCCATCGGGCAAGGCGAAAGCCGCTCGCCCACCGGCTAGACTAGACGGCCCATGCGCGGCCGCATCCCAGACAACTTCATCGATGAACTGCTCGCCCGCGTCGACATCGTCGACGTGATCGAGCGGCGCGTGCCGTTGAAGAAGGCCGGGCGCGAGTGGACCGCCTGCTGCCCGTTCCACGACGAACGTTCGCCGTCGTTTTTCGTCAGCCCGGCCAAGCAGTTCTATCACTGCTTCGGCTGCGGCGTGCACGGCAGCGCGGTGAAGTTCCTGATGGAGTACGAGCGACTGGAGTTCCCCGACGCGGTGGAGGAACTGGCGCAGTCGGTCGGCCTCACGGTGCCACGCGAGGGCGGCCGCGACGAGCGCCCGCGCGAGGACAAGACCGACCTCTACGCCCTGCTCGACGCCTCCGCCAGCTGGTACCAGCAGCAGCTGTCGAAGAGCCCCGACGCGCAGGCGTACTGCACCAAGCGCGGGCTCGACGCCGACACCATCGCGCGCTTCCGCCTCGGCTGGGCGCCGGCCGGTTTCGATGGCGTGATCAAGGCGCTGGGCACCAGCGACAAGCGCCTGCAGCTGCTCGACGAAGCGGGCATGGTCGCCAGCAACGAGCGCGGCAGCAAGTACGACCGCTTCCGCGAGCGGCTGATGTTCCCGATCCTCGACCGTCGCGGAAGAGTGATTGCCTTCGGCGGAAGAATCCTTGAAAGGTCCGGCGATGGATCGCCGGCTCTTGATTCCCGCGCGCCGGACGCGCGCAAAAGTGACGGCCCGAAATATCTGAATTCGCCCGAGACACCGCTGTTCCACAAGGGCCGCGAGCTGTTCGCGCTGTGGCAGGTGAAGCAGGCCAACAGCAAGCTCGGGCGCATCGTGGTGGTCGAGGGCTACATGGACGTGATCGCCCTGCACCAGGCCGGCCTGCCAATCGCGGTGGCCACGCTGGGCACGGCGACCACGCCGGAGCACACCGAGGTGCTGTTCCGCGCCGCACCGGACGTGGTGTTCTGCTTCGACGGCGACCGCGCCGGCCGCGCCGCGGCGTGGAAGGCGCTGGAGTCGGCGCTGCCGCGGCTGCGCGACGGGCGCCAGGCGTATTTCCTGTTCCTGCCCGACGGCGAGGATCCCGATTCGCTGGTGCGCAAGGAAGGCAGGGACGGCTTCGAGAAGCGCATCGAGGAAGCGATGCCGCTGTCGGACTACTTCTTCAACGAGCTCTCGCACGACGTCAACATGAGCAGCCTCGACGGCCGCGCGCGGCTGGCCGAGCGGGCCCGCCCGCTGATCGCCAAGCTCCCCGACGGCGCCTTCCGCGACCTGATGGCGCAGGAGCTGGAGAAGCGCAGCGGCGCGCGCGCCACCTTCGAGACAGCGGCCGCGCAGCGCGCCGTACAGCGGCCGGTGGCGGTGCAGCGCTCGCTGGTGCGCAGTGCAATCGCATTGCTGCTGGCGCAGCCCGGCCTGGCCGACCAGGTGGAACGCCCTTATGGTTTCCTGCGACTGGACAAGCCCGGCGTCGGGCTGCTCGCCGAACTGATCGACCTGGTCCGCTCGCGCCCCGGCATCCACCCGGCCTCGCTGGTGGAACACTACGCCGAACGCCCGGAATATCCGGCGCTGCAGAAGCTGATGGCGGCCTCCGCCGTGGGCGAGCCGGAGACGCAGCGGGTGGAGTTCTTCGAGGCGCTGGCGCGGATGGAGCAGCAGGCGGTGGCGCAGCGCCGCGACGCGCTGGTGGCCAAGAGCCGTGAAGGCGCGCTGAGCGATGCGGAGAAAACCGAGCTGCGCGAACTGCTGGCCGCCAAGCGCGCACCGATGGCCGCGGCCGAGTGATCCGGGAGTGAGCATGCGGCATCGACAAGGGCGTGCCGATGGATCTGCTTGAGCGGCTGATCGGCATCTTCGCCGAGCACGGCTACGCGTCGGTGTTCATCGCGCTGCTGCTGTGCGGTGCCGGCGTGCCGCTGCCGGAGGACATCACCCTGGTCGCCGGCGGCGTGATCGCCGGGCTGGGCTACGCCAACGTGCACGCGATGGTGGGCGTGACGATGGTCGGCGTGTTGCTGGGCGACGCGTCGATGTTCCTGCTCGGCCACCATTTCGGCGCGCGGCTGCTGCGCCTGCCGCTGTTCGCGTGGCTGCTGCCGCCGGCGCGCTACGCGAAGGTGCAGCAGAAGTTCGAGCGCTACGGCAACCGCATGATGTTCGTGGCGCGCTTCCTGCCCGGCATGCGCACGGCGGTGTTCATCACCGCCGGCGCCACCCATCGGGTGTCGTTCTGGCGCTTCCTGCTGCTCGACGGCCTGGCCGCGCTGATCAGCGTGCCGCTGTGGGTGTACCTGGGCTATCTGGGCGCGGACAACCGCGACTGGCTGGCTACCTGGATCCATCGTGGCCAGGGTAGCCTGTGGATCATCGGCGGGGCCTTGCTCGCGATTGCCGCGGCGCTGTGGTGGCGCCACCGCCGCCGGCAGTGCGCCGAACGCTGCTGAAGCACGTGCGGGAGGCTCCATGATCTCCCGCACGCCGGGTCGCTTACTGCGTCTTCACGCTGACGTCGTCGACCACGAACGAGGTCTGCAGCGAGCCATCTTCCACGCCGTAGAAATTCACCTGCACGGTCTGCCCCTTGTACGCGCCCAGGTCCAGCGTGCGCAGCACGTAGCCGCTGGCGGCATTGACGTTGGAGTAGGTGGCGAGGGTGATGTACTTGCCGGTGGAGGTGATCACCTGCACCTTGAGCGTGTCGTAGGCGGTGCTGCCCGATTCGGCGGTATCGATGTGCAGGTAGAAGCTCAGCGTGGCCGAGGTGACGGTGGAGGGAATCGTCACGCTCTGGCGCACGTAATCGGTGTGGCTGGAGCCGTAGCCGTCGAGCCAGGCCTTCCAGTTGCCGGCGTGGGCCGCTTCACTGGTGTCGCTGGTGATCACGCCGCCGGTCTGCGTCCACACCGTGGCGCCGCTCTCGAAGCCGCCGTTGCCGATCAGTTCGGTCGTGCCGCCGCCGGTGCCGTTGGACACGCTGAAGCTCACCGTGCTGCTGGTGCCCACGTTGCCGGCCGCGTCATACGCCCTGGCGACCAGGTTGTGCGAGCCGTCGGCCAGCGTGGTGGAGTCGAGGCTGGCGCTGTATGGCGAGGCGGTGTCGGTCGCCTTGAGTGCGCCGTCCACATAGAACTCGACCCTGCTCACGCCCACGTTGTCGCTGGCGCTGGCCGACAGCGTGATGGTGCCGCTGGTACCGCTTTCGCTGGCGCTCACCGTGGGCGGCGTGGTGTCGCCGGCGGAACCGCCGCCCTCGGTCACCCACACCGGCGCCGACCACAGGCGCAGACCGTCGTCCTGGGTGATCCTGGCGTAGTAGAAGTGATCGCCGGCGGTGGGTGTCACCGTGGTGCTGGCCGTTTCCGACAGCGTGCTGACCGTGCCGTTGCTGCCCGGCACGCCCTCGAACACCTGCACGCGCTGGGCGGAGTGGCCGGTGCTGCTGGCGTAGTTCACGGTCAAGGTGAGCGGACCGGTATTGCTGAAGCGCTCGCCCATCACGTGGCCGTTGGCGGTGAGCACGATCTGCGCGGTCTTGTCCTCGGTGGCGAATACGCGGCGCGCGCGCAGCGCATCGAGGAAGTTCGACAGGTTCAAGGCGCTGCCGCTGGGCAACAGCACGCCGGTGCGGTTGGTGAAGCTGGCGCCCCAGTTGGCGCAGTGGTTGTCCTGGTCCGAGCTCGGCGCCACATGGAAGCCGCGCTCCAGAATGGTGTTGAACGCCGCCTCGTAGGTGCTGCGGTTGGTCTCGGTCTCGGTGGTGTTGTGCGAGAACGCCGAGCTGTTGAGCACCTCGGCCAGCACCATCACCTGGTCGCCGTCGGCGGTGTAGCCGAAGTTGGTGCCGTTGACGATGAACTGGCCGCTGGTGGCCGGATGGTTGAACTGGCCGACCCAGCCGTTGTTCTTCATCAACGTGTAGAGCGGACCGTAGTCGCTCTTGGCGGTGAATACGTCGCCGATCAGCTGGTGGGCGCTGTTGTATTCCCACTCCAGCAGGCTCGGGACGTTGAAGATGTTGAGGTGGCCGCCGTTGCTGATGACGCCCCATTCCAGGCCGTAGAGGGCGAGGAAGTTCGGATGCCCGGCGTTGAACGTGCTCGCCGCCTGCAGGCCCGACTGGTAGAGGTTGTGCGCCGTGGCGGGACTGGCCGAGCTGTTGGTGCCGGTCGACCCGTCGTACATGTGGTTGTGCTCGGACGTCATCAGGAAGTCCAGACCGCGGTTCATCGCGTACTGGTAGGCGTCGGCCGGGCCGTACGGGGCGCTCTGCGGGGCCTGCGCGTCCTTGCAGGTGGACACGTCGCCGCCGCCGTCGCTGTGGTTGGTCTGGCTGTGCAGGTTGCCGTAGTAGATGGTGTACGGCAGGCTGCCGGCGCTGGTCGCCTGCATGGTCAGCGTCGGCGTGCTGCCGCCGGCCACGCTGCGATGCTGCGGCAGGGCGTGGAACACGGGCATGGCCGGCCTGGCCACGCTGCCGACCAGCACGTCGTAGCGTTGCTCCTCGATCAGTTCCGGCGCCCGCGCCTGTGCCTGCGCCAGCGCCTGGCCGACCAGGCCGGTGCCGATGCGCGCGACGGTCGCCTGGTCCAGCGCCAGGGCGCGCAGGCGCACCGTGTAGTAGCCCGATGCCAGTGCCGCGCGCTGGGCGCCCAGTCCGTCCCAGCTCACCTGCACCTGGGCGGTGCGCGCCCGCAGCGTGGTGTCGCCCTGCCAGTGGCGCAGCACGCCGCCGGAGGCGTCGAGCAGGTCGACCTGCCAGGCCACCGGCGTGCCGGCCGCGGCGCCGGGATACTCGAAATGCAGCGTGATCGGCCGCGCCGCCGCGGCCGTGAACGGCACCTGCAACGCCGCGTCGAACTCCTGGTGATCCGGCAGTGCGCTGGTGGCGCCCACCGACGAACAGAACACCGCACCGGCCAGCACGAGGCTGCCGATCATCCTTTTCCTTGTGAACATGTTTCCTACCCCTACGCGTGAGTGAGAGTTCCCCCGCGGCGTTATATGGCAGCGTCTGCTTGCAGTGGTATGACCAAAGTTCCCAGGAAATCCGCCAGGGGCCGCGAAGCCCTGCCCCGGCGCGCCCTCGTCCGCACGATGCGCTGCGGCCAGCGTGGTGATGCACGCTAGGAGCGTGGGCCGTAGAAACTTTGGATAGCGAGATTGGGCTATCGCCATAGGATGCGTCTATCGGAGGGTGCGCATAGTCACACTATGCAAGCCCGACGAGAGGCGCAGCCAATGGATGAGAGCACAATCGCAGCCCAAAGATTTCTACGGCCCACGCTCCTAGACTTGCCGATTTGCCGACTGCGTCACGAGAACATGCGCCGCCTGCCGATCGACCCCTTCACTCTGGCCCTGGCCGCCACCGTGGCGCTGGCCAGCATGCTGCCGTGCGAAGGCGCCACGGCGATCGCCTTCGATCGCCTCACCGACGCGGCGATCGCGCTGCTGTTCTTCCTGCACGGCGCCAAACTTCCGCGCGCGGCGGTGCTGCAGGGCATGACGCACTGGCGGCTGCATGCCACCGTGTTCGCCTGCACCTTCGCGCTGTTTCCGCTGCTGGGCTGGGCGCTCAGGCCCCTGATGGGCGCCACGCTCACGCCGACGCTGATGCTGGGCGTGCTTTACGTGTGCAGCCTGCCCTCCACCGTGCAATCGTCGATCGCCTTCACCTCGATGGCCGGCGGCAACGTGCCGGCGGCGGTGGTGAGCGCCTCGATGTCGAGCCTGCTCGGCACCGTGCTCACGCCGCTGCTGGTGGGCCTGACGCTGGCCGTGCACGACAGCGGCGGCCACGGGTTTTCGTGGAGCGCGCTGACCGACATCCTGCGTCTGCTGCTGGTGCCGTTTGCGGCGGGCCACCTGCTGCGGCCGTGGATCGGCGCGTGGGTGGATCGCCATCGTCCGCTGCTGCGCTACAACGACCAGGGCACGATCCTGCTGGTGGTCTACACCGCCTTCAGCGCCGCGGTGGTGGAGGGCCTGTGGAAAACCACGCCGCCGCTGGCGCTGCTGGCCACGCTGGGCGTCGATGCGCTGCTGCTGGCGCTGGTCATGCTGGTGGCCTGGTTCGGCTCCGGTGCGCTGAAGTTCGCGCGCGAAGACCGCATCACGATCTTCTTCTGCGGCTCCAAGAAGAGCCTCGCCACCGGCGTGCCGATGGCGAAGATCCTGTTCGTCGCGCTGCCCGGCGGACTGGGCGCCATCGTGCTGCCGCTGATGATCTTCCACCAGCTGCAGCTGATGGTGTGCGCGGTGATCGCCCGGCGCTTTGCGCAAAGCGCCGACATCGCCTCCATGTAGGAGCGCACCCTGTGCGCGAAGGCTTTTGGCTGTGATGTCGATCAGGAGCAAGAGCCTTCGCGCACAGGGTGCGCTCCTACAGCATGCGACGCGCTACAGCCAGCGGCCGTAGCGCCGGATGTACAGCCGCTTCACCCCCTGGGTCAGCACGCTGTAGCTGACCAGGGTGAGCACCAGCCAGCCGAAGTAGGCCGGCGGCAGCGGCACCATGCCGAGCTTGGCGCCGACCACGGTGAACGGGATCACCAGGCCCAGCGTGATGATCGCCGCGGTCAGCGCCAGCACCGGCGCCGAGGCCATGCTCTGCAGGAACGGGATGCGCCGGGTGCGGATCATGTGCACGATCAGCGTCTGCGACAGCAGGCCCTCGATGAACCAGCCGGAATGGAACAGCGACTGGTGCGCCGGCGAGTTCGCGCCGAACACATGCCACAGCAGCCAGAACGTGGTGATGTCGAAGATCGAGCTGATCGGCCCGATCCACGCCATGAAGCGGCCGATGTCGCTGGCATCCCACTTGCGCGGCTTGCGCAGGTACTCCTCGTCGAGCCGGTCGAACGGGATCGACAGCTGCGACACGTCGTACAGCAGGTTCTGCACCAGGATCTGCAGCGGCAGCATCGGCAGGAACGGCAGGAACGCGCTGGCGATCAGCACGCTGAACACGTTGCCGAAGTTCGAGCTGGCGGTCATCTTGATGTACTTCATGATGTTGCCGAAGGTGACGCGTCCTTCCAGCACGCCCTCCTCCAGCACCATCAGGTTCTTCTCCAGCAGGATGATGTCGGCCGACTCCTTGGCGATGTCGGTGGCGGTGTCCACCGAGATGCCCACGTCCGCCTCGCGCAGCGCCGGCGCGTCGTTGATGCCGTCGCCGAGAAAGCCCACCGTGTGGCCCTGGCGCTGCAGCGACTTCACCACGCGCGCCTTCTGCAGCGGCGACATCTTGGCGAACACGGTGGTGCGCGCCACCAGCGCGTCCAGCGCCGCGTCGGCCAGCGGCTCGATGTGCCGGCCCTGCGCCGAGTGCTCCACGTCCAGGCCCACCTCGCGGCAGATCTTGCGCGTCACCGCCTCGTTGTCGCCGGTAATCACCTTCACCGCCACGCCGTGGTGGTTGAGCGCGCGGATCGCGATGGCGGCGGAGTCCTTCGGCGGATCGAGGAAGGCCAGGCAGCCGACCGCGGTGAGCCCGGCCTCGTCGGCCACGCCGTAGGGGCGGCCGGCCGCCGGCTGCTGGCGGATCGCCACCACCAGCACGCGCAGGCCGTCCTCGTTGAGCTCGCGCGTCATCGCCTTGATCGCGGCGCGGCGCGCCGGCGTCATCGGCACCAGTTCGCCGCCGATGCGCGCGTGATCGCAGATCGCCAGCATCTCCTCCACCGCGCCCTTGCACACCAGCAGGTGCTCGCCGCTGCGATCGCCCAGCACCACCGACATGCGCCGGCGCTGGAAGTCGAACGGGATCTCGTCCACCAGCCGGTACATGCCGGCGGCGGGCTCCAGGTGGCGGTGCTCCAGCACCGCCTTGTCCATCAGGTTCTTCAGGCCGGTCTGGAAGCGGCTGTTGAGGTAGCCGAACTCCAGCGCCTCGTCGGACTCCTCGCCGTCGAGGTCGAGGTGGCGTTCCAGCACGATCCTGTCCAGCGTCAGCGTGCCGGTCTTGTCGGTGCACAGCACGTCCATCGCGCCGAAGTTCTGGATCGCGTTGAGGCGCTTGACCACCACCTTGCGCCGCGACATCGCCAGCGCGCCCCGGGCCAGGTTGGCGGTGACGATCAGCGGCAGCATTTCCGGGGTCAGGCCCACCGCCACGCTGAGCGCGAACAGCAGCGCCTCGAGGAAGTTGCCCTTGTCCCACCAGTTCAGCGCGAACACGATCGGCACCATCACCGCCATGAAGCGGATCAGCAGCCAGCTGACCGACTTCACGCCGCGGTCGAAGCTGGTCTGCACGCGCTGACCGGCCAGGCTGCGCGAGATCGAGCCGAGGTAGGTGCGCCCGCCGGTGGCCACCACCAGCGCGGTGGCGGTACCGCTGATCACATTGGTGCCCATGTAGCAGACGCTGGGCAGATCCAGCGGATTGGCGCTGCCGGCATCGAGCAGGTCGCGGCCGCTGGGCGCGGCCTTCTCCACCGGCAGCGATTCGCCGGTGAGGATCGCCTGGCTGATGAACAGGTCCTTGGCGGCGAGCAGGCGCAGGTCGGCCGGCACCATGTCGCCGGCGGCCAGGTGCACGATGTCGCCGGCCACCAGCTCGCCCACCGGCACCTCGATCCGCTCGCTGTGGCCGTCGGAGGCGCGGCGGGTGACGCTGGCGGTGTTGCGCACCATCGCCTTGAGCTTTTCCGCTGCCTGCGAGGAGCGGTATTCCTGGGTGAAGCTCAGCAGCACGCTGATGCCCACCATCACCATCACGATGACCGGTCCGGTGAGGTCGCTGGCGTCGGTGGCCAGCTGCACCACGGCCAGCACCAGCAGCACGATGATGAACGGGTTGAGGATCGCGTGCAGCAGTTGCCGCGACCAGTGCGGCGGCTTCTCGTGCGACACCTCGTTGGGGCCGTCGGCCTGCAGGCGCGCCCGGATCGCGTCCTCGTCGAGGCCGTCCAGGCCGGTGGCGAAGGCGGTGAACAATGCGTCGCTGGCGCGCCAGGCCTCGGCCGCGGCGGCGACGTGGAAAGGAGCCTGGGTGAACTTGCCCGCGGCCTTGCGCACCGCGTGGAAAAGGGGCTGCCGGGTCATCGAGTGGCTTCCGTCGTTGCGGGTCGGCGTTGGCCGGAAGCCAGGACCGGATCAGCTGGCTGGCGGCACGGGAGCAGGCGGCCGCGACCGCGGAAGCGATCGCGGCACGATAGACCCTGGCGGAGGCCAGCCCTTGCACAGCAGCATGGCGCGCATCAGCCGTGCAGCGCGGGAGCGGGAGCGGACGTGCGCTCGCTCGACCGCACGGCGGCGGCACGCGGCGCGGGCACGGTGACCACGTAGACGCGGCGGTCGCGGCGGGCGGCAAACAGCTGCTGACGCAGCACGCGCCAGCGGAAGGAATCGCGAAGGAGCTTCATCGGCCCATCTCCTCGGTAACGGTGCCTGCCGGCACCGTCGGGAGTGGGCCGGATTTCCCCTAGTGGGAAGATCCAGCCAACTGCAGGCGGTCGCCGCAGGCGTTCGACTTGTTTTGCGTCGCCGGCACCCGATGCTCGCGGATGTCGGCGTTGCGACTAGGGTAGACGTCCATATGCCTTGGGTTGGTTGGACTGGGGTTGCGTACCGGCACGAGCGCGCCGGACGGCGCGCGGATTGTTGTGCTGCAGCAGGGCGCTGTCAACCCTTGCGGCTGCGAAAGTTATTGCGCGGACTGGAACACCAGCGTGGGCGTGGGCGACATGGCGCCGACGATCCAGTGATCGGCCAGCAGCAGCGCGAACAGCGCCATCAGGTAGACGATGGAGTAGTTGAACACGCGCATCGGAAAGTAGTCGTCCGGCGGGTTCAGCAGGCGGACCGCGTAGTACAGGAACACCGCGTCGAGCACGATCGCGCCGCCGAGGTAGACCAGCCCGGTGTAGCCGGTGATCGCCGGCAGCAGGGTCACCAGCACCAGCAGCACGGTGTAGAACAGCACGTGCCAGCGCGTGTAGACCACGCCGTGGGTCACCGGCAGCATCGGCACCTGCGCGCGGGCGTAGTCGTCGCGGCGGAAGATCGCCAGCGCCCAGAAATGCGGCGGCGTCCACACGAAGATGATCAGGCACAGCTGCAGCGCGAAGGCGTGCAGCTCGCCGGTGACCGCGGTCCAGCCCAGCACCGGCGGAATCGCGCCGGCGAGGCCACCGATCACGATGTTCTGCGGGGTGGCGCGCTTGAGGTAGGCGGTGTAGACCAGCGCATAGCCGATGAGCCCGCCGAAGGTGAGCACCGCGGTGAGCAGGTTCACCAGCAGTGCCAGCACCAGCATCGACGCCACGCCCAGCAGCACCGCGAACGCCAGCACCTGATGCGCGCTGAGCGCACCGGTGGCCAGCGGGCGCCGTGCAGTACGCGCCATCAGCTTGTCGATGCGCTCGTCGATCAGGTGGTTGAACGCCGCCGCGGAACCCGAGGCCATCCAGATGCCCAGCGTGCCGAACACCAGCGCCCGCCACGGCGGCACGCCGGGCACCGCCAGGAACATGCCGATCACGGCACAGAACACCAGCAGCGCGACGACGCGTGGCTTGGTCAGTTGCAGGTATTCGCGGACGTGGGCACTCATCCGGTCGATTCTACCAGCGGCGGGCCATCCGGCCGGCGGTGCTGGGTGCGGGCAAGCGTAGCCAGCAGGGTGAACAGCAGCAGGGCAGCCATGCCGTTGTGCGCGGTGGCCACCCACAGCGGCAGGCCGAAGTGCACGTTGCCGATGCCCAGCAGCACCTGCGCCACCAGCGCCACGCCGATCGCGATGCCGAGCCCGCGCAGGCCGGCGCGCGCCGCCTTGTGCGAGAGCCAGCCGAGGTAGCAGAACACCACCAGCGCACCGATGCGGTGGACGATCTGGATCGCGCTGCGCGCGGCCATGTCGAGCACGCCGCCTTCGTAGTTCACGCCGATGCCGCGCCAGAGCACGAAGCCTTCCCTGAAGTCGGTGGCCGGCATCCACTGGCCCAGGCATTTCGGGAAATCGGTGCCGCAGGCCAGCGCGGCGTAGTTCGACGAGGTCCAGCCGCCCAGCGCGATCTGGCATGCCAGCAGTACCACGCCTACGATTACCGCCTTGCGCAGCGCCGCGTGGCGGTCGTCGTCGGCGCCCACGCCGGCATAGCGCATCGCCGACCAGGCCAGCAGCGAGAACGTGGTGAGGCCGCCCAGCAGGTGGCCCATCACCACGATCGGCTTGAGCAGCAAGGTCACCGTCCACATGCCGAGCATGGCCTGGAAGATGATCACCGCCAGCGCCAGCACGCTGACGCGCCAGGCGCCGGGACGGCGCAGCGTGAACGCGGCCATGAGCGGCAGGCCGATCGCCAGCACCGAGATCACCGTCGAGATCACGTACGCGCCGCGCATGTACAGCGCCACGCCCACTGCCGCGAGCACGGCGCCGGCCAGCACCGCCAGCGCGTTCCAGCGCTGCCGCCAGGCGGCGATCAGCGCCATCGCGAACACGGCAAGGCCCAGCGTGCCGGCGAGGATGCGGTGCACCTGCTCGCGCCAGGCCTTGGCATCCTCGTACGGTCGCTGCGGGAAGGCCGCATCGGCCTTCGCCACCTCGTGCACCGCGGTGGGCCAGGTCGCCTTGCCGTAGCAGGTGGGCCAGTCCGGGCAGGACAGCCCGGCGTTGGACAGGCGCACGAAGGCGCCGAACATCACCAGGCCGAAGGCGAACAGCGCGGCCAGCAGGGCGAGGCGACGCAGCACGAGCGTGGAGCGCGGCGTCATCAGCGGATCACCTTCTGCAGATCCTTGCGCAGGCCGGTGGTGTCGAAGCCGGCCGGATACAGCGACAGCGCGGTGCCGTTGGACTCGACCAGCACGGCGCTGACGCTGTCGGGCGCGGTGGGCGCGAACGCGGCGAGCTTGCCGGCCACGTCGCGGCCCAGCAGGAAGGAGGCATCCGGGTTGGCGCCCAGCGCGACGCGACCGTCCTTCACCGGCTCGCCCGCCGGCGGCGTGCCCAGCAGCAGCAGGCGCAGCCGCGGCATGTTGCGCGACAGGGTGACCCGCGCGGCGGCCATTTGGGTCAGCGTGTCGACGCAGCGCGCGGCGCACTGCGGCCCGACCAGGGCGATCAGGGTCAGCCGTGGCTGCGTGTCGCGCCACGCATAGGTGCCGCCGTCGGCCAGCTTCACGGTCACCGCTTCGGCGACGAAGTTGCGCTGCGGCATGATCGGCAGACCGTTGCCCTTGCCTTCGGGCTGCCAGCCGGTAACGGTGAGGATCGCGGCGACGACGATCGGCGCGGCGAACACCGCTGTGATCAGCAGCAGCTTGGCGCGACTGGCGCGCTGCGCGCGATCGGGAGCAGGGACATTCATGGCGTGCGACTCGTGCTAGGAACGCGCCCGGGGGCGGCGCTTGCGGTGGAGCACCAGGAAGATCACCACCGCCGCCACGGCGAAGGTGAACCACTGGAACGCGTAGGCGCGATGCCGCGAGGGCGGCATCGCGGAGAAATCGAGGGTGTGCTTGCGCACGTAGATCGCCGCCGGATCGGGGTCCAGCGCGAGCAGGCGCGGATACAGCGGGCGACCCAGATCGCGCGCCACCTGCGCGGGATCGAGGTAGACGGTCTTTTTCGGGTACCTGTCCTGCTGCGCCAGCGCGTCGCCGCCCATCTCCAGCGCCACGCCCGGCGGCGGCACGTACAGGCCCTGCAGCGCGACGTCGCCCGTCGGCAGCGGCGGCACCTGCGGCGCGGTATCGGTGCCGTTGCCCGGCAGGAAGCCCAGGTCGACCAGCAGCAGTCGTGCGTGCCCGGGCCGTTGCAGCGGCGCGTACACCTCCACGCCGCCCAGTGCATCGTGCTTCGGATTGTCGAGCAGGTAGATCCGGCCGGGCAGATACCGGCCGCTCAGGCGCACCCGTGGATACGCCGTGGCCGGTGGCGCCGCGGCCACCCGATCGAAGGCCTGCACGGGCGCCGTGGCCGACGTGGCATAGCGACGCAGCAGCGCTTCCTTCTCGTCGGCGCGATGCAGCTGCCACAGGCCCAGACGCACGAAAAGCAGCGCGCCGGCGACGGTCAGTGCGACAGACCACCACGCGGGACGACGCAGCCCGCTCACCCGGTCACCCCGAGCGAGCGGGCTATACTCGCAAAATCGTCGTTTTTCGAGTCAGTCACGTGGAAACCGTCTATAAATATGCGCTGGTCGTCATGCTGTTCGTGGTGTTGTTCAACCTCGGCCAGGCGCTGTACTTCATGATGACCGACAGGGGGGACAGCAAGCGCACCGTGTGGGCGCTGACCCGGCGTATCGGCCTGTCCGTGCTGCTGATCCTGATGGTGATGTTCGGTATCTGGATGGGCTGGCTGCACCCGCACGGCGTCAACCGCTGACGTCGTCGATCCCGGATTGTAGCGGGAGGCGGCGGCGCACATCGCGCGATGCGGCGATGCGTCCGGCCTCCCGGGCAAGCAAAAGCCCGCCTTTCGGCGGGCTTTTGCGTATCCGCAGCGGACGCGGCTCAGAGGATATAGACGAACATGAACAGGCCGAGCCAGACCACGTCGACGAAGTGCCAGTACCACGCCACCGCCTCGAAGCCGAAGTGGTGCTCCTTGTTGAAATGGCCCTTCGCCACGCGCAACCAGATCACCGCCAGCATGATGGTGCCCAGCGTCACGTGCATGCCGTGGAAGCCGGTGAGCATGAAGAAGGTCGAGCCGTACACGCCCGAGTGCAGCGTCAGGTTGAGCTCCCTGTAGGCCTCCATGTACTCGTGCGCCTGGCAGTAGAGGAACGTCGCGCCGAGCAGCACCGTGAGGCCGAGGAACACCAGCACCTTGCCGCGGTGGGCGGACTTGAGCGCATGGTGCGCGATGGTCACCGTCACGCTGGAGCTGAGCAGGACCAGCGTATTGAGCAGCGGCAGCCCCCACGCACCGACCGTCTGGAAGTGGCCGCCGATCGCCTGCGGGCCATTGCCACCGGCCGCGCCCCAGCCGCCGGTATACGACGGGTAGAGGAACTGGTTGGTCAGCACGCCGTGGCCTTCGCCGCCGAGCCACGGCACCGCAAACATGCGCGCGTAGAACAGCGCGCCGAAGAAGGCGCCGAAGAACATCACCTCGGAGAAGATGAACCACAGCATGCCCAGGCGGAACGAGCGGTCCACCTGGCTGTTGTAGTTACCGGCGAGCGACTCGCGAATCACCGAACGGAACCATCCGAAGAACATGCCCAGCACGCCGAGGATGCCGACGGTGAGCACGGTCTTGCCGAAACCGGTGTCACCCGGCTGGGCACTGAGCCAGTGGCTGGCGCCGAACATGGTGACGAACATCACCACGGCGGCGACGATCGGCCACGAGCTCTTGGTTGGAACGAAGTAAGCGTCTTGCTGCTGACCCATCGTGAAGATTCCCGTGGATATCTCTTTCTGACATCGACCCCGCCATGCCACGCAGGGAACTGCTCTGTTTCGCGCCGGCCCGCATCGCGCGTCGGCGTTATCGCACCATCTGGAACAGCGACAGCGCAAAGATCGCCAGCGCCACGCTGCCCATGATCAGCGCGGTGCGCCTGGCGGCGCGGCGACGCGTTTCCATCATGGCCTGCGGCGATTCGTGCATGTCGGCTGCCCCGTCAAGCCACCGCCTGCGCGGTGGCGTGCAACTTTATCAGTGGTCGGTATGGCCGTGCGCCAGTTCGTCGTCGTTGATGACCGGCGGCACCTCGAAGGAATGGAACGGAGGCGGCGACGGCAACGTCCACTCCAGGCCCTTGGCTCCCTCCCACACGCGGTCGGTGGCCTTCTTCTTGGAGCCCCACACCGTATGGATGATGACTCCCACGAAGATGATCTGCGACGCGCCGAACAGGAAGCCGCCGATCGAGCTGATCATGTTGAAGTTGGCGAACGCAACGTTGTAGTCGGGGATGCGCCGCGGCATGCCGGCCAGGCCCAGGAAGTGCTGCGGGAAGAACAGCACGTTGACCCAGATCACCGAGTTCCAGAAATGGATCTTGCCCCAGGTCTCGGAATACATCCGGCCGGTCCACTTGGGCAGCCAGTAGTAGGTGGCGGCAATGATCGCGAACACCGCGCCGGTCACCAGCACGTAGTGGAAATGGGCCACCACGAAGTAGGTGTCCTGGTACTGGAAGTCGGCCGGCGCCAGCGCCAGCATCAGGCCGGAGAAGCCGCCGATGGTGAACAGGATGACGAAGGCGATGGCGAACAGCATCGGCGTCTCGAACGTCATCGAGCCGCCCCACATGGTGCTCACCCAGTTGAACACCTTCACGCCGGTCGGCACCGCGATCAGCATCGTGGCGTACATGAAGAAGATTTCGGCACCCAGCGGCAGGCCGACGGCGAACATGTGGTGCGCCCACACGATGAACGACAGGAAGGCGATCGAGGCGATCGCGAACACCATCGCCTTGTAGCCGAAGATCGGCTTGCGGGCGAAGGTCGGGATGATCTCCGAGATGATCCCGAACGCCGGCAGGATCATGATGTACACCTCGGGGTGCCCGAAGAACCAGAAGATGTGCTGGTACAGCACCGGGTCACCGCCGCCGGCGGCATTGAAGAAGCTGGTGCCGAAATACTTGTCGGTCAGCAGCATGGTCACCGCGCCGGCCAGCACCGGCATCACCGCGATCAGCAGGAAGGCGGTGATCAGCCAGCTCCAGACGAACACCGGCATCTTCAGCAGGTCCATGCCCGGCGCGCGCATGTTGAGGATCGTGGCGATGATGTTGATCGCGCCCATGATCGAGCTGATGCCCATCAGGTGGATCGCGAACACCATCTGCGCCACCGAACCGCCCTGCAGCGCCAGCGGCGGATACATCGTCCAGCCACCGGCCGGGGCGCCGCCCGCGGTGAACAGCGTGGACAGCAGCAGCGCGAAGGCGAACGGCATGATCCAGAACGACAGGTTGTTCATGCGCGGCAGCGCCATGTCCGGCGCGCCGATCATCAGCGGGATCATCCAATTGCCCAGGCCCACGAAGGCCGGCATCACCGCGCCGAAGATCATCACCAGCGCATGCATGGTGGTCATCTGGTTGAAGAAGTACGGCTGCACCAGCTGCAGGCCCGGCTTGAACAACTCGGCGCGGATCACCATCGCGAAGCTGCCGCCGATGAAGAACATCACCAGCGCGAACACCAGGTACAGCGTGCCGATGTCCTTGTGGTTGGTGGACATGAACCAGCGCGTGAAGAAATTCGACGGCGCGCCGTGATGGTCGTCGTGGTGGTCGTGGGTGGCTGTGTGGGCCATGGCCTTGAACCTCTGCCTGATGCGTAATGGCGTGGGACCGCCGGAAGGCGGTCCTCCGGAAAATCAGCCCTGGTTGCCCGGGGCGGGAGTCTTGACCTGCGTGGTGGCCGGTGCGGCGGCGGGCGCCGCCGGCTTCGGCGCGTTGGCTGCCTGCTGCTGCGCCAGCCACTGCTCGAACTCGGCCTTCGGCAGCGCCTTGACCACGATCGGCATGAAGCCGTGGTCCTGGCCGCACAGCTCGGCGCACTGGCCGCGATAGATGCCCGGCTCCTTGATGTTTGTCCAGGCGGCATTGACGATGCCCGGGATGGCATCCATCTTCCAGCCCAGCGCCGGCACCCACCACGAATGGATCACGTCGCCGGCGGTGATGACGAAGCGGATCTTGGTGCCCACCGGCACCACCAGCGGCTTGTCGACGTCGAGCAGGTAGGTGTTCTCGCCGTTCACCTGCACCGCCTTCGGATCCATGCCCGAATCCAGCTGGCGGGTCTCGTTGCTGAGGTCGTCGAGCTTGGACATGAAGCCGACCTTGTCGATCGCCTTGCCCTTGTAGTCGACGTAGTCGTAGCGCCACTTCCACTGGTAGCCGGTGACCTTGACGGTCATCTGCGAGCCGGTGGTGTTCGCGAACGAGGTCAGGCCGCCGGTGGCCAGGTAGGCGAGCACGACCAGGATGATCACCGGGATCGTCGTCCACACCACTTCGAGCATGGTGTTGTGCGACCACTTCTCGGCCACCGCCCCGCGCGATTTGCGGAAGCGGAACATCGCGATGAACATCGCGCCGAACACCAGGATGCCGATCGCCACGCACACGCCGAGCGACACGTTGTTGAGGAAATAGGCTTCCGGCGACCATTCGCTGGCGCCGCGCGTCATGTTGAGCTGCCATTCCTTCGGGTTGGCCGTCGCCGCGCCGCCGAACAGGGCGAGCGCGCCGGCGAGGCCGGCCAGCACCGCGCGCTTGATACCGTGAGGCTTGATGCCGCCAGATGTCATGTCTTGCACCTTTGTTGAACCTACCTGCACCACGGACCCTTGAGCTCGGCCAGCAGCACCATGAGTTTCCTCGACAGCTCGGCGCGCTCCCCGTCCGCGAGAAAGGCTCCGATCTCCAGCTCGCGACCATGCGATGACAGCACCAGCCGCTGGCGGCCCTGTCCCGGGGCCAGCTTCACCCGCACCCAGTGGGACTGGAACCGGATGCATCGTCGCCCCGGCAGCACCCGCACCTCCAGCGACGTTTCGTCGAGGGTGATGCGCTCGCCGCGGTCTCCTGCCCGCCAGGCGGCGCTGAGGGCCACAGCCACGACCACGGATTCAACCAAGGCGAACAGCGGAGCAAACACGTTCCCCTGCCACGCACCCAGACCGGCGGTTGTCAGCGCCAGCACTGCCAGCACCATGATCAGTCGACGCAGTCCGTGTCGGCTCAGCATGCGATTGGGGCGAAGCCACAGTGCGCACGGCAGACCATCGGCAGCAGGTCGAAGCACGATCATGGGGATCCGGCGTGCCTGGAACGATGGAATGATAGGCCGCACCCGCGCACTGGGCAACAATGACGCAGGCGCATGATCGGGATCAGGGCGTCGCGCAGCCCTTTGCGATATGCGTGACCGCGCCATTCGTGAGGCTTTCCGCGGACTACGCAGACAACATGCCATCACCCGCGACGGATCACTTGCGACACTTTGCCCGGGCGTCGCGACGTTGTATCGCACCCCGATCGTGGTGCCGCCCGACGATCGCCGCCATACCCGTCCGCACGTCGGATCCGATGGTTGGGTGCCGGCTGGGGGCCGCGTACAATGCGCGGCTTGCCCGCCCCCACCCGCACCCGCACCCGCCCGGATCCCACCCGTGACCGACGTCATCCTGAGTCCCGAACTCCCGCCGAGTGTCGCGCCGGCGCGTGCGCGCATCACCGCCGCGTGGCTGCGCGACGAGACCGAGGCCGTGCTCGACCTGCTCGACCAGGCCAGCCTGCCGAGCGAGGAGCGCGAGCAGGTGGTCGACCGCGCCGCCGCGCTGGTCACCCGCGTGCGGGCGCGCGCCAAGGACCAGAGCGTGGTCGAGTCCTTCATGCGCCAGTACGATCTGTCCAGCGAGGAAGGCGTACTGCTGATGTGCGTGGCCGAGGCGCTGCTGCGCATCCCCGACACGCGCACCGCCGACATGCTGATCCGCGACAAGCTCGGCGACGCCAACTGGCGCAAGCACCTGGGCCGCAGCGAGTCGCTGCTGGTCAACGCCTCCACCTGGGGCCTGCTGCTCACCGGCCAGCTGGTGAACCTGGCCGACGGCACGCGCAACGATTTCACCGGCGCGCTGCGCCGGCTGGTGGCGCGCATCGGCGAACCGACCATCCGCGGCGCGGTGCGCCAGGCGATGCGCATCATGGGTCACCAGTTCGTGATGGGGCAGACCATCGACGAGGCGCTGGACCGCTCGACGAAAAAGGAGAACGCGGCCTACCGCTACTCCTTCGACATGCTCGGCGAGGCCGCGCTCACCGCCGCCGACGCCGAGCGCTACCAGCAGGCCTACCGCGACGCGATCGCCGCGCTCGGCCGGCGCGGACCGTTCGCCAGCCACACCGAGGCGCCGTCGATCTCGGTCAAGCTCTCCGCGCTGTTCCCGCGCTACGAGCTGGCGCAGCGCGAGCGCGCCCGCAGGGCGCTGGTCGAGAAGCTGCTGGAACTGGCCCGGCTGTCGATGCAGGCCGGCATCGCGCTGTCGGTCGATGCCGAGGAGGCCGACCGGCTGGAGCTGTCGCTGGACATCCTCGGCGACGTCTTCGCGCACCCGTCGCTGGAGGGCTGGAACGGTCTGGGCATCGTGGTGCAGGCCTACGCCAAGCGCACCCCGTTCGTGATCGACTGGCTGGTCGAGATGGCCTTGGCGCACGACCGCCGCTGGTACGTGCGGCTGGTCAAGGGCGCCTACTGGGATGCCGAGATCAAGAAGGCGCAGGAGCAGGGCCTGTCCGGCTATCCGGTGTACACGCGCAAGCCGAACACCGACGTGTCGTATCTGGCCTGCGCGCGGCGCCTGTTCGCCGCCGGCAGCCACCTGGTCTACCCGCAGTTTGCCACGCACAACGCGCACACCATCGCCGCCGTGCACCACCTCGCGCAGGGCCGGCCGTTCGAGTTCCAGCGCCTGCACGGCATGGGCACCGACCTCTACGCCGAGGTCATCGGCCCGAAGGATTTCAACGTGCCCTGCCGCGTCTACGCGCCGGTGGGCACGCATGAGGATCTGCTGCCCTACCTGGTGCGCCGCCTGCTGGAGAACGGCGCCAACACCAGCTTCGTCAACCGCGTGGTGGACGAGGACATGCCGGCCCGCGAGCTGGTGGCCGACCCGTGCGAGACAGTGCGTGCGTTCGATTCCATCCCCCATCCGCGCATCCCGCTGCCGGCCAATCTCTACGGTGAACTTCGGAAGAATTCCATGGGCGTCAACTTTGCCAACGACAATGAACTGGCCGCACTCGCCGAGGCGGTGAACGCCCATACCGGCCCGTGGACCGCCGGTCCGCTGGTGCCCGGCGCCGCGAGCAAGGGCGCGCTGGTCGAGGTGACCAACCCGGCCGATCGCCGCCAATGCATCGGCAGCTACCTCACCGCCGACGACGCCACGGTGGAACGCGCGCTGGCCAACGCGCACGCCGCGCGCGAGCGCTGGAACAACCTGCCGGTGGCCAACCGCGCGGCGATGCTCGAGTACGCCGCCGAGCAGATGGAAGCGCGCCGCGGCGAATTCATCGCGCTGTGCGTGCGCGAGGCCGGCAAGACCCTGCCCGACGCGATCGCCGAGATCCGCGAAGCGGCCGACTTCCTGCGCTACTACGCCACCATGGCGCGGCGCCTGTTCGCCGAGCCGGAAGTGCTGCCCGGCCCCACCGGCGAGAGCAACCGGCTGTTCCTGCAGGGTCGTGGCGTGTTCGTCGGCATCAGCCCGTGGAACTTCCCGCTGGCGATCTTCGTCGGCCAGGTCAGCGCCGCGCTGGCGGCGGGCAACCCGGTGATCGCCAAGCCGGCCGAGCAGACCAGCCTGATCGGCTACCTCGCCACGCGCCTGCTGCACGAGGCCGGCGTGCCGGAGGACGTGCTGCAGTTCGTGCCGGGCGACGGCGCCACCGTCGGCGCCGCGCTGACCCGCGACCCGCGCGTGGCCGGCGTGGTGTTCACCGGCTCCACCGAGACGGCCTGGGCGATCAACCGCGCGCTAGCCGCGCGCAATGCGCAGATCGCCGCGCTGATCGCCGAGACCGGCGGCCAGAACGCGATGATCGCCGACTCCTCCGCGCTGCCCGAGCAGATCGTCAAGGACGTGATCGCCTCGGCGTTCCAGTCCGCCGGCCAGCGCTGCTCGGCCGCGCGCGTGCTGTACGTGCAGGACGACATCGCCGACAAGGTGATCGCGATGCTGGCCGGCGCCATGAACGAACTGAAAGTCGGCGACCCCGGCCTGCTCTCCACCGACGTCGGCCCGGTGATCGACGAGGACGCCAGGGCGATTCTGGTCGAGCACACCGCACGCATGGACACCGAGGCGAAGAAGATCGGCGAGGTGCCGATGGATGCGACAGCCACGGCGCACGGCACGTTCTTCGCGCCGCGCGCCTATGAAATCCCCTCGCTGTCGGTGCTCACCCGCGAGATCTTCGGCCCGGTGCTGCACGTGATCCGCTGGAAGGCCAGCGAGCTCGACCAGGTGATCGGCGCGATCAACGCCACCGGCTACGGGCTGACGCTGGGCATCCACAGCCGCATCGACGCCACCATCGACTACATCAGCCGCCACGCGCGGGTGGGCAACTGCTACGTCAACCGCAACCAGATCGGTGCGGTGGTCGGCGTGCAGCCGTTCGGCGGCGAAGGCCTCTCCGGCACCGGCCCCAAGGCGGGCGGCCCGCACTACCTGCTGCGCTTCGCCGGCGAGCGCACGCTCACCATCAACACCACCGCGGCCGGCGGCAACGCCTCGCTGCTGACCATCGGCGAGTAGGCCCGGTCACGCGCCTCCCGTGGCGCTGTGCCACCATCGCCGGACGTTTTCGACCCAGATGCGTGCGGGGATCACCATGACTCCAGCCAGCGACCTCTCCGACCTGCTCGCGCGCCAGCGCGAGGCGCATGGCCGCGACCCGATGCCGGGGTGGCCCGCCCGGGCCGCGCGACTGCGCGCGCTCGATGCGCTGATCCGCCAGCACCGCGGCGAGATCGCCGAGGCGATCCATGCCGATTTCGGCTGCCGGCCGCGCGAGGAAACCGACCTGCTGGAGGTATTCCCCAGCCTCTCGGCGATCCGCCACGCGCTGGCGCACGGCCGGCGCTGGATGCGCCCGCGGCGGCGGCTGGCCGACCTGGCGTTCCTGCCGGCGCGCACCGAACTGCGGCCACAGCCGCTGGGCGTGGTGGGCATCATCGTGCCGTGGAACTACCCGCTCTACCTGGCCGTCGGCCCGCTGGTGGACGCGCTGGCCGCCGGCAACCGCGTCATGGTGAAGATGAGCGAGTACACGCCGCGCTTCTCGGCACTGTTCGCCGGGCTGGTCGCACGGCATTTCAAGCCGGACGAGGTGGCGGTGGTCAATGGCGATGCCGGCGTGGCGCAGGCATTCTCCGCGCTGCCGTTCGACCACCTGCTGTTCACCGGCTCCACCGCGGTGGGTCGGCACGTGATGCGAGCGGCCGCGGCCAACCTCACCCCGGTGACGCTGGAACTGGGCGGCAAGTCGCCGGCGATCGTCGGGCCGAACGCGGACTTCCCGCGCGCGGTGGAGCGCATCGTGTTCGGCAAGCTGGTCAACGCCGGGCAGACCTGCATCGCGCCCGACTACGTGCTGCTGCCGCGCAACCGCGTGGGCGACTTCACCGCCGCCGCCCGCACCGCGGTGGCGCGCTTCTACCCGGACATCGGCCGCAATGACCAGTACGCCAGCATCATCTCCGGGCGCCAGCACGATCGCCTGCTCGGCCTGCGCGACCAGGCGATCGCCGCCGGCGCGCGTGCCGAGGTGCTGGGCCATGGCAGCGATCCCCGGCAGCCACGGCGGCTGCTACCGACCTTGCTCACCGGCGTGCGCGACGACATGGCGGTGATGCAGGAGGAGATCTTCGGCCCGCTGCTGCCGGTGGTGACCTACGACACGCTCGACGACGCGATCGCCTACGTCTCGGCGCGACCGCACCCGCTCGCGCTGTACCTGTTCGAACGCGACCGCGGCGCGATCGAGAAGGTGCTCGCGCGCACCATCGCCGGGGGCGTGACGGTGAATGACACGCTGTACCACATCGCCCAGCACCACCTGCCGTTCGGCGGAGTCGGACCGTCCGGCAGCGGCGGCTATCACGGCGAGGCCGGCTTCCGCACGTTCTCACACCTCAAGCCGGTGTTCCGCCAGGCCCGCCTCAACGGCACGGGGCTGCTCAACCCGCCCTACGGTGCGCGTTTCCGCCGGCTGCTCGAGCTGCTCCTGCAGCGCGGCTGATTTCCGTAATCTCCCAGCGCAAAAAATCCTCCCCGCTCGCGCGGGGAGGATTTCTGTTTTTCTGCAGCAGCGAAGGCTCAGAACTTGTAGACCGCCGACAGGCTGAGCAGGTTGCCGTAATCGTTGAACTTGCCGGTGACCACGTCGCCGGTCGAGCTGGTGCTGTTGATGTGCGCCTGATTGACGAAGATGTGCGCGTAGGAAGCGTTGATCTCGAAGTGCTCGCTCGCCTTGTAGCCGATGCCCACGGTGGCCAGCTTGCGGGTGGAGTCGGGCACGCGCACGTCGCGCACGGCATTGTAGGTCGGCGAGGTGTCCACCGCGACGCCGGCGCGCAGGGTGACCTTGTCGTTGAGGTAGTAGTCGCCACCGACCGAGGCGTAGATCGTGTTGCGCCAGTTGTACTCCTCGACGCTGTCCGGCTGGCCCGGGTTGCCGTACTTCACGCGCAGCTCCTTGAACACGTCCCACTTGGTCCAGGCCAGGTCGATGCCCAGGCCGAACTTCTCCGCCTGGTGCCAGTAGCTGGCGCTGACCACGGCGGGCGTGGTGAAGTCGGCGGTGCCGGTGGTGTGGGCGAATGGCGGGATGCTCGAGGCCAGCGCGGGGTTGGTGAGCAGCAGGTCATAGCCGGCGGTGGTGGTGAAGTTGCCGGTGCCGCTGAGCTTGTGGCTGATCTTGGAGCGGTAGTTCAGCGCGAACTTGTCGTTCGGCGTGAGCTTCCACAAGCCGCCGACCTGGTAGCCGTAGCCCCAGTCGTCGCCCTTGATGCGGGCATAGCCGTCGACGCCCGGCGGGGTCAGCGCCGCCACGCCGGCGGCCTGGGCCTGGCCCTGCTGCATGGCGGCCTGGATCATCGCCGCACCCTGCGCGGGCGGAATCTGACCGGCGGCGATGGCCGCCTGGATCTGCGCCACGCCCGCGGCAGTCTGCGCGCCGATGCCCTGCTGCACCTGCAGGCCGACGGCGTTGAAGTTGACGGCGCTGGTCAGCTCGGCCGAGGTGCGCTGCGCAATGGCGCTCACGCCCAGGGCGAAGGTGTCCGACACGTCGTAGGACGCCGAGAAGGTGGCATCGAGCGACTGGAACTTGGACTTGATGCCGTTGTAGCGGCCGACCCAGTCACGGTCGTATTCGGTCTGGAAACCGAACGGCACCGAGAAGCCGAAGCCCAGGTGCACCTTGTCCGACACCTTGGTGGCGAAGAACAGCGCGGGCACCGGCAGCGTGGTGCCGGCATCGCCGCCGTTGCCGCCGCTGATCGGGCGGCCGAGCACGTCGTGCGCGCTGCCGTGGAACTTGGCGCTGAAATTGATGGCGGTCACGTCCGCCTGGAAATACGTACCATCCAGCTCGCTCATCGCGGCGGGATTGTTCGCCACCACCGAGACGTCGCCGCCGGCGGTCGCCGAGCCGGCATAGGCACGGCCCAGGCCCTTGGCGCTGTTCTCCTTGAGCTGGAACGCGCTGGCGTCGGCAGCGTTCGGCGCCACCAGCGCACCGGCAATGGCCAGGCTCAGCGCGGCGAACGCGAGCGGGCGGACGGTGGCCTTGAAGGGACGGATGGACATCTGCATCGGTGGCTCCTGCTGTTCGTGTATGCGGCTCGGGACGAGTGGCGGGAACAGCCGGCGTGCCATTTTCATACGCGCGTTTGATGTCCCCGCGTGGCACTGTGCCGACTGATCCGCGACCAATGCAAGTGCGGTTGCAGCAAATTCCTAACATCTGGTGGCGAGCCGCGCCGTCGTCGTCTCCGGCACGAGGATGGCCGGGCATGCGCTGATAAGCTCCGCCGATCGAAAAGCGCCGGTTAACGCCGGGTTACCGTCTGCTTCTTCTCCAATTTCTATACTCGCCCCATGACCGAACCTAAATTGCGTCGCCGCCCGCCCCCCTTGCTGCAAGCTCTGGCCTGGTTCATTCCCGGATGGGTCGCCGTCGCAATCGCCGCCAGCAGCACGCATCCGCTGGTGCTGATCCCGCTGCTGCTGGCCAATGCGCTCACCATGGCAGCGGTCTGCCACGCCATCGGCTTCGATCCGGAGCCGCGCTTCAGTCGCACCGTGCTGCGCCGGGGCGCGGCACATCTGGTGATGTTCAGCACCTACGTGGCGGTGGTGTTCGTGCTGATCGCCTGGCCGCTGCTGCACCTGAGCCAGGCGCCGAGTCTGAGCGGGGTGCTGCTGCTGGCCGCGGCGCTGGTGATCGCGCTGGTGCTGCTGTGGCGGCTGTGGCCGGCATTCGGGCTGGTGTTCGTGTGGGACGACGCGTACCCGGCGCAAAGTGATGGTTCGTGGATCTTCACCGCCGCCGCGCGCAGCATCGCCTTCGGTCGCCACCTGTCGCGCGAGGAGCGCTTCTTCACCCACTTCCTGCCGGCGGCGTTTTCGCTGCTGGTGCTGGCCTTTCTCGCGCTGGCGCTCACCGGCCTGTATGGCGTGCTGCCGCAGGAAATGCGCACCGCGGCGATGGTGGTCTACGGCATCTTGCTGATGCCGCTGGGTTGCCTGGTGATCGCCAACCGCACGCTGCGCGCGCTGCTGTGCGAACGGCGGCAGACCAGCGGTGCGTCGGCGGCTCCCGCGCGTGCCGCGCCGCTGACCGAGGCCGAACGCGCCGCCGGCACGCCGGAGCAGGCCGCCGCACTGCTGGCGGCGATCCGTGAGGCCGACGTGGAACGCGCGCTGACCTTGGTCGAAGCCGGCGCCGATCCCAATACCGCCCCGCCACCGGACGACCGCGACCAGCGCCCGGCCCTGCTGCTGGCCGCCCTGCTGCCGGACACCCGCCTGCTGCGCGCGCTGATCGCCCGCGGCGCCGACCTCAACCACAGCGCCGGCGGCCTCACCGCGCTGCTGGCCGCCACCCGCGACAGCCTGCAAGGACGCGCCGAGGCGGTGATGACGCTGATCTCCAACGGCGCCAATCCGCGGGTCACCGACGCCGAAGGCAACACCGCGCTGCACGGCGCCGTGCTCAGCGACGAACCGGTCGTGGCGGCGATGCTGCTGGACGCCGGCGCCGACCTCAATGCCATCAACCGCGACGGCCTCACCCCGCTGGCCGTCGCCTGCCGCGCCGCCAACTGGCCGCTGGCGAAGTTCCTGCTCGAACGCGGCGCCAAGACCCAGCTGGCCGGCGCCGAGCCGGCGCTGGTCGCCGCCGCCAGCCTCGCCGACGACGACCCCGAGGGCGTCCGCCTGCTGCTCAAGCATCGCGCCGCCATCAACGCCGTCGACACACGCCAGCGCAGCGCCCTGATGACCGCCGCCGCCGAGGGCCACGAGGAGATCGCCCGCGCGCTGCGTGCTGCCGGTGCCGACGTGAACCTGGTCGACCGGCACGGCAGCACCGCGCTGATGGAAGCCGCCCGCGCCGGCGCCGTGGCGATCGTGCAGCTGCTCGCCCAGGCCGGACCGGACGCCGCGGTGCGCGACCAGCACGGTCGCGATGCGCTCACCCTGGCGTGCCAGTCGCCGCACGCGCGCGCCGAGACCGTGCGCGCCCTGCTCGGCCTGGGCGTCGACCCGAAGGCGCCCGGCGGCGATGGCCGCAGCGCGCTCGACCACGCCGCGGCCGCCGGCCGCTGGGACCTGGTCGCCCTGCTCGATCCGGACACGCCGCTGCCGGCCAGCCTCAGCGCGGATGCGCTGGCCGCCGGCGAAGACACGCCCGGCCACCTGCTCGACGCCCTGCGCTTCGGCCACTGGGCGGTAGTTTCCACCTTCAACCAGCGCGCGCGCGCGTGGACACCGGCAGAACTGGCGCGGCTCTACGTCGAACTGAGCGCGCCCGGCCTCGGCGCGGCGCGGCGCTGGCTGCTCGAACACGGCCTGTCCGCCGAAATGCATCTGGAGGGTAGCGACGGCCAGCGCGGCCCGCGCCTGTTCGACGCCCTGCTCGATCGCCTGCCCGCCGCCACCGAGGCGATCGACGACCTGCTCCAGGCTGGCGCCACGCCGGCCGGCGCCGGCCTGCTGGCGCGCGCGCTGAACCATCTGAACGGCGACGCGCAGAGCGTCGGCCTGCCGCTGGCCCTGCTCGAACGCGGCGCCGATCCGTTCGGCCCCGATCAGCGCCAGCGCACCCCGCTGCATCTGGCCGCGGCGCACGGGCAGGTCACGCTGGTCGCCGCCCTGCTGGCGCGTGGCTGCGATCCGAACGCGCGCGACGCCCGCGGCTGCACGCCGCTGTTCGCCGCGCTGGAATGCGGCGCGCGGGCGCCCGAGGTGGTGCGCTCGCTGATCGCGCACGGTGCCGATCCCGAAGCCAGCGACGCCAACGGCGAAACGCCGCTGGGCCTGGCGATGGAACATCCCGAACTCAAGCACTGGCTCGACTGGGACCCGCACTGGCCGCGGCCGGTGCGCAGGCTGCGTGCCGAGGACCTCCCGGCCGCCGCCGCCGCCGGCGCGCTGGTGGCGGTGGAGCGGCTGCTCGAACTGGGCATGCCGGTGGACACGCGCGACGCGCAGGGCGCCACCGCCCTGCTGCATGCCTGTGGTGCGGGCCGGCGCGAGGTGGCGCAGCGCCTGCTCGATGCCGGCGCGGATACTTCGCTCACCGCGCAGAGCGGCATGACCGCGCTGGCCGCCGCCGTCGCCGCCCGCCGCGAGGCGCTGGTCGCCCTGCTTCTGGAACGCGGCGCGGCGGTGGATCTGCGCCTGCCCGGCGAGAGCACCGCGCTGATGGTGGCCGCGGCGATGGGGTATCCGGAGATCGTCGAGCGCCTGCTCGATGCCGGCGCCGAGGTGAACGCCGTCGACGCTTGCGGCCGCAACGCGCTGCACGCCGCGGCGCAGTTCGGCTTCGAGAGCCAGGACAGCCTGCGCGCGCGCCGCCTGTTCGACGCCCTGCTCAAGCGCAACGCCGACGTGAACCACGCCGACGCCGAGGGCAAGACGCCGCTGCTGTTGCTGCTGGGCGCGCAGCTGCGCCCGGGCAGCGACTGCGACGCCACCCACATCGGCGCGCTGGTGCCGGTGCTGCTCGACGCCGGCGCGCGGCTGGAGCACGCCGACCAGCGCGGCGTCACCGCGCTGCACGCCTGCGCCATGCACGCCCTGCTGCCGCCGGCCCGCGTGCTGCTGGCGCGCGGCGCCGACCGCCACGCCGCCGACGGCTTCGGCCGCACCGCGGCCGACGTGGCCCGGCACCTGGGTTACGTCGACATCGCCCACGAGCTGGCCGCGCGCGGCGGTGCGGCGATTCCCAGCGTGCGGCAGACGCTGCGCCAGCCGGCACAGCCGTCCGAATAACCCAGTAACCCAGGCTCGATCGGCAACGCCTGCGGGTGTTGCCGGCGTGATGCCGCCGGCGCTCAGAGGCTGAGAAAAATTCGACCGCCGTAGCGAGAGCGCCGCAGTAGGCGGGCGATTTTTTCTCGCCCTCTCAGTCCGGGTCGGCCGCGGCCACCGGCGCCGCGCTCTGGCGTTCCTGCGCCGCTTCGGGCGCCATGTCGGCATCGAGCAGTTTCTGCAGGTCGCTCAAGGCTTCGAGCGAGGTCTGTACCAGCCGCGTCTCGTCGTCGTAGACCAGGTACTGGGTCTTGAGCAGCTTCTCGTCGTGGCGGCGGAAACGCTCGACCCGGTCCACCGCCTGCCCGTGCGGCATGCCCAGCGCCTCCAGCGTCTTGCGCGTCATCTTCAGACTGGAGTGGAAGGTCTCGCGCACCGGCTCGTCCACGCCCAGGTCCATCAGGCGGAAGGCGTGCTGGCGATTGCGCGCGCGAGCCACCAGCTTGAGGTGGGGAAACTGCCGGCGCACCAGCCGCGCGATGCGCAGGTTGGCCTGTGGGTCGTCGGTGGCCAGCACGAACACCTCGGCCCGGTCCGCCTGCGCCGCGCGCAGCAGGTCCGGCCGCGCCGGGTCGCCGAAGAACAGCGAGGTGTTGGCGAAGCGGCGCAGCGTGTCCATCTGCTCCACCGACGATTCCAGCGCCACGAACGGGATGTTCTGCGCGCGCAGCATGCGCCCCACGATCTGCCCCACGCGGCCGAAGCCGGCGATGATCACCCGCGGCGGCGCGTCCGGCGCGATGGTGTCGTATTCGCGCTCGGGCTTCTTCGCCTGCACGTCGAGCAGCTTCGCCGCCAGCACCACCAGCAGCGGCGTCAGCGCCATCGAGAGCGTGATCGCCAGTACCAGCACGCCGTGCACCGTGGCGCTCACCAGCTGCCGCTCGGCGGCCTGCTTGAGCACCACGAAGGCAAACTCGCCGCCGCACGCCAGCAGCACCGCCAGGCGCAGCGCGTCGTGGCCGTCGAGCCCGCCCAGCGTGCGCCCCAGCGGCCACAGCAGCAGGCCCTTGGCCAGCAGCAGCGCCGCCACCAGGCCGAACACCAGCAGCGGCATGTGCCGCAGCAGGCCCAGATCCATCGACATGCCCACGCTGATGAAGAACAACCCCAGCAGCAGGCCCTTGAACGGCTCGATGTGCGATTCCAGCTCGTGCCGGTATTCCGAATCGGCCAGCAGCACGCCGGCGAGGAAGGCGCCCAGCGTGATCGACACGCCCACCTCATCCATCAGCCACGCGGTGCCCATCACCACCAGCAGCGCGGTGGCGGTGGACACCTCCACCGCGTTGGCCTTGGCGACGAAGCGGAACACCGGCCGCAGCAGGAAGCGCCCGCCCACCATCACCACCACGATGATGCCCACCGTGCGCGCGATGCCCACGAGATCCACGCCGTGGCGGGCGGACGAGGTGGCCAGCAGCGGCACCATCGCGATCAGCGGGATCGCCGCCAGATCCTGGAACAGCAGGATGGAGAACGCCTGCCGCCCGTAGTCCGAGCCGGCCTCCTTGCGCTCGGCGAGAATCTGCAGCCCGAACGCGGTGGACGACAGCGCCAGGCTGCCGCCGACGATCACCGCCGCCTTGCCCGGCAGGTCCACCAGCAGATACGCCACCGCACCGATCACCAGCGCACTGGCGATCACCTGCAGCGCACCGGTGCCGAACACCGAGCGGCGCATCACCCACAGCCGCTGCGGCGACAGCTCCAGGCCGATCACGAACAGCATCAGCACCACGCCGAACTCGGAGATGGTGGCCACGCCGTCGGTGTCGCTGACCAGCCCGAGCAGCTGCGGTCCGATCACCACGCCGGCGCCGAGGTAGCCCAGCACCGCGCCCAGCCGAAAGCGCTTGGTCAGCGGCACGGCGATCACCGTGGCGACCAGGAACACCAGCGCGGTCTGCAGGAAGTGCGGGCTGTCCAAGCGGGGCGCTCCGTGGGGGTCGGCGCGATTATGTCACGCAGCCTTCTGACCACTGTGACCGATGCCATGCCGTGGGCAAATGTGGAATCATCGCCGGATGAAAACGCCTGCCCTGCCCGCCTTCGTCGCCGTGCTCATGATCGCCCTGAGCCTGCCAGCATGCGCTTCGCGCGCGGCGGTGCCGGTCTACGGCTACCGCGTGGTGCACAACTACCCGCACGACACCGCCGCCTACACCGAGGGCCTGTTCTATCGCGACGGCTACCTGTACGAGAGCACCGGCAACGTGGGCGAGTCGAGCATCCGCAAGGTCGACCTCGCCACCGGCCGCGTGCTGCAACAGCGCGAGCTGCCGCCGCCGGACTACGGCGAGGGCATCGTGGCGTGGCGCGACACGCTGGTCGAGCTGACCTGGCAATCGCACAAGGGCTACACCTACGAGCTGGACAGCTTCCGTCCCACCGGCAGCTTCCGCTATCCCGGCGAGGGCTGGGCGCTGACCGCCGACGACCGGCACATCTACATGAGCGACGGCACGCCGATCATCCGCGTGCTCGATCCGCAGACCCTGAGCCAAGTCTCGGCGATCTTCGTCACCGCCGACGGCACCCCGGTGCAGAACCTCAACGAGCTGGAATGGGTGCAGGGCCAGCTCTACGCCAACGTCTGGCTCACCTCGCGCATCGCGCGGATCGACCCGGCCAGCGGCCACGTGGTCGGCTGGATCGACCTCACCGGCCTCGGCCCCAAACCCGAGGAAACCGCCGACCCGGCCAACGACGTGCTCAACGGCATCGCCTGGGACGCCAAGGGCCAGCGCCTGTTCGTCACCGGCAAGCGCTGGCCGAAAGTCTACGAGATCACGCTCACGGGGCCGAAGTCCCCGCGTTGAATGCTCGCGAGGTTTCGTGGATTCAGCGCGCGCTGATCCCGATCGTGCGCAGCCAGGTATCGGCCAGGTCGGTCCATGCGGTGATCGGCTCGCCGGTGCGGCGCAGGCCGAAAGCGTGGCCGCCGTGGGCGTATACGTGCAGCTCCGCCGGCACGCCGGCCGCCTGAAGCGCGGTGTAGTAGACCAGTGCCTGCTGCACGCCGTCGACGTCGTCGTTGCCGGCCTGCAGGATGAAGGTTGGCGGCGTATCCGCCGTGACCGGCACGTTAGGATTGAGCTTGCCGTCGCCGCGGGTCAGGTGGCCCGGGTAGATCGCCAGCGCGAAATCCGGTCGCGCGCTTTCATGATCGGCAGCATCCACCGGCGGGTAGAGGCGCCGCCGGTAGTTGGTGCTGGCCTCGGCCACCAGGTAGCCGCCCGCGGAGAAGCCGATCACACCGATCCTGTGCGGGTCGATGTGCCAGTCGCGCGCGTGGAAGCGCACCAGCCGTAGCGTGCGCTGTGCGTCCTGCAGCGACGGCACGGACAGCGCGAAGTTGTGCGGGCGACAGTGGCAATGCCAGTCGTACGTCGCACTGGGTACGCGGTACTTGAGCAGCACGCAGGTGATGCCGCGGGTGGTTAACCAGTCGCAGATCTCGCTGCCTTCCAGGTCGATCGCCAGCACCTCGAAGCCGCCGCCGGGAAACACCACCACGACCGCGCCGGTGTTGCGGCCTGTAGGCGGGTACACGGTCATCGTCGGCGTGGCGACGTTGGTCACCGCCCGCCACGGCCGGCCGCCGACCTGCTCCGTACGGATGGTTACCGTCTCCGGCCCGGGCATGGGTTGCGCATCGGGCGGCATGGCCGGCCAGATCGGCGTCTGCTTCAACCCACCTGCCGGCTGCCACAGTGGGGTTCGGCCACGGGCCGGGGTTGCAGCGTGCGCGCACGCGCACGCCAAGATCAGGCACAGCACGGTCGCCCAGAGTTTCATGCCATCGCTCCATGGCGGAGGCCTGGCCGCCGCGCACGATCGGGTTGAGAACCGGGTCGCTCCCGGGTCCGCCATCGTGCCGGACGCGTCGGGCGCTGGACGGCTGAGCTGCGGGAATTTTGCGGGCAGGACGACTGTCTATTCGCCGCGCAGCCAGCGCGCGGCATCGATCGCGAAATAGGTGAGGATGGCGTCAGCGCCAGCGCGCTTGAAGCAGGTGAGCGTTTCCAGCACCACCGCCTTCTCGTCCAGCCAGCCGTTCTGGCAGGCGGCCTTGAGCATCGCGTATTCGCCCGACACCTGGTACACGAAGGTGGGCATGCCGAAGGCGTCCTTCACCCGGCGCAGCACGTCCAGGTACGGCAGGCCCGGCTTGACCATCACCGCATCGGCGCCTTCGTGGATGTCCAGCTCCACCTCGCGCAACGCCTCGTCCGAGTTGCCCACGTCCATCTGGTAGGTGTGCTTGTTGCCCTTGCCGAGATTGGCCGAGGAACCCACCGCATCGCGGAACGGGCCGTAGAAGCTCGAGGCATACTTGGCCGAGTAGGCCAGGATGCGCGTGTGGATGTGACCGGCCTCTTCCAGCGCCTCGCGGATTGCGCCGACGCGGCCGTCCATCATGTCCGACGGCGCCACGAAATCCATGCCCGCCTGGGCCTGCGCCAGCGACATCTTCACCAGCGCCTCGATGGTCGGCTCGTTCATCACGTAGCCGTGCGCGTCGATCAGGCCGTCCTGGCCGTGGCTGGTGTACGGGTCCAGCGCCACGTCGCCGATCAGGCCGAGCTCGGGATACTTCGCCTTGAGCGCGCGCGCGGCGCGCTGCATCAGGCCATCGGGATTCCACGCCTCGGCGGCGTCCTCGGTCTTGGGCGTGTCGGTGATCGGAAACAGCGCCAGCGCGGGAATGCCCAAGCGAACGCATTCGCCGGCCAGTTCCAGCAGCAGGTCGATCGACAGCCGCTGCACGCCCGGCATCGAGGGCACGTCCACCCGCCGGTGCTCGCCCTCGATCACGAACGCCACCATGATCAGGTCGCTCGCCAGCAGCGTGTGCTCGCGCATCAGCGCACGGGAAAACGCGTCACGGCGCATGCGGCGGAGGCGGATGGCGGGATAGCTCACGGGGACGTTCCTGGCAATGGCATGCCGACATGATAGGACCCCGCCGGTGGCTGCACGCGGGCAGCGACCATCCGACGCGCACTTCGCGCCGTCTCCACGATGCACGCCGGGGGCTGAACGGTGAAGCGCGAAGGCGCTTGCGGCCGCATCACATGGCCGGGAACGAGGCGCATGCTGCGCTGGTCCGCTGCCGTCCTGGAGTCCGACACGATGGAGTCCGCCATGAATACTTCCACGCGCACGCCGTTTCCCGCCGCCTGCCGTTACCTCGGGCCGGCCGCTCCGGATACCCCGATCACCGTCACGCTGGTGTTCCGCCATCGCGCGCCGCCGGCACCGGCCGGCACGCGCGGTGCCGCAATGAGCCGCGAGGCGTTTGCGCAGGCGCACGGTGCCGATCCCGCGGCGCTGACCCGGGTGCGTGCGCTGGCCGGCCGGCATGGCCTCGAGGAGGTGGATTGCCAGCCGCAGCGGCGCATCCTGCGGCTGCGTGGCTCGGCGCAGCAGATCGGCACGATGTTCGGGGTCAGCCCGGCGCACTATGCGATGGGCGACAGCGATCAGCGTGTCCTCGGCGTGGCGCAGGCGCCGAACCTGCCCGACCCGTCGGTGATCGCGGTGCTCGGGCTGGACCAGCGGCCCGTGGCCAAGCCGCATTTCCGGCCGCTGCTGACCACGGGGACCGCCAGCTTTACGCCGCCCGAACTCGGAGCGTTGTATGGCTTTCCGGCGGGCACCGACGGCGGCGGCCAGACCATCGCGATCATCGAGCTCGGCGGCGGCTACCGCGAGGACGACCTGAGCAGTTACTTCGCCAGCCTGGGCATCGCCGGTCCGACGGTGACCCCGATTGCCGTGGACGGGGCCGGCAATGCACCGGGCGGCGCGGCTGACGGCGAGGTGGCACTGGACATCGAGGTGGCCGGCGCGCTGGCGCCGGCGGCGCGGCTGGCGGTGTATTTCGCGCCCAATACCGATGCCGGCTTCTTCGATGCGATCTCGCAGGCCGCGCACGACACCGGCCAGCAACCCAGCGTGATCTCGATCAGCTGGGGCGGGCCCGAGGACAACTGGAGCGCCGCCTCCCGCGAAGCGATGGAATCGGCATTGCAGGATGCCGTGGCGATGGGCGTCACGGTCACCGTGGCCGCTGGCGACGATGGCGCCACCGACGGCCAGAGCGATGGCCAATTGCACGTGGACTATCCCGCCGCCAGCCCCTGCGTGCTGGCCTGCGGCGGTACCCGGCTGATCGCCAGCGCCGGCACGATCGGCAGCGAAACCGTGTGGAACGAGAGCGCCAGCGGCAACGGCGCCACCGGTGGCGGGGTCAGCCGGATCTTTGCGCGACCGGCCTGGCAGGCCGGCATGAACGTGCCGGCCACTCCCGATGGATTCCAGGGACGCGGGGTGCCGGATGTCGCCGGCGTGGCCGACCCGCTCACCGGCTACCGGATCCGGCTCGACGGCCAGGACCTGGTCTACGGCGGCACCAGCGCAGTGGCACCGCTGTGGGCGGCGCTGGTGGCACGACTGAACCAGTCGCTGGGCCATGACCTCGGCGATGGCCACGCCTCGCTCTACCCGCTTGACGGACAGGGCTTCCACGACATCACCCAGGGCGACAACGGGCACTACCGTGCCGGCAAGGGGTGGGACGCCTGCACCGGGCTGGGCAGCCCCGACGGCACCGCGCTGCGCAGCGCACTGGCCGGCTGAAAGGGCGGCGCTATTCGTCGCGGATCGCCGCGATCGGATCCAGCGCCGCCGCCTGGCGCGCCGGATAGATGCTGAAGGCGATGCCGATCAGCAGGCAGGCGGTCACCGAGGCGAAAATGCCGAGCGGCTCCCATGCCACCTGCCAGCCGGCGAACGCGGCGATCGCATACGCCAGCAGCGCGCCGAACAGCAGGCCAATCAACGCACCGGACGCACAGATCACCACCGCTTCGCGCAGGAAGCGCGCCACGATGTCCTGCCGGCGCGCACCGATCGCGCGCAGCAGGCCAATCTCGCGACGCCGCTCCAGCACATTGGCCAGCATGATGTTCATGATGCCGATACCGCCCACCAGCAGGCTCACGCCGGCGATCGAGCCCATCACGATGGAGAAGATCCGCTGGGTCTTCTGGTTCTGCCGGTACAGCTGTTGCGGCACCACCATCCGGTAGTCGGCGGCGCCTGCGTGGCGCTGGTCGAGCACCTGGCCCAGCACCCGCGCACCCGCCGCCAGCCGGTCAGGATTCTTCAGCCGCAGCAGGAAGCGGTCGATCTCGTCTTCCATCGGCTGAAAACGGAACCGTGCGCGTGCGCTGCCCAGCGGCACGAACACGCGGTCGGCGTCGGCGCCCAGCGCCACGCCTTCGAACTGATCCTTGCCCAGGTCGCGATCGGCCAGCACGCCGACCACGCGCAGCCACACCTGGTTGACCTTGATCAGCCGGTTCAGCGGCTTGCCGTCGGGAAACAGCTCGTGCGCCGCCTGCGCGCCCAGGACGGCGACCGCCGCCAGTCGCTGATCATCGTTGGCGTCAAGCGCGCGGCCGGCTGCCACGCGCAGCGAGGCGAGCTTGAAATAGCCCGGACTGATGCCGCTGACTCCCGCCTCGCTGCGGCCCACGTCGCTGAACACGTCCCAGCGACGCACGCGCTTTTCGGCGGCGTAATCCTCTGCCGCGGGCACCACGTCGAGCGCGGCGCGCGCATCGGCCACGGTGAGCCCGAGGCTGCGCGCGCGGGTCTCCTTGAGGCTGTCGGCGTCCTGCGTCCTGGCCTCCACGATGAGGTTGTGCAGGCCCAGGCTTTCGACCAGCTTGAGCGCCTCGCGCCGACTGCCCGCACCCACGCCCTGCATCGCCACGATCGCGGCGACGCCGAAGATCATGCCGAGCAGAGTCAGCAAGGTGCGCAGCTTGCGCCGCGAGAGCGCCTCGATGGCTTCGCGCCACGCCGGCGCGAGCGTCACGGCGCCACCTTCCCGGCCGAGGCGGCCGTTGGCACCGGCGGCGCGGTCGGTTCCGCGACGGCATCGCCGAGCAGTACGCGATCGCCCTCCGCCAGCCCACCGAGCACCTGCGCGCGGGTAGGACCGCGTACGCCCAGGGTGACGGCCCGGCGCTGCGGCTTGCCGTCCACCAGTACCTGTACGCTCGGACCGCCGTCGCCGCTGCCGAGCGCCACGTTCGGCACGCTCAGGCCGTGATCGAGTTTGAGCAGCACGATCTTCCCCACGAAATGCTGGCCCGGCGTCCAGCCGTAGCGATGCGCCACGTCGGCGGGAACCGTGGCTTTCATCATCAGGTACTTCACCGGGTTCTGCCGGCTGCGCGACTGTGCGGCAGCGGCAACCCAGCTCAACTTTGCCGTCACCCGCTGGCTGGGCTCGCCCCACGGATGCAGTTCCACGGTGTCGCCGACACGTATGCCTTGGGTTTCGATCTGCGGCACCGCCAGCTGCACTTCCAGCGCGGCCAGGTCGGGCAAGCTGCCAAACGGGCTGCCGGCGTACAGGCTGCCGCCGGTGTGCGCGACTTCGCCGCTCCAGCTTTTCTCCAGCACCAGCACGCCATCATGCGGCGCGCGCAGTTCGAGCGCGTCGAGATCGTCCTTCTTTTGCCTGGCCACCGTGTCGAAGGTGGCGTGCTGGGCATCGAGCACGGCCAGCTCGGCGCTGCCGCGCTTGCTCGACTGCTGCTCGCGCCACTGCAGGATGCCCTGGCGCACGCCGAGGTAGTGCGCGTCCTGCACCGCGTCGAGAATGTCGTTGCGCGCCATCGCCTCGGGGCCGGCATTCGCGTAGCGCTGGGCAATCGCGAGCTGGCCGGCTACTTGGGTGAGATCCACGCCAAGCTTGCCGTGGCTATCCTCCAGCTCGGCCTGCTTGCCGCGCCGGGCCAGCAGGTTGCGCTCCAGATCGATGCGCGCCTGCGCCAGATCCTGCTTGCTCTGTTCGGCCGAGAAGCGCGCGACCAGATCACCCTTGGCGACTTGACTGCCGTCGGGCAGCATCCAGGTAATCTGCCGCGGCGTCCACATCGGACCGGGTACCAGCAGCGCGGTCGACTTGGCGGCGCGCAATTCGCCCTCGCCGTGCACGCTGAACTCCAGCGGCGCGGCATGCACGGTCTCCAGCACGGTCGTATCCGGCGCCTTGTCGGCGCAGCCCACCAGCAGCAGGGCGAGCAGCACGAAGGCGCATCCGTTCTTCCTGTTCATCGGCTCGCCACCGCATCGTCCTTTACGCTGACCCGCACCGCCTGCCCGGGCTTGAGCCCCTGCGTACCGGCATCCAGATGCACCACCAGGTCGACCACCGGCACCGCCTCCACGCGTGACTTGCTGTGCACGGCGTTGCCGATCTCCACGATGTGGCCGGCGAGTCGCCGACCGCCACCACCGGAGAGCACCACCTGCACGCGCTGGCCGTCATGCACGCGCGGCAATGCCCGTTCGGGCAGCGCGGCGCGCACGGCGAGCGAGGAGAGGTCGGGCATTTGCGCCACCGACTGGCCCATCCAGACCTGCGAGCCGGTATCGATCTTGTCACCGTTCCAGCCGCTCCGGTGCAGCACGATCCCGGCGCGCGGCGCCTTGACCGTGAGCGAGGCCAGCGAAGCCTCCAGCTCGGTCACCTGGCTCTGCAACTGGGTGACCTCCGCGTCGGCCAGCTGCTGCTCGGCCGCACGCGCGCGCGCAGCTACCACGGCGCGCTGCTGGCTGAGCGCAAGACGACGCTCGGCCTTGTGGCGATCAATCACCAGTTTGGCGTACTGCACGCCGGGTACGTAGGCCTGCGGCTGGTTGGCCTTGCGCTGGGCCTTGTCCAGATCGGCCTGGGCCTTGGCGGTATCCAGTTCAATGTCACGCGCACGATCGGCCAGATCGAGCTTCAGCTGCTCCTGCTTGCGCAGCTTCTCGGCCAGTTCGCTGCGCTTGGCCGTGAGATTCTTGTTGACCTCTGATGGATCGAACACCACCAGCGGCGCGCCCTTGGCGAGGGTCTCGCCGTCGCCGGCCATCGCCGTGACGGTGAGCTGCCACAGGCCGTCCACGGCTGGCGGCACGATCGCCAGGCTGCGTTGGGCGAAGATTTCGCCGTCGATGTCCAGTTCGCCATTGTCGCTCGACGGCGCGGCAGCGCGCGATGCCGCCGTGTCGGTATCCACCCGCACACTCATGCCCGAGCGCAGCGCCAGCGTCGTATCGGCTGGCAGCGCGATGTCCACCTGCACGTAGCGGCCGTCACCCCACTCGGGCCGCGCGCCGGCGGCACCGGCGATCGTCTCGATGGTGCCGGCCAGTGCGCGGCCCGGCAGCGCATCCACGCTCAGCGCGACCGCCTGCCCCAGCCGCAATCCGGCACGATCGGGCTCCAGTACCCATGCGCGCACGGCGTACTGGCGGCCGCCGCCGATCACCTCGCCGACGGTCTGGCCCGGGTAGCTGGTGGAACCTTCCTCGTAGCGTCCCCCGGCGCCGAACAGGTTGTCGAAACCGTGCACCACGGTGCCGGCACGCGTGGCCTTGACCACCGCGGAGGTCACCTGGTCGGCGAGAAAGGTCAGCGACAGCGTTTTCTTTTCAAGCTCCAGCGCGGCGTCCTGACGACGGCGCGCCACCGCCGCCTGCGCCTGCGCAGCCTCGGCCCGCTTGAGCGCGAGCGCACGCTCGGCACGCTGCATCTCGCTCTGGTAGCGGTCGTGGTCGAGCGCGGACAGCAGCGCCCTGGGCAATGCCGCATCCACCGCGGCGGTGTCGCGCTCGGCCTGGGCGTCGACGAGGGCCAATTCGGCGTCAGACTGCTTCAGCTCAAGGTCGGCGATGTCCTTGGCGGCCTTGGCCTGCGCCTGCACCAGTTCGGCGCGACGGTTGCGCAGCTGCGCCTCGGCCGGACCGGCATCGATGCGCAGGACCACGTCGCCCGGCTTCGCCTGCGCTCCGTCGGGCATGAAGTAGCGCAGCACCACCGGCGAGCTCAGCGATGGCGGCGTGTCGATGGCCTGGGCGTCGAGCATGCGCACTTCGCCGCTGAACACGGTGGCCGACACTGGTGTCGTCAGCAGCAGGATCAGTGCCAGCGCGGCGCCGCGCTCACGCCACCGAATCATGCTCGACCCTCCCATCGCGCAGGGTGATCTGCCGCTGCGCGCGTGCGGCGACGTCGGCGTCATGGGTGACCAGAACCACGGTTTGGCCGCCGGCATGAACTTCATGGATAAGCTCCAGCACATCGGCAGTGCTCTTGGAGTCGAGGTTGCCGGTGGGCTCGTCGGCCAGCAGCAATGCCGGCTGCATCAGCAGCGCGCGGGCGATCGCCACGCGTTGCATCTGCCCACCGGAGAGTTGACCGGGGCGGTGCTCCAGCCGCTGGCCCAGACCCATGCGGTCAAGCAGGTGGTGCGCGCGCTCCTCCAGCCCGCTCGCGTCGCCGCGCAGGAAACGGCGCGGCAGCAGCACGTTCTCGAGCACGCTCAAGCGCGGCAGCAGGTGGAAGGACTGGAACACGAAACCGATGCGCCGGTTGCGAAAGTCGCTGGCGTGCTCGTCGTCGAAGGTGGATACGTCCACGTCGTCGAGCAGGTAGCGGCCGCTGTCAGGCCGGTCCAGGCAGCCGAGCATGTTCAGCAGGGTGGACTTGCCCGAGCCGGATGGTCCGACGATGGCGGTGAACTGTCCCCTGGGTACTTCGAAGCCAACGCCATCCAGCGCGGCAATGACCTGTCCGCCCACCTGGTAGCGGCGGGTTATTGCCTCCATGCGAACCATGTGCCGGATCTCCCCTGTCGCAGTCCTGTCCTGCTTTGTCAGTCTTGCGTGAAAAAAGTTCGGCCGGCAAGCGCAGAGGCTCAGAGGCTGAGCCGCGCACCGCTGGCCGCATCGAACACGTGCAGCATCGCCGGATCGGGCACCAGGTGGATGAGGTCGCCCGGCTGCGGCACCACCCGCGGCGGCAGGCGCACCACCAGCGGTTTCTCGCCACTGCGCAGGTTGAGGAAGACCTCGTTGCCGACCGGCTCGACCACATCCACCCGCGCGCTCAACGCGGCGGGGCCGGCGGCGTCGACCGGATGCAGGTCTTCCGGGCGCACGCCGATCACCACCTCGCGTCCGGCCCAGTCGGCCGGCCAGGCCACGCCGGGCAGCGCCAACGCGCCGTGCGGGCCGACCAGTTCGGTGGTCGTGTCCATGCGCACGCTGCCGGAAAGAAAGTTCATCGCCGGGCTGCCGAGGAAGCCGGCGACGAAGCGGTTGGCGGGGCGGCGGTAGAGGTTCATCGGCGTGTCGATCTGCTGGATCACGCCGCGGTCCATCACCACGATGCGCTGGCCCAGCGTCATCGCCTCGATCTGGTCGTGGGTGACGTAGATCATCGTGGCGCCCAGCCGCCGGTGCAGCCGCGCGATCTCCACGCGCATGTGCAGGCGCAGGCGCGCATCGAGGTTGGACAGCGGCTCGTCGAGCAGGAACACCTTCGGATCGCGCACCAGCGCACGGCCCAGCGCCACGCGCTGCTGCTGGCCGCCGGACATCGCGCCGGGGCGCGCGCCCAGCAGCGGCTCCAGCTCCAGCAGCTGCGCCACCTCGCGCACGCGCCGGTCCACCGCGGCGCGATCCATGCCGCGCAGGCGCAGCCCGAAGCCGAGGTTTTCCGCCACCGTCATGTGCGGATACAGCGCGTAGTTCTGGAACACCATGGCGATGTCCCGGTCTTTCGGCGGCAGCTCGTTGACCACGCGCTCGCCGATGCGCAGCGTGCCGGCGCTGATCGATTCCAGCCCCGCGATCATCCGCAGCAACGTGGTCTTGCCGCAGCCGGACGGTCCCACCAGCACCAGCAGCTCGCCGCTGGCGATCTCCACGCTGGCGCCGGCGACGGCCACATAGCCGTCGGGATAGACCTTGCGCAGCGCGTCCAGCCGAACCACCGCCATCGAGACCTCCGCGTGAGGGGGCGCACCCGTCCCCGCGCCATCATGCGCGATGGTGCATCGGAGGAGAGCATTCGGCTATTCTCCCGATGTAATCGTTTACATCAAGCCGCGCCGCGGCAACCGGACCTCCCGCGATGACAGGACGCTTTCTTTTCCCGGCGGATTTCGTCTGGGGTGCCGCCACTTCTGCCTACCAGATCGAGGGCTCGCCGCTGGCCGACGGCGCCGGGCCCAGCATCTGGCAGCGCTTCGCGCACACGCCGGGAATGATGGCCAACGGCGACCACGGCGACGTGGCCTGCGATCACTACCGCCGCTATCGGTCCGACGTGCAGTTGATGCAGGCGCTGGGGCTGCAGAGCTACCGCTTCAGCATCAACTGGGCGCGCGTGCTGCCCGAGGGCACCGGCCGCATCAATCCGGCGGGACTCGATTTCTACTCGCGCCTGGTCGACACCCTGCTCGAACACGGCATTGCGCCGAACGCCACGCTGTTCCACTGGGATCTGCCGGCCGCGCTGGACGACCGCGGCGGCTGGCTCAACCGCGACAGCGCGCACTGGTTCGCCGAGTACGCCGAGATCATGTTCAAGGCGCTGGACGACCGCGTGCCGATGTGGACCACGCTCAACGAACCCTGGGTGGTGACCGATGGCGGCTACCTGCACGGCACGCTGGCGCCGGGCCATCGCAACCTGTACGAGGCGCCGCTCGCCGCGCACAACCTGATGCGCGCCAGCGGCGCGGCGATCCAGGCATACCGCGGCGTCGGTCGGCACCAGATCGGCGTGGTCTTCAACATCGAGCCGAAGTATCCGGCCAGCGGGCGCGCCGAGGACATCGCCGCGGCCGCCCGCGCCCATGCGTACATGAACCTGCAGTTCGCCGACCCGGCGCTGCTCGGCACGTATCCGCCGCAGCTGCCCGAATGCTTTGGCGACGCCTGGCCGGAGTTCCCGCCCAGCGACTTCGGCCTGACCCGGCAGAAGGTCGACTTCATCGGCATCAACTACTACACGCGCGCCGTGGTGCGCGACGATCCGGCGCAGCCCCCGCTGCGCGCCGCGCCGGTGCGCCAGCCGAACCGCACCCATACCGAGACCGGCTGGGAGGTGTACGAGCAGGGACTGATCGACACGCTCGCCGCGTTCGCGCGGCGCTACGGCGACATTCCGCTCTACATCACCGAGAACGGCGCAGCGTTCTACGACCCGCCGGTGGTCGAGGGCGAGCTGCTGCAAGACCCGCTGCGGGTGGACTACCTGCGCCGCCACCTGCGCGCGCTGCACGCGGCGATGGCTGCCGGCGCCAACGTGAAGGGCTATTACGCCTGGTCGCTGCTGGACAACCTGGAGTGGTCGCTGGGCTTCGCCAAGCGCTTCGGTCTGGTCCACGTGGACTTCGCCACGCAGCGGCGCACGCCCAAGGCCAGCGCAAGGTTCTACGCGCAGGTGATCGCCAGCGGCGGCGGCGCGCTCGACCCGTGAGCCATGGCCCGGCGCCGACCACTGGACGCGCGCGCGGGTGCAGGGCACCCTTGTCCATTCGCTTGTGCAGAAGGTTTTCGCATGTCGGCTGACGCCCACGCCCCCGTTCCCACCCTGCTGGTCGACCTTGGCGGCACCAACGTGCGCTTCGGCGTGGCCGATCCGTCGCGCACCGATCCGCTGCTGAAGGACAGCATCCGCCGCTACCGCGTGGCCGAGCACGAGTCGCTGGTGGCGACCGCGAAGCAGTACCTGGCCGATACCGGACTCACGGTGAAGCGCGCCATCGTCGCCGCCGCCGGGCGCATTGAGGACGGCGAGACGGTCAAGGTCACCAACAACCCGTGGGCGATCTCGGCGCACCAGACCGCCGCCGCACTGGGTCTGGACGCCGTGCACCTGGTCAACGACTTCGCCGCGCAGAGCATGGCGGTGACCCTGCTGCGCGGCGACGACCTGGTGCGCGTGGGCGAACTGCCGCCGCCGGTGATCGGCGCAGACGAGGAGCAGACCTTCGCCATCGTCGGCCCCGGCACCGGCCTGGGCGTGGGCGGCCTGCTGGTGCGCCAGGGCCACTGCAGCGTGCTGCAGACCGAAGGCGGCCACGCCGGCTTCGCCGCGCACTCGCCCGAGGACATCGCCATCCTCGACTACCTCAACCACAAGTACGGCCGCGTCTCCAACGAGCGGCTGATCTGCGGCCAGGGCCTGGTCAACCTGTACGACGCGATCTGCCACATGGTCGGCGCCACCGCGCAGCCGCTCAAGCCGGAGGACATCACCGCCCGGGCGAAGGACGGCAGCTGCCCGCTGTGCACGCGCACGGTGGAAACCTTCGCCGGCATCTTCGGCAGTGTCGCGGGCGACCTGGTGCTCACGCTGGGCGCGTGGAACGGCGTGTACCTCACCGGCGGGCTGATCCCGGTCCTGCTGCCATGGCTGGAGCGCGGCCGCTTCCGCGAACGCTTCGAGGCCAAGGGCCGCTTCCGCGACATCATGCAGAAGGTGCCCACGCAGGCGATCATGAATCCCGAACCGGGCCTGCTCGGCGCCGCCGCGCTGGCGGTGATGGAATCGGGCCGGCCACTGCTCGCCGGCTGAGCGCCGCGCACGCAGGCGGGCACGCCCGGATCGAAGGAGAACGCCATGGAGAACGCCATGCCCCGCAACGACACCGCCTTCCTGTTCGACCTCGACGGCACCCTGGTCGACAGCGTCTACCAGCACGTGCTGGCCTGGAAAGAGGCGCTCGACGCCGAGAACGTGGAGCTGTCGGTGTGGCGCATCCACCGCAAGATCGGCATGAGCGGCGGACTGTTCGCCAACATGCTGCTGCGCGAGACCGCGCTGGACATCACCCCCGAGCGGCTCGACCGCATGCGCCGTCGTCACGCCGAGGCGTTCAACCGCCAGCACACGCAGGGTTCGGTGAAGCCGCTGCCCGGTGCCCGCGAGCTGCTGGCCTTCCTCACCGAGCAGCAGATTCCGTGGGCGATCGCCACCAGCGGCCGCATGGAGACCGCCGCGCACAATCTGGAGGCGCTGGGCGTGGACCCGTCGAAAGTGCCGGTAGTGACCCGCGACCAGGTGCGCCACGCCAAGCCCGATCCGGACCTGTTCCTCACCGCGGCGGCGCGGCTGGGCTTCGACATCCGCCACGCGCTGGTGGTCGGTGACAGCGTGTGGGACATGCTCGCCGCCCAACGCGCCCGTGCCATCGGCATCGGCCTGCTCGCCGGCGGCTACGGCCGCGAGGAACTGCAGCAGGCCGGCGCGCTGCGCGTGTACGACGATCCGGCCGACCTGCTCGCCCACGTGGACGAAGTCGCCGCGCGCGACTGAACCGCCCACGGGATGTTTGCGCGACGCTGACACCGCGTGAAACCGCGTGAACATGGGCGGGCTAGCAGCCTGTCGGGCTTTGGTGGTCGAGGCGAGAATTTGGCTGTGCGAGGACAGATTTTCGACGATTCGCCGGCCCATAATGGTGCTATGGGCCAAGAAGCGGCGGAAATAGGGACCGCACAGACGGATTCGCAGCCCGGCCGACCAAAGCCCGACAGGCTGCTAGGCTAAACCCCGCTTCTGGCTTGTCCGGACACTCGCATGCGCCTCACCCTGACCCACACGATGTTCGCCGCCGCACTCGCCTGCGCCCTCTGCGCGTGCTCGCCATCAGAGCCGCCGCCGTCACGCGATGCGCCCACGCCACGCGCGCAAGCCGAAACACCCGCCAATCCCGCGCTTGGCTCGGCCGAGTGGTATGCCTGGGTCGACCGCACGCTGGGCATCACGGACGACGGCCACGGGCCGGACCGCGGCTCGGCCGAATGGAACGCCGCCGTGCAACACCGGCTCGGCCAGGAGGCGCCGCAGGCCGCGCCAGGCTCGCCCGAATGGCAGCAGGCGGTGGACGCGCTGCTGCGCACGCGCGCCACGGCGCCCTGAGCAACCCCCTGAGAACCCGACGCCTCAGCCCGGCGCGAGCAGCGCGTCCAGGTCGGTCTGGTCAAAGCTCAGCCTCTCGCGCGTGCCGCCGCCTTCCAGCACGGCATCGGCCAGCTCGGCCTTGCGTGCCTTCATTTCCTCGATGCGCTCCTCCACCGTGTTCGACGTGATCAGGCGGAACACGAACACCGGCTTGTCCTGGCCGATGCGATGCGCGCGATCGGAGGCCTGCGCTTCGGCCGCCGGATTCCACCACGGGTCGTAGTGGATCACCGTGTCGGCCGCGGTGAGGTTGAGGCCCACGCCGCCGGCCTTGAGCGAGAGCAGGAACAGCGGCACCTCGCCTTCCTGGAACCGCTTCACCGGCTCGGCGCGGTCGCGCGTCTCGCCGGTGAGCATGACGTAGGCGATGCGCCGGCGGTCCAGTTCGTGGGCGATCAGCTTGAGCATCTCGGTGAACTGCGAGAACAGCAGCACCTTGCGGCCTTCGGCCAGCAGCGCGGGCAGCATGTCCATCAGCAGCTCGAACTTGGCCGAGTCGCGCACGCCGCGCGCGGCCTCCAGCTTGACCAGTCGCGGATCGCAGCAGACCTGGCGCAGCTTGAGCAGCGCGTCGAGCACCACGATGCCGGAGTGCGCGATGCCGCGCTGGGCGATCACCTGGCGCAGCTCGTCGGCCAGCGACAGGCGCAGGCTCTCGTACAGTTCGCGCTGGCGGCCGTCGAGCACCACGCGGCGGGTGATCTCGGTCTTCGGCGGCAGTTCGGAAGCCACCTGGCTCTTGGTCCGGCGCAGGATGAACGGGGCGAGTCGGCGGTTGAGCCGGGCCTGGCATTCCTCGTCGCGCTGCTTCTCGATCGGGCCGCGGTAGTGGCGGCGGAACGCGCCCTCGTCGCCGAGCAGGCCCGGCACGGCCAGGTCGACCTGCGACCACAGCTCGCCCAGGTGGTTTTCCAGCGGCGTGCCGGTGAGACAGATGCAGCGCGGCGCGCGCAGGCTGAGCACGGCGCGGCGCGCCTGCGTGCGCGGGTTCTTCACCTGCTGCGCCTCGTCCAGCGCGATCAGCGCGAACGGCTGCTTGCGCAGCGTCACCACGTCGCGCGGCAGCAGCGCGTAGCTGGTCAGCACGATGTCCTGCGCGCCGAGCTGGGAGAAGTCGCCGCCGCGCTGCGGCCCGTGCAGCGCCAGCACCTTCAGCGATGGCGCGAAGCGGGCGCACTCGGCCTGCCAGTTCGGGATCAGGCTGGTTGGCACCACGATCAGCGCCGGCTGCGTCAGCGCGCCGCGCTGCTTGAGCGCGAGCAGGTGGGTGATCAGCTGCAGCGTCTTGCCCAGGCCCATGTCGTCGGCCAGCACGCCGCCCACGCCGGCCTCGGCCAGCGCGTTCAGCCAACGCAGGCCCTCGCGCTGGTACGGGCGCAGTTCCACCGTGAGGCCTTCGGGCACCACGTCGCTGGCACGGTCGGCGGCGTCGCGCAGGCGCGTGGTGAAGCCGCGCAGCTGCTCGGGCGCCTGCAGTTCGCCGCCGCTCGGCAGCGCGTCGGCCAGCTCTTCCAGTCGACCGGCCTGCACGCGCGGCAGGTGCAGCCGCTTCTTCGGCTTTTCCAGGTACTCGGCCAGCGGCGCGAGCAGGCCGCGCAGCTCCTTCAGCTTCACCGGCACGCGGCGGCGGTCGTCCACCGGTGCGTACCACACGGCGTCTTCCGGCTCGTTCGGCACCGGGCCGAGGTTGAGCTGGTGCTCGGCCAGCGCCTGCGCCACGGCGGGCAGCAGGTTGTGCCGCCTGCCCTCCACCTCGATGCCGATCTCCAGGTCGAAGGCGTGGTCGTCGGCGTCCTCGGTGGCGTTGCCGTACCAGCGCACCGGACCTTCCAGCACCTCGAACGGAAAGCTCGGCGCGTACTCCACCACGTAGCCTTCGGTTTCGAGCCTGGCGCGCAGCGCCAGCCAGCGCGCCGGCGTGTTCACTTCCAGCGCGCCGGCGTAGCCCTTGCCCGGGAACAGCCAGGCATCCTCGGGCAGGGTGTCGGCCAGATCCCACGGCAGGCCTTCGGTGTCCACGCCGGGCGTGAGGCCGGCGCGTTCGAGCTGTTCCATCGCGGAAAGCTCGTCGGCGCGGCGGCGCACGATTTCCACCAGCTGGCCGTCCCGCACGCGCCGCACCAGCGGCTCGCCGCCGCGGCCGGGCAGGCGCTCGCCGGCGTAGTCGAAGGCCAGCCGCGCGTAGGCCAGCGGCGGCGTGCCGGCGGCGAGGCGCGCGTGGCGGGTGAGTGCGTGCAGGGTCAGCACCGGTCTGGGTGTCAGATCCTCGCGGCGCAGGTCGTCGAACACCTGCGGCAGCGGCACGCGCTGGGCCAGCCGGCTGCGCGGCAGCGCGGCGCGCAGCCGATGGCTGTCGTCGTGCTTGAGCGGCGGCAGGTCGAGCCAGGCGGTTTCTTCGGCGGGCGCCTCGAGATGACCCAGCTCGGCGCGTTCGGCGTCGAGGTACCACAGGCCATCGATGCGCAGCAACCGCTGCCCGGCTGGCAGGGCGGGCAGCAGCCGCTGGCTGCCGTCGGCCTCCAACTGCCAGTGCCAGTTGAGCTGGTGCGACTTGCCACGCGACAGGCGCAAGCCGCCCAGCCCGCCGAGGAAGCACGGCGCGGTATCGAGGATTTCCGCCAGCAGCGCATCGCCGACGTGGCCGGCGAGCCGTGCGTAGCTGCGGCTCTTGCGCAGCGTCTGCGGCAGGCCGAGCACGGTGGCGGCCAGGCGCTGCTCGTGCGGTTCGAGCAGGGCATGCACCAGATGCTTGCTGTCCAGCGGCGCCGGCCGCGCGAAGCGGCCGTGTTCGGCCACGGCCAGCACCGCCGGGGCCACGTCGACCCGGCCGGCGTGGCTGCCGTCCTCGTGCACCACGTCGAGGAAGAACCCCAGCACGCCGCGCTCGGGCGGCGCGCCCGGCAGCGGCGGCTCCAGCACCCGGCGCCACACCGGCGGCAGCGCGGGTTCGGCCACGCTGCGCGCGACGGGGGGAGGATCGCCAGGCTTTCGGTCGTCCGGTTGCTGCATGGGCATGCGTCCGCTGGGCGATCAAAACCCTGAGCTTAGCAAGCCCGGTCGCGCCTGCCCACGACGGCGGCGGCCCCGGCGCACGGGGCGTGGTCGAGCCCGCTCAGGTGCCGGGGAACAGGCCCTGCGGATATTCCGGCTTCTGCCCGCGCGCCATCAGTGCACGCAGCCCTTCCACCGGGGTGACCTCGCCGTGCAGCACGGCGCGCACGCCGCTGGCGATCGGCAGGTCCAGCCCGTGCTTGGCGGCCAGCCGGGCGACTTCGTCGGCGGTGATCACGCTCTCCACCACCTGGCCGATCTGGCGCACCGCCTCGTCCAGCGCGACGCCCTGGCCCAGCGCCAGGCCGAGGCGGCGGTTACGCGAGAGGTCGCCGGTGCAGGTGAGCACCAGGTCGCCCAGGCCGGACAGGCCCATCAGGGTTTCCGGCTTGGCGCCGAGCGCGAGCCCGAGCCGCAGCATCTCGTTCATGCCGCGGGTGATCAGGCCGGCGCGGGCGTTCAGACCCAGCTGCATGCCGTCGGCCACGCCGGTGGCGACCGCCAGCACGTTCTTCATCGCACCGCCCAATTCGGCGCCGAGCACGTCGCTGCCGGTGTAGGCGCGAAAGTTCGGCGCGTGCAGCATGCCGGCCAGCTCGCGCGCGAACGGCTCGTCATCGGAGTGCACGGTGACCGCGCTGGGCAGGCCGGCGGCCACTTCCTTGGCGAACGACGGCCCGGTGACCACCGCCGCGGGGCGGCCGGGCAGCTTCTCGGCCACCAGCTCGTGCAGGAAGCGGCCAGTGCCCGGCTCGAAACCCTTGCTGGCCCAGGCGATCGCCGCGTCGGCGTCGAGCAGCGGGGCGATCTCGTCCAGCATCGAGGCGAACGCGTGGCTGGGCACCACGATCAACACCACCTTGGCACCGCGCAGCGCCACGGCCAGGTCGCTTTCGTAGCGGAGCTCGGCGGGCAGCTCGAGATCGGGCAGGTAGCGCTGGTTGCGATGAGTCTGCGCCATCGCCGCCAGCGCCTGCGCGTCGCGCCCCCACAAGCGGGTAGGCACGCCGTTGCGCGCCGCCAGCGCGGCCAGTGCCGTACCCCAGGAACCGGCGCCGAGGACCGCCAGGGTCGGACGGGTGTTCATCGGTGGATCAGCTGTTGAGCGCCGGCGCGGCCTCGCCACCGCCCATCGCGCTGCGGCGCAGCTGCTCGGCGTACAGCGCGTCGAAGTTGATCGGCTGCAGCAGGAACGGCGGGAAGCCGCCCTCCAGCACCAGCGAGGAGATCACCTGGCGCGCATACGGGAACAGCAGGTTCGGGCAGTAGCTGCCGACGATGCCGGCGTGGTCTTCCGGGCTGAAGCCGGCGATGCCGAACAGGCCGGCCTGGTGCACTTCGGCCAAGTAGGCGGTGCGCTCGCCCACGGTGCAGGTCAGGGTGAGGCTGAGCACCACTTCGTACAGGTCGTTGCCCAGATCGGTGGCACGCTGGCCGAGGTTGAGCTGCACCTGCGGCTGGTCGCCGGTCTCGCTGATTTCCTGGAACATCTGCGGGGCGTTCGGCGCCTCGAAGGAGACGTCCTTCACGTAGATCTTCTGCAGCGCGAGCTGCGGCGGGTTGGCCTGGTCGCTGGCCTGGCCGTTGGTGGTGACGTCTGCCATGGGATGTCCTCGTCGTAATGAAGCGCCGGCCCGCGCGTGCGGGCATGCACAATGTGCAAAGAGCACGATTGTTCCATACAAGTCGGCGCAACGTCACTCGGCGATGGCGGGTGCCACTGGTCAAGCCGCTGGTCAAGGATTGCGCAACCGGCGGAATTTCCGCGATAATGCGCGGCTCGTTCCATGCCGCCCGGGTGACCCGGGCCGTCCGCGACGCGATGCGGACCTCACGGCAGGGCTCGAAAGCTGCACCCTCCAGCATTGCGTGGCGCCCCGGCGCCGCTGGGCCGAAGTCGCCCTGGCCAACGGGCGTTACATCACCAAATACGGAGGTCATCATGGCCCGTGTATGCCAAGTCACCGGAAAGGGTGTGCAGACCGGCAACAACGTCTCGCATGCCAACAACAAGACCCGTCGCCGCTGGTTGCCCAACCTGCATGAGCGTCGCTTCTGGGTCCCCAGCGAGAACCGCTGGGTCAAGCTGCGCGTTTCCAACCACGCGCTGCGCACCATCGACAAGAATGGCATCGAGGCCGTGATTGCCCAGCTGCGTGCCCGCGGCGAGAAGATCTGAGGAGCTAGACCATGGCTAACAAGACCCAGGACAAGATCCGCCTGATCTCTTCGGCCGGCACCGGCCACTTCTACACCACGCAGAAGAACAAGAAGAACACGCCGGAAAAGTTCGAGTTCAAGAAGTACGATCCGGTCGTGCGCAAGCACGTGATCTACAAGGAAGGCAAGATCAAGTGACGTGACGGTCCGTTCGCCGCGCGCGAACGGCCTGCCGGATCGGCATCACGGCGAAGCGACATTCAACAGCCGCAGGCCGGTAAAGCAGTGATCCGCGATCCGAAGAAACCCGCCCTCGTGGCGGGTTTTTTCTTGCCGGCAGCGGGTCGCATCCGTCCACCGCCCGTGCGGCCAGACGTTATGCTCGATCACCCCACGGCGAATGCCGCCGCTCTCTCGAGGAGATGTGCCATGACCCGATTGCCTGCCCTTCCCCGTCTTGCCATGGCAGCCGCCCTGGCCCTGGGCCTGGCCGGACCTTCGTTCGCGACAACCCCGGCTCGGGTCACCGTCACCTACGACCATCCCGAACGGTTCACCGAGACCCGGGAAACCAAGGCGTTTGCGCCGATGCGCGCGGACAACGGCTACCTCGACACCTTGAAGACATACATCGAGCAGCGCGCCGGCAAGGTGCTGGCGGACGGCCAGCAGCTGCAGATCGTGATCACCGACGTCGACCGCGCCGGCTCGTACGAGCCGTGGCGTGGCCCACGTTTCAGCGACGTGCGGATCGTCAAGGACATCTATCCGCCGCGCATCAACCTGCATTTCCGCCTGCTCGACGCCAGCGGCGCGGTGTTGCGCGAGGGCGATCGCACGCTGCGCGATCCGGCCTTCCTCAGCAGCGGCATCGACGCGACCTCGACCGACAGCCTGCGCTACGAGAAGCGCATGCTCGACCGCTGGCTGCAGCGGGGACCGGACAGGCTCTGACGCCGGCCTGCCCTGCCGCCGGCCTGGTCGGGCAAGCGCGAAACGAAAGAGCCCGCCTCACGGCGGGCTCTTTCGTTCCGGCATCACCGATCGGCTGTCAGCGCGTGGTGACGGTGTAGCCCTTGAGCCGGACCGCGAACTCCTGCAGGGAGCGGATGCCGCTCTGCTCGGCCTCGTGGATCCACTGCTGCAGGCCCTTCAGCGCCTGGTCGGCGCCGCGCTGCTCCATCAGGGCCGCCAGGCGGGTGCGGAAATCGACCACCGTGCGCAGGGTCGGCCGCCTGGCCAGCACCGCCTGCAGCCTGTCGTGACCTTCGCCGTCCAGCCAGCGACCGCCGTCGGCCAGCGCGCGACGCAGGCGACGCGGCATCGCCTTGATGCTTTCGCCGGCGTGCTGCGCTTCTTCGCGCAGGGTCGGCACGACTACGCCGCGGTAGTAATCGGTCATCGCCTGGAAGCGGTGGGTGAGCACGGCCTTGAGCGTTTCGGCGTCGGGCAGGCTCACGTTGGGGCGCACGTCCAGCGTCGGGGCGACGCGCAGCACCTTGGCCAGACCCACCGAACGCAGCGCACAGATCACCGCCCAGCCGATGTCGAACTCCCACTTGCGCAGGGCGAACTTGGCCGAGCTGGGGAAGGCGTGGTGGTTGTTGTGCAGCTCTTCGCCGCCGATCCAGAAACCCCAGGGAATCAGGTTGCGGGCGGTGTCGGCGCTCTCGAAATTGCGGTAGCCGGCCCAGTGGCCGACGCCGTTGACGAAGCCGGCGGCCCAGAACGGGATCCAGATCATCTGCACCGCCCACATCGCCACGCCGATCACGCCGAACAGCGCAAAGCTGATGAACAGCATCAGGGTCGGCCCCCAGTAGGGGTGACCGCCGTAGACCTTGCGCTCGATCCAGTCGTCCGGGGTGCCGCGGCCGTACTGCTCCATGTCCTGCTTGTTCTCGGAGGCGTCGCGGTACAGCGACACGCCGTCCCAGAACACCTTCTTGATGCCGTAGATCATCGGGCTGTGCGGATCGTCGACGGTCTCGACCTTGGCGTGGTGCTTGCGGTGGATCGCCACCCACTCCTTGATCACCATACCCGTGGTCAGCCAGCCCCAGAAACGGAAGAAGTGCTGGATGAGCGGATGCAGGTCCACGCCGCGGTGCGTCTGGCAGCGGTGGTAGTAGATCGTCACCGTGAAGATGGTGAGCTGGGTGACCACCAGCAGGTACACCAGCTTGCCGACCCAGGTCATGTGGGTCAGGCCGGTGATCAGGAAGTCGAGGACGGAGTCCAGCATCTCGAAGACATCTCTATGTAGTTGAAAGGCAGTCTAGTGCAGGGTCTCCGTACCCACCAGCATGGCCCGGGCGCCTGCGCATGACGCGGAGCGTTCGAAACAACGTGCCGGTTGTCTGAAAGTGGGGGCGCCGTGACAATCATGCAATGAACAAAGCGCAACCCCTGCTGCGGATCGACCGGCTTTGCCGCCAACGCGCCGGTCGAATCGCCGTGCAGGATCTGTGCCTCGCCGTGGATCGCGGCGAAGTGCTCGGCCTGCTGGGCGTCAACGGCGCCGGTAAATCGACGACGTTGAGCCTGATTGCGGGGGCCATGCGCCCCGATAGCGGCACGATCCACCTGAACGGCGAGGATTTCCTCGAGCGCCCGGAGCTGGGCCAGCGGCTGCTCGGCTGGCTGCCGGAACGTGCCCCGCTGTGGCAGGAATTGACGGTGAGCGAGCACCTGCAGGCGCACGGACGGCTGCACGGGCTGAACGGCGCCGCACTGCGCCAGGCGGCCGCCGCCATGCTGGAGCGGCTCGAACTCACCGCGCTGACCCGCCGCCTCGCCGGCGTGCTGTCGCAGGGCCAGCGCCAGCGCCTCGGCCTGGCCTGCGCGCTGCTGCACCGTCCGGCGCTGCTGATCCTCGACGAGCCGGCCAACGCGCTCGATCCGGTGCAGGTCGCCGGCCTGCGCCAGCTGATCCGCGAGGAAGCCGCGCGCGGCACCGCGGTGATCCTGTCCACCCATCTGCTGGCCGAGGTCACCGCGGTGTGCGGGCGGGTGGCGATCCTGCACGAAGGCCAGCTGCGCCACGAGGGCATGGTGGACCCCAGCGACGTGCAGGCGCTGGAGCGGCGCTTCTTCGAGATCGCGATGAACGGCCGGAGTCAGGCCGCATGAGCGCACTGGCGATGGTGCGGCTGGAGTCGCGCCGGCTGTTCGTTCGTCCGCTGGCCTGGGTGCTCGGTGCGCTCACCCTGGGCGAACTGGCATGGCGCTTCGTGCTGCTGCTGGGCAACTTCCTCGCCGCGCAGGTGAAGCTCGCCGCGTTGCCGGCCGGCCCGGGCTACACCGATCTGGTCGCCGTGCCGCTGCTCAGCAGCCTGTTCACCGGCGGGCTGGTGCCGTTCGGGCTGGCCGAGTTGGCCTTGCTGGTGGTGCCGCTGCTGACCATGTCCAGCATCGCCGGCGAGCGCAGCAACGGCACGCTGCCGCTGCTGCTGGCCAGCGGCCTGTCGCCCGCGCGCATCGTGCTGGGCAAGTACCTGGCCGTGCTGGGCTGGCTGGCGCTGTGGCTGGCGCTGGCATTGGCCATGCCGCTCGCGCTCGCCCACGGCACCGCGCTGGACTGGGGCAAGCTGGCCGCCGCCGCGCTGGGGCTGGCGCTGCTGCTGGCGCTGCTGGCGGCGATCGGGCTGGCCTGTTCCACTTTCGCCTCGCATCCGGCGATCGCCGCCACCGCCAGCCTGGTGATCTCCCTCACGCTGTGCTGCGTGAACCTGGGCGCGCAGGCGGCCGGCGTCGACAACGGCGCGATCCACTGGCTGGCGCTGGGCACCCATCTCGAACCGCTGCTGCGCGGGCTGGTCGCCACCGACGACGTGCTGTGGTTCGTGCTGCTGGCGGCGCTGGCGCTGGCGCTGGCGATCCGCCGGCTCGCCGCGGACCGGGAGCGCGGCTGATGCGCATGCACCGCACCCTGCGCCGCCTCGACGGCTGGCTGTTCGCGCTGCTGGCCTTGCTCGCCGTGGGCGCGGCGGGCTATCTGTCCACCCGCTACGCGCACGTGGCCGACTGGACCCATGGCGGCCGCGCCAGCCTGTCGAAGGAAAGCCGCGCCGTGCTGGCCCGGCTGACCGGCCCGGTCGAGATCGTCAGCTACGCCAACCCGCAGGGCGACCTGCGCCAGAGCATCGCCAGCTTCGTGCAGCGCTACCAGCAGGTGAAGCCGGACATCTCGCTGCGCTTCGTCGACCCGCAGCTCGATCCCGGCGCGATGCGCGAGCTGGGCATCACCATCGACGGCGAACTGCTGATCCATTACCGCGGCCACGAGCAGCGGCTGGACGACCTCTCCTCCGAAGGCCCGATGACCAACGCGCTCGAACGGCTCGCCCGCGGCGGCGAACGCATCGTCGCCTTCGTCAGCGGCGATGGCGAGCGCCGCCCGGACGGCCAGGCCAATGCCGACATGGGCACCTTCGTGACCCAGCTCGAAGGCCGCGGCATGCGCGCGGTGCCGCTGAACTTCGCGCAGGCGAGCGCGGTGCCGCAGCACACCGACCTGGTGGTGCTGGCCAGCCCCGCCGTGCCGCTGCCGCCCGGCGGCGTGCAGGCGCTGGTGGACTACGTGCGCGACGGCGGCAACCTGCTGTGGCTGACCGAGCCGCGCGCGGCCGGCGCGCCGCTCGCCGACGATCTCGGCCTCAAGCCGCTGGCCGACGCGCTCGGCATCAGCGTGCTGCCGGGCGTGCTCAGCGACGCCTCCGGCGCCGCGCTGGGGCTGGACAATCCGCACATGATCGCGCTGGGCGACTACCCGGCGCAGGCGATCACCCGCGGCTTCACCCTCACCACGCTGTTCCCCGAGGTCGCGGCACTCGCACCCGCTGTCGGCAGCGGCGACTGGTCGACCACCCCGTTCCTGCGCACCGGCCCGCAGGGTCGCATCGACACCGGCAGCGAGGCCGACGCCTCGCTTCCCGGCCGGCCGCTGGAATTCGGCTTCGCGCTGCGCCGCCTCTCGCCCAGCCCGGACAAGAGCGAGCAGCGCGCGGTCGTGATCGGCGACGGCGACTTCCTCTCCAACACCTATCTGGGCAACGGCGGCAACCGCGCGCTGGGCGAGCGCATCTTCGACTGGCTGCTGGGCGACGACGCGCTGGTGAACCTGCCGCCGCGCGGCGCGCCGGACCGCTTCCTGCGGCTGTCGCAGGGCCAGTTGAACGCGGTCAGCCTGGGCTTTCTCGCCGTGCTGCCGCTGCTGCTGCTGGCGATCGGCGGGCTGATCGTGTGGCGGCGCCGGCGCCGCTGAGCATGCGCCGCGCCACACGCCAGCGCCTGCTGCTGCTGCTCGGCGTCGCCACGCTGGTGGCGCTGGCCGCGTGGCAATGGCAACGCGACGCGGCCGCCGCGCCGGGCGCGCTGACCTGCCTCGATCCGGCCGCCATCACCCGCGTCACGCTCACCCTGCAGGGCGGCCAGCCGGAGCACTACGCCAAACGCGACGGCCACTGGTGGCGCATCGACGGCACGCCCGCGCGCGCCGACGACGGCCGACTGGACGAACTCACCGGCATCGCCGCCGCCCCGGTGGCGAGCTGGCGGCCGCTGGGCGACTTCGAGCCCGCGCGCATCGGCCTGGCCGCGCCGGTGGCCACGCTGGTGCTGGATCGGCAGACCCTGCGCTTCGGCGAAACCGCCACCACCGGCCCGCTGCGCTACGTGCAGGCCGGCGATCGCGTGGCGCTGGTCTCGGTGCGCTACACCCCGCGCCCGGCGGCGCACGACGCCATCCGGGCAGATTAGTCACCGCGCTTGCCTGCCCGGCGGCGCGCCTCATATGGATCAGATCCCCTTTCCGGAGTACGCAGCATGAGCAAGCAGTCCATCGGCGTCGTCGGCATGGCCGTGATGGGTCGCAACCTGGCGCTGAACATCGCCAGCCGCGGCCACGCGGTGTCGGTCTACAACCGCAGCCGCGGGAAGACCGACGCGGTGATCGCCGAGTATCCGGACGCCGGCCTGGTGCCCACCTATTCGCCGCAGGCGTTCGTCGACTCGCTGGAACGCCCGCGGCGCATCCTGCTGATGGTCAAGGCCGGCAAGCCCACCGACGACACCATCGCCACGCTCAGGCCGTTGCTGGCCGAGGGCGACATCCTCATCGACGGCGGCAACACCTTGTTCACCGATACCGTCCGCCGCAGCCAGGAACTGGCCGCCGCCGGCCTGCACTTCATCGGCACCGGCGTCTCCGGCGGCGAGGAAGGCGCGCTGAAGGGGCCGTCGATCATGCCCGGTGGCCCGCGCGACGCCTACGACCTGGTCGCCCCGATCCTCAAGGAAATCGCCGCCCGCGCGCCGGACGGCGCACCCTGCGTGGCGTACATGGGCCCCGGCGGCGCCGGCCACTACGTGAAGATGGTGCACAACGGCATCGAGTACGGCGACATGCAGCTGATCGCCGAGAGCTACGCCCTGCTCAAGGGCGTGCTCGGCCTGTCCAACGCCGAGCTGGCCAAGGTCTACGCCGACTGGAACGCCGGCGAGCTGGACAGCTACCTGATCCAGATCACCGCACAGATCTTCGGCAAGCAAGACGCCGAGACCGGCCAGGCGCTGGTCGACGTGATCCTCGACCGCGCCGCGCAGAAAGGCACCGGCAAGTGGACCAGCCAGAGCGCGCTCGACCTCGGCGTGCCGCTGCCGCTGATCACCGAGTCGGTGTTCGCGCGCGTGCTGTCCTCGCTCAAGAGCGAACGCGTGGCGGCCAGCAGGCAACTGCACGGTCCCGATGCGAAGACGTTTGCCGGCGACCGCGCCGCCTTCATCGAATCCGTGCGCCGCGCGCTGTACCTGGCCAAGCTGATCTCCTACGCGCAGGGCTTCGCCCAGCTGCGCGCCGCGTCGAGCGAGTACGGCTGGAACCTGGACTACGGCACCATCGCCAGCATCTGGCGCGGCGGCTGCATCATCCGCGCGCGCTTCCTGGAGGACATCACCCGCGCCTTCGCCGAGCACCCCGCGCTGGCCAACCTGCTGCTGGCGCCGACCTTCGCCCAGGTCGCCACCGACTACCAGGCGGCGCTGCGCGAGGTGGTCACCACCGCGGTGCAGGTCGGCGTGCCGGTGCCGGGCCTGGCCTCGGCCATCGCCTATTTCGACGGCTACCGCAGCGAACGCCTGCCGGCCAACCTGATCCAGGCCCAGCGCGACCTGTTCGGCGCGCACACGTTCGAGCGCACCGACCGCGAAGGCAGCTTCCACGCGGACTGGAACTGACCCCCGCCCGGTAGGAGCGAGCGCACCCCGTGCGCGAATGCCTTTGATGTAGCCGGTAGGAGCGCACCCTGTGCGCGACGGCTTTTGGCTTTATTTAGATGTAGATCGAGAGCAAAGGCCATCGCGCACAGGGTGCGCTCCTACCCCCGTCACCATCGACCCCTCGCCCCATGCCTGAACTGCCCGAAGTCGAAACCACCCGCCGCGGCATCGCTGCGCACCTGGTCGGCCGGCGCATCGGTGCGGTGACGCTGCGCCGGCCGGATCTGCGCTGGCCGATTCCGCGCGAAGTGGCCGAGCTGCTGCCCGGACAGACCATCGAGGCGGTGGAGCGACGGGCGAAATACCTGCTGCTGTGCACCGAGATCGGCAGCGCCCTGCTGCATCTGGGCATGAGCGGCATGCTGCGCGTGCTGCCGCCGGACACGCCGGTCAACCCGCACGATCACGTGGATATCGCCATCGACGCGGCGCCGAACCGGCCCGCGCGCGTGCTGCGCTTCACCGACCCGCGCCGCTTCGGCTGCCTGCTGTGGCAGTGGCCGGGCGAAACGCACAACCTGCTCGCCACGCTGGGCCCGGAGCCGCTCAGCGACGACTTCGACGGCGACCGGCTGTGGCACACCTCGCGCGGCCGCAGCGCCGCGGTGAAGCTGTTCGTCATGGACAGCGCGGTGGTGGTCGGCGTGGGCAACATCTACGCCAGCGAGGCGCTGTTCGCCGCCGGCATCGACCCGCGCAAGAGCGCCGGCAGCATCTCCCGCGCCCGCTACGCGCGGCTCGCCGGCGAGATCAAGCGCATCCTCGCCTGGGCGATCGAACGCGGCGGCACCACGCTGCGCGACTTCCTCAACCCGGACGGCGCGCCGGGCTACTTCTTGCGCGAACTCAACGTCTACGGACGCGCCGGCGAGCCGTGCCGGACCTGCGGCACGAGCATCCGCCAGGTCGCGCTGGGGCAGCGCTCCACGTTCTGGTGCCCGCACTGCCAGCGATGAACGCAGAGAGCCTGCAATCGGCATCAAACAGTACGTGAGTGTCACTACCGCCAAGGCCGCGCATCCCTCGGTGGAAGAGAGCAGCGCCGCGGTAGCCGCACTGCCGTCACCGGCGCAAGAGGACACCTGATTCAACGTTGCAAGCCGATAGCCCAGCGGCGGCGGCCGCGCTGCGGCGGCTTGGAGCAGTCACCGCGGATAGCCGGCGGCAGCCTTGAAACGTAATGACAATGTCGTTACATCACGATAGACTGGACGAAACATCGGAGCCTGCGCCATGCCAACCACCACCGCCGACCATCCCAAGCGGGAAACGCTCAACCTCCGGATCAAGCCCGAGGAACGGAGCCTGATCGACCGTGCCGCCAAGGCGCGAGGAAAGAACCGCACCTCGTTCGTGCTGGACGCTGCACGTGCGGCCGCTGAAGAAGCGTTGCTGGACCAGGTCGCCATTGCGACCCACGCGAAAGCCCATGCCGCCTTCCTGGCCCGCCTGGATAGGCCGCCCCAGCCGAGTGAACGCCTGCGCAAAACCATGCAGACCCCGGCCCCCTGGGACAAGGCGTGACGCTTACCGCGCCCGGACCGCTCGGCCCGCAGCACGACGTGGAGCCCTTTCAGTCGGGCGTGGAGACACTGGACACCTGGCTGAAGCGGCGTGCCCTGAAAAACCAGGGCAGCGGCGCATCCCGTACGTTCGTCGCCTGCGAAGGTGTCCGCGTGGTGGCCTACTACGCCCTGGCATCCAGTGCCGTGATGGTGGATGCCGCACCGGGTCGGTTCCGGCGCAATATGCCCGACCCGATTCCCGTGGTGGTGCTCGGCCGCCTTGCGGTTGACCAATCACGACAAGGGAGAGGCCTTGGCCGCGCCTTGGTGCAGGATGCCGGTCGTCGTGTCGTCCAGGCCGCCGATGCGATCGGCGTGCGCGGCCTGCTGGTGCATGCGCTTTCGGCCGACGCCAAGATGTTTTACCAACGACTCGGCTTCGATCCGTCGCCGCTTGACCCCCTGGTGTTGATGGTCACGTTGGCGGACCTGCAAGCGGCACTGTGATCTTCACCCGTTGGGGCCTGTTCCAAGGAAGCCCGGTTTTGCTCGCGCGACTCGCCTCCCTTAGGAGCGTGGCATTTCCAGGAAAACCTTGCCAGAGAGAGATCGTCGGGACCGGGTATCGCGCACAGAGCCTGCCCTCGACTCGATCGGGGGGTGCGCTCCGGTGGCCCGCTCGTAGGCGGCGCGCTTCTCGGCGATCAGCTTGCGCGTCGACTCGTCCATCTCCGGATCGTGGATGAGGCCGATGCTTTTCGAGTTGATGAAGATCTCGAAGGGGCGGCGCTGCTCGTGCGGGGTGCCGGCGTTGAGCACGATGTCGTTGATGGTGACGTACAGCGCGTGCTCGAACAGCGGCGACTTGATCCTGAAGGCAGAGCCGACGCGCTGCCTGGCGCGCTCGACGCCAGGGTGCGTCTGGATGACTTTTCAAGTGCCGGCGAGGTTGCTCAGTCGCTTGGCCGCACGACGCTCCCGGCGCTTCTCCCTTCGCACCCGCGCGCGCTCGGCCAGGCACGAGAAGATCACGTACAGCGCGGGCGTGCTGAGCAGGGTCAACGTCTGCGAGATGAGCAGGCCGCCGATCAGCGCGATGCCCAGCGGGCGGCGCAGCTCGGAGCCCTCGCCCAGGCCGATGGCGATCGGCAGCGCGGCGAGAATCGCCACCATCGAGGTCATCATGATCGGGCGGAAGCGCACGATGCACGCTTCGCGCGCGGCCTCCAGCGGGCTCTTGCCGTGCTCGCGCTGCGCCACCAGGGCGAAGTCGATCATCATGATGGCGTTCTTCTTGACGATGCCGATCAACAGCACCAGCGCGATCATCGCCACCACCGACAGCTCGGTGTTGGTCACCACCAAGGCGGCCAGCGCACCGACGCCCGCCGCCGGCAAGGTGGAGAGGATGGTGATGGGGTGGATCAGGCTCTCGTAGAGCATGCCCAGCACAATGTAGACGGTGACGATGGCGGCGAGGATCAGCCACAGCATGTCGCCCTGCGATTGCTGGAAGCGGCGGAAATCGTCGCCCAGCGAGAGGCGGATGTCGCCCGGTACGCGGATGTCCTGCACGGTCTTCTGGATCGCCGGCAGCGCCTCGCCCATGCTCGCGCCCGGCGCGAGATTGAAGCTGAGATCCATCGTGGTCTGCTGACCGGAGTGGTGGATCTGCGAGGGCGCCAGGCCCGCCTCCTGATGCGCCACCGCGGTGATCGGCACCATCTTGCCGGCGTTGGAGCGCACGTAGATGCGGTTTAGCGCCTCGGGCGTGGCGGTCTGGTTCGGCAGCGCGTTCACCACCACCTTGTACTGGTTGATGTCCGAATAGATGGTGGACACCTGGCGCTGGCCGAACGCGTCGTACAAGGCGCCATCGATGGTGCCGACCGAGACACCCAGCCGCGCGGCCTTGTCGCGGTCGATCACGATGTTCTGGCGCAGGCCACCCTCTTCCACGTCGGAGCCGACGTCGCGGAACATCGGGTTCTTCGCCAACGCCTTCACCAACCGCGGCAGCCACAGTTGCAGCTCGTCCAGGTCATCGCCCTGCAGCGATACCTGGTACTGCGCGCCCTGGTTGCCGCCGCCACCGCCGCTGGGCAGGTCCTGGATCGGGCGCAGGCGCAGGTTGAGGTCCGGGTATTTCGCCGCCTTGGCGCTGAGCCGGTCGAGCACGGTAAAGGTATCGTCCTTGCGCCCTTCGGCACGGGTCTTCAGCTCGATGTCGAACGAGCCGCTGGCGCCCAGCCGGCTGGTGCCCAGCCGCGAGCCCACGCGGGCCACGTCCGGGTCGGCCAGCAGCATGTCCACCAGCCGCTGCTGGCGCTTGACCATGTCGTTGAACGACACGGTGGCGCCGGAGTTGGCGAAGCCGTGGATCAGGCCGGTGTCCTGCGGCGGGAACAGGCCACCCTTCACCTGCCCGGCCAGCACGAAGGTGAGCGCGATCAGCGCCAGCGGCGTCAGCGACAGCGCCAGCGCGTGGCGCAGCGAGAAATCCAGCGCGCGGGTGTAGAGGCGCAGCATGCCGCCGTGCATGCGGTCGATCGCGGCGTTGAGGCGGGCGAAGCGTCGCGGGCGCTTCGCCGGCGCGGCGTGGCCGAGCAGGAAGCGCCCGCACAGCGCCGGGGTGAGCGTGAGCGAGACCACCGCCGATACGGCGATCGCCGCGATCAGCGTCATGGTGAACTCCTTGAAGAACATGCCCACGATGCCGCCGGCGAACAGCAACGGAATGAACACCGCGATCAGCGAGGCGGTGATCGAGACGATGGTGAAGCCGATCTCGCGCCCGCCCTTGAGCGCCGCTTCCATCCGCGGCATGCCCTCGTCGATGTGGCGGATGATGTTCTCGATGACCACGATCGCGTCGTCCACCACGAAGCCGATCGCGATCACCAGCGCCAGCAAGGTGAGGTTGTTGAGCGTGTAGCCGAGGATGTACATCACCGTCGCCGCACCGGCCAGCGACAGCGGCACCGCGGCGGCGGCGATCAGCGTGGGCGCCAGCCGGCGCAGGAACAGCGCCATGGTGAGCACCACCATCGCCAGGCTGATCAGCAGCGTCGCCTGCACCTCGTGCAGCGAGGCGCGGATGGTCGGCGTGCCGTCGAAGTACGGGGTGAGCGTGGTGGCCGGCGGCAGGAAGCTGCGCAGCTCGGGGATCGTCGCGCGCACGCGGTCGACCGTCGCGATGACGTTGGCGTCGGCCTTCTTGTAGACGTACAGCAGCACCGCCGGTCTGCCGTCGAAGGTGGCCGCCTGGTAGGCGTCCTGCTGGCCGGCGTAGACGTGCGCCACGTCGGACAGCCGCACCGGCGTGCCGTTCTTCACCGCGACGATCAGCCGGGCGAAGTCGGCGGCGGTCTTCAGCTGGTCGGTGGCGGTGACGAACATGTTGGTGATGCCGTTGCTCAGCGTGCCCAGCGGCGAGCTGACGTTGGCGGCGGTGAGCGCGTTGCGCAGCTGGTCGGGCGACAGGCCCATCGCGTTGAGCTTGCGCAGGTTCACGTCGACGCGGATCGCCGGCGTGGCGGCGCCGGCGATGTCCACCGAGGAGACGCCGTCGAGCTGGCGCAGCCGGGGCATCAGCAGGGTGTCGGCGACGTTGTACAGATCCGCCGCGGACTGCGTCTGCGAGGTGAGCGCGAACACGATCACCGCATCGTCGTTGGGGTTGGCCTTTTCCAGGCTGGGCGCGTTGGTGAGGCCGCTGGGCAGGTCCGGCGCGGCCGCGTTGATCGCCGACTGCACGTCGCGCGCGGCGGCGTCGAGGTTGCGGTCGCTGTTGAAGATCATGAAGACGAACGTGCGCCCTTCGGAGCTGTTCGAGCGCAGCGTGTCGATGCCCGGCACCTGGCCCAGGTGGCGCTCCAGCGGCGCGGCGACGGTGGCGGCCATGGTGCTGGCGTCGGCGCCGGGCTGGCTGGCCTGCACGAAGATCACCGGGAACTGCACCGCCGGCAGCGCCGAGACGCCGAGCAGGCTGTAGCAGAGCGTGCCGACCGCGAACAGGCCGATGGCCAGCAGCGAAACGCCGATCGGACGACGCACGAAGAGGGCGGAAAGGTTCATGCGGAAACTTGGGCCTGGTCGCGGGGGAGGACGCGGCGCGCGCGGCGTACGCCAATCATCGCACTGCGAACGCACCAGCAGAAAATCGGTTGAACCGGAACACGCCTCCGGCCCGCGCGGCGCGGCGGCCCGGATGCAGTCGGCCCGCCATGCGGCGGGCCGACTGTGCCGGAATCGACCGACGATCGCCGGGATGCTGCGATGTTACGCCGCACCGCGCTCGGCATGGGCCAGCGCGCGCTGCTCGCGACGCTGGCGCAGCCAGTCGGAGAACCGCTCCATGTACAGGTAGATCACCGGCGTGGTGTACAGCGTGACCAGCTGCGACAGCAGCAGGCCGCCGACGATGGACACGCCCAGCGGCCGGCGCAGCTCCGCGCCGATGCCGTTGCCCAGCGCCAGCGGCAGGGCGCCGAGCATGGCCGCGGCGGTGGTCATCATGATCGGGCGGAAACGCAGCAGGCAGGCGCGGCGGATCGCCTCGCGCGGGCTCATGCCCTCGCGCTGCGCCTCGATGGCGAAGTCGATCATCATGATCGCGTTCTTCTTCACGATGCCGATCAAGAGCACGATGCCCACGATGCCGTCCACCGACAGGCTCATGCCGCACAGGATCAGCGCCAGCAGCGCGCCCACGCCGGCCGGCGGCAGGGTGGAGATGATCGTGATGGGGTGGATGTAGCTCTCGTACAGCACGCCCAGCACGATGTAGATCACGATCACCGAGGCGAGCAGCAGCAGCACCTCGTCGCCCAGCGAGGAGGAGAACTCCGCCGCCTTGCCCACGAACTCGCCGCGCACCTGCGGCGGCAGGTTCTGCTGCTTCACTACCTCGTTGATCGCGTCCACGCCCTGCGACAGCGAGTAGCCCGGCGCCAGGTTGAACGAGATCGTCACCGCCGGCAGCTGCTGCTGGTGGCTGACCACCAGCGGCGCGCTGGTGTATTCGGCGGTGGCCAGCGAGGAGATCGGGATGGTGCCGCCGCCGCCGATCTGGAAGCCGACGTTGCCGGTGTTGCCGATGCCCGACGGCGTGGCCGAGTTGCTCGAGGTGAGCTGGCCGAAGCTGGTGGCGTTGGAGCCGGTGAGCGCGCCGTTGCCGTTGCCGCGCACGGTGAGCTTGTTCAGCAAGTCGTCGCTGTTGCGGAACTGCGGCGCCACCTCCAGCACCACGCGGTACTGGTTGAGCTGGGTGAAGATGGTGGAGATCTGGCGCTGGCCGAACGCATCGTACAGCGTGTCGTCGATGCTCTGCACCGGCACGCCCAGGCGGCTGGCCTTGTCGCGGTCGATGGTGAGCTTGAGCGCGTTGCCCGCGTCGGCCAGGTTGTTGTCGACGTCGGCCAGTTGGGGCAGCTGCCGGAATGCCTGGGTCAGCCTTCCGGCATAGCCGGCCAGCTCGGCCGAGTTCACGTCGGACAGCGTGTACTGGTATTCGGTGGCCGAGACGCGGCTGTCCAGCGTCACGTCCTGCACCGGCTTGAGGTACAGCGCCACGCCGGGAATGTTCGCCACCGCGGCCTGCAGGCTGGGCAGCACCTTGTCCAGGCCGTCGCGGTCGCCGCGATCCTTCAGCACGATCGACAGCTGGCCCTGGTTGAGCGTGGGGTTGATCGAGCCGGCGCCGATGAACGCCGCCACGCCGCTTACCGCCGGGTTCTTGCGCAGCGCGTCGGCGACCGCCCTGGTGCGTGCCTCCATCTGCGGGAAGGCCACGTTCTGGTCGGCCTGCACCACGCCGGTGATCAGGCCGGTGTCCTGCTCGGGCAGCAGACCCTTGGGGATGGCGATGTACAGCAGCACGGTGATCACGATGGTGATCGTCGCCACCAGCATGGTCAGGCGCTGGTGATCGAGCACCCAGTCCAGGGTGTTCTCGTACAGCCGCACGGTGCGCGACCACAGGTCCCGCTTGCCGGTGCCGGCATGCGCGGCATGGTGCTCGTCGCCCCGTCCCTCATCAGTGACGGGCAGCTGGTCGGGCTTGAGCAGGTAGGCGCACATCATCGGCGTCAGCGTCAGCGACACCAGCATCGAGATGGTCACCGCGATGGTCAGCACCCAGGCGAACTCGTGGAACAGCCGTCCGGTGACGCCGGGCATCAGCAGCAGCGGCAGGAACACCGCCACCAGCGACACGGTCAGCGACAGCACGGTGAAGCCGATCTCCTTCGCGCCGATCTCGGCCGCCTCCTTGCCGCTCTTGCCCTGCTCGATGTAGCGCACGATGTTCTCGATCATCACGATCGCATCGTCCACCACGAAGCCGGTGGCCACGGTCAGCGCCATCAGCGAGAGGTTGTCCAGCGACATGCCGGCGAACGACATCACACCGAACGTGCCCATCAGCGACAGCGGCACCGCCACCGACGGGATGATCGTGGCCCACAGCCGGCGCAGGAACACGAAGATCACCGCCACCACCAGGAAGATGGTGAGGATCAGGGTGAACTGCACGTCGTGCACCGAGGCGCGGATGGTGATGGTGCGGTCGGCGAACACGTCCAGGTGCACGTCGGCCGGCAGCACCGCCTTGAGCGACGGCAGCGTGGCGCGGATCTGCTCCACCGTCTTGACGATGTTCGCACCGGGCTGGCGGCGGATGTCCAGCAGCACCGCCGGCTTGCCGTTGGCCCAGGCGGCGAGCTGGTCGTTCTCCACGCCGTCGACCACGCTGGCCACGTCGGACAGGCGCACCGGTGCGCCGTTCTTGTAACTGATGATGGTGTTCTTGTACTGCGCGGCATCGACCAGCTGATCGTTGGTGCCGATGGAGTAGCTCTGCGTCTTGCCGTTGAGCGTGCCCTTGGGCGCGTTGACGTTGGCCTGGCTGAGCGCGCTGCGCACGTCTTCCAGGGTGAGGCCGAGATTGGACAGCTGCGCCGGGTTCACCTGCACGCGCACCGCCGGACGCACGTTGCCGGCGATCGACACCAAGCCTACGCCCTGCACCTGCGAGAGCTTCTGGGCGATGATCGAATCGGCCAGGTCGTTGACGTCGCGCAGCGCGCGGCTGTCGGAGGTGAGCATCAGCGTGAGGATCGGCGCATCGGCCGGGTTCACGCGGTTGTACACCGGCGGATACGGCAGGTTGTTCGGCAGCGTGCCCTTGGAGGTGCTGATCGCCGACTGCACGTCCTGCGCGGCGATGTCGATGTCGCGGTCCATGTTGAACTGCAGCACGATCGTCGACAGGCCGGCGGACGAATCCGAGCTCATCATCGCCAGCCCGGAGATCTGCCCGAACTGGCGCTCCAGCGGCGTGGTGACCAGCGCCGCCATGGTCGCCGCGCTGGCGCCGGGATACTGCGTGGTGACCACCAGGCTGGGCGCGTCGATTTCCGGCAGCGCGGACACCGGCAGCTGGCGATAGCCGAGCACGCCCAGCAGCAGCACCGCCACCATCAGCAGCGAGGTGGCGATCGGGCGTCGGATGAAAAGCGATGAGAATCCCATGGTGTCCTGGTCTGCCGTCAGTGGCGGGGTAGGTGCCCGGCCGTCGTGGTGCGCCCGGACGGATCAGGTCCGGGCGCCGCGGCCAGCCGCCGGGCCGGCGGCGGCGCGCTGGAGCATCGTGATCAGCCGCGGCGACCGCCGCGACCGCCTGCCTTCTTGGCCTGCGCGGCCTTCTTGAGCTCTTCCTCGGTGGGTGCGGCCGGCACTTCGCCCGGCTTGAGCGGCTTGACCTTGCTGCCCGGCTTGAGCCGGAACTGGCCTTCGGTCACCACCTGCTCGCCGGCCTTCAGGCCCTGCGTCACCATCACGTGGCTGTCGCCCACTTCCTGACCGGTGGTCACCGACTGCATCTTCACCGTGTTGTCCGGCTGCAGCAGGTACACGTAGTCGCCGTCCGGGCCGCGCTGCACCGCCTGCGACGGGATCACCAGGCCGCCCCGCACCGTGCCCACCTTCAGCCGCACGTTGACGAACTGCCCGGGGAACAGGTTGTTCTCGGCGTTCGGGAACTCCGCCTTGAGGTTGAACGTGCCGGTGCTGGTGTCGATCTGGTTGTCGATCACCTTGAGCACGCCCATGCCGGCGATCACCTTGCTGCCGGTACTGTCCAGCGCGGCCACTTCCAGCGGCTCGCCGCGCTGCTGCGCGGAGCGCACCAGTTCCACGTTCTGCTCCGGCAGCGGAAAGATCACGTTGATCGGATGCACCTCGGTCAGCGTCACGATGCTCGACGAGGTGCTGACGATGTTGCCCGGATCGACGCCGCGGATGCCGGCCAGGCCGCTGATCGGCGCGATCACCCTGGTGTAGCCCAGCTGCACCCTGGCATTGTTGATGGCCGCCTCGTCGGCGGTCACGGTGGCCTCGTACTGGCTGACCGTGTTGCGCAGCGTGTCCATGTCCTGCTTGGAGATGTAGCCCTGCCTGGCCAGATCGAGGCTGCGCGCCAGGTTGCTGCGCGCGGTGGCCAGGAGCGCCGCGTCCTGGCGCTTGCGCGCGGCGGCCTGGTCGTAGGCGGCCTGCAGCGAGCGCGGGTCGATCTCGGCCAGCACCTGGCCCTTGGTCACTTCCTGGCCCTCGGTGAAGTTGAGCCGCATCAGCAGGCCGCCGATCTGCGGGTTCACCGTGACCGTGTTGAGCGCCTTCACGGTGCCCAGCGCGGTGAGGTACACCGGCACGTTCTGCACGCTGACCGGCTCCACCGTCACCGGCACCGGCTCGGCATCTTTCGCTCCGGGACCATTCTTGCCGGCGGCGGGCTTGTGCAGCAGGCGGACTCCGACCGCCGCCACCACGAGCACGGCAACGGCGACCAGCGCGATCTTCCAAAAACGCGACATGCAAAACTCCCGGATTGAACGACGGGGCAGCGGCCCCGGCGCGCGGCGTGCGCGCACTGTCTTGAGTGGCAGGAAAAGAATAGGTTCAGAGCAACGACCCCGGACACTGCCGGTTGACATGGGTCCGCCATGACCGATGGCAGGGGAGAGGCTTCGCGAAACCATGCATGACGGGGACCGGGCACGATCCGAATCCCGCGCACGATACCCCGGGCTGCGACCGCCCGCCACGCTGCACGCTGAAACTTGCGCCGGGCTTCGTCTATAATCCCGCGGCTGGCGTGACTGCGTCCCTGCGGGACGACATCAGGCCGCGCCCGGGGCCAATGGTGGCCCCGCATTTTGACTGGAGTACGTTCGTGAGCGGTTCCCTGACCAAATCCGATCAGAGCTTCGTGCGGCAGTTCTCGTTGCTGATCGCCGGCCTGAGTGTGCTGACCGTGCTGCTGATCGGCCTGGGCTGGGCGATCTACAACCACGAGCCGAAGGAAACCAACCCGAACGCGCTGAAGCAGCTGGAAGCGCGCATCGCACCGGCCGCCGCCGTGTACGCCGGCGACACTGGCCGCGCGGCGATGGCCGCCGCGGAGGAAGCCGCCGCCAAGGCTGCCGCCTCGCAGGTGGCCTACGGCGGCACCACCGACGGCAAGACGATCTACGGGAACCTGTGCCACAGCTGCCACACCGCCGGCGTGGCCGGTGCACCCAAGCTGGGCGACAAGGCCGCCTGGGCCCCGCGTCTGGCGCAGGGCCTGGATACGCTGGTGAAGCACGCGATCGAGGGCTACAAGGGCCCGGACGGCTTCATGATGCCGGCCAAGGGCGGCAACCCCGCACTGACCGACGCGCAGGTCAAGGCCGCCGTCACCTGGATCGCCGACCAGGCCAAGTAGCCGCCGCGCTCATTCAAGCCAAAGCCAACGCCGCCCACCGGGCGGCGTTTTCGTTCGCCCCTTCTCCCCCACGGGGAGAAGGTTGGGATGAGGGGTCACGGAGCCACGGTCGCGGTGCTGCCTGCGAACGATCCGTCGAGGTACGGGCGGGTACGACCCGTCTCAGCCCGGACCCATCCGTTCCTGCTCGATCCATCTGCGCGCAAACGCCTGCAACTCGGGAAAGAACACCTCGAAATGCCCGTCCAGCGCACTGGCCTGCAGCTGCAGCACCGGCAGGGCATCGGCCAGCGGATTGGCCCGCTGCAGCCGCTGTCCGATCCCGGCCAGCGCGCGACCCAGCACCTGCGGCTGCGCGTAGGCGGCCGGCAGGTCGTGCGCCTGCATGTAGGCGAGGAAACGCCGCAGCGCCGGCGGCAGCTGCGCCGCGCGATCGCACAGCAGCGCGCGCAGGTCGACGGAAAACCGCGTCAGCGGCACCGTCGACCAGCGCGGAAAGGCGCGTGCCAGGCAATGGTCGAACCACATGTCCAGCAGGATGCCGGCGTAGCGGCGATACGGCGGCGCCAGTCGCGCCTTCGCCGCCAGCACCTCGGGATGCGCGTCGGTGTACACGTCAATGGCGCGATGCAGGCGGATACCGGCAACCACCCCGCGCGGCCACGCGGCATCGGGCACGCCGCGCACGAAATCGCCGAGCATGCCGCCCAGGCGCAGCGCGTCGTCGTCACCGGCCAGCAGGGCGTGCGCGAGATGATTCATGAGCGGTGAAGATGCGGCCATCGCGGGCCATCGACAAGGCGGCCGGTTATCATCGCCGGCATGAACATGCTCTCGCTTCCCGCCAACCCGGCGAGCTTTCCCGAGCAGGCGGCCGGTTTCATGCTGCGTGGGCCAGCCGGCATGCTGGAAACCATCACCGACCGCGCCGCGCACCCCGGCGCGCGGCGCGGCGTGGCGATCGTGTGCCACCCCAACCCCGTGCAGGGCGGCACCATGCACAACAAGGTGGTGACGATGGTCGAGCGGGCGCTGCGCGAATCGGGGCTGGACACGGTGCGCTTCAACTTCCGCGGCGCCGGCGCCTCCGAGGGCCACTACGACGAAGGCAACGGCGAAGGCGACGATCTGGCCGCGGTGGCCGACTGGGTACGCCGCGTGCGCCCCGGCGAGGCGCTGTGGCTGGCCGGGTTTTCCTTCGGCAGCTACGTGACGATCCGCAACGCGGTGCGGCTGGGCGCCGAGGCGCTGATCAGCATCGCGCCGCCGGCCGGACGCTGGCCGTTCGAGGGCTTCGCGCTGCCGACCTGCCCGTGGCTGGTGGTGATGGGCGAGGAGGACGAGGTGGTCGAGCCGCAGGCGGTGTTCGACTGGATCGACAGCCTCGAGGTGAAGCCCGAACTGGTGCGCATGCCCGAGACCGGGCACTTCTTCCACCGCCGCCTGATGGACCTGCGCGGCGCCGTGAAGGCCGCGGCGCGCCGCTGGCTGCCGCCCGAGCGCACCTGACCCGTCCCGTTCCCGCCATGACCGATACCGCATCCGGCGCGCCCAGCGCGCGCTACCTCGAGGGCGTGGCCGCCCACCGCTGGGAGAGCGATCCGGCCCAGCTCGCCGTGCTGCCCGAGTTCGACCGCATGCACGCCGCGCTCGGCGCCGCGCCGGAAAGTCCAGGCCTGTTCGGACGGCTCAGGAATCTGCTCGGCAGCGACCCGGTGGACGCCGTGCCGGGTTTGTACCTGTGGGGCAGCGTGGGCCGTGGCAAGACTTTCCTGATGGATCTGTTCGTCGCCGGCCTGCCCGCCGGCACCGCGCTGCGGCGGCACTTCCACCGCTTCATGGGCGAGGTGCACGCCGAGCTGCGCACACTGGGCGAGCGCGCCGATCCGCTGGTGGACGTGGCCGCACGCATCGCCGGGCGCTGCCGCGTGCTGTGCCTGGACGAGTTCCTGGTCAGCGACATCGGCGACGCGATGATCCTGGCCAACCTGCTCGACGCGCTGTTCGCGCGCGGCGTGAGCCTGGTCACCACGTCCAACACGGCGCCCGCCAACCTCTACCGCGACGGCCTGCAGCGCGCCCGCTTCCTGCCGGCGATCGCGCTGCTGCAACAGCGTTGCCACGTGGTGGAGATGGCATCCTCGCGCGACTGGCGCCTGCGCGCGCTGAGCCAGGCGCCGGTCTACCTCACGCCGCCCGGCGCGGAGACCGAGCGGGCGCTGACGCGCATCTTCGCCAGCCAGGCGCAGGACGAGCCGGTCGACGGCGGCGCGATCACCCTCAACGGCCGCGAGGTGCCGCTGCGCCGCCGCGCCCAGGGCGTGCTGTGGTTCGCCTTCGACGCCCTGTGCGAAGGCCCGCGCGCGGTGGCCGACTACATCGCGCTGGCGAAATCCGCGGCCACCATCCTGATCTCCAACGTGCCGCAGTTCACCGTGTACAGCGAGGACGCGGCGAAGCGCTTCGTGCAACTGGTGGACGAGTTCTACGACCGCCGCGTGAAACTGGTGCTGTCGGCCGCCGCGCCGATCACCGAGCTGTACGACGGCGAGCGCCTGCGCGCCGAATTCGGCCGCACCGAATCGCGGCTGATCGAGATGCAGAGCGAGGACTACCTCGCCGCGCCGCACCGGCCCGAGTAGCGGATTGCAGACGGACTCTGCATTAGATTCAGGCGTCTGCCGCGCGCGATCGACCAGGCGACGGCACCATGCAGCGACGACAGGCACAGAGGAAGGTCATGGCAAGCGCATCGGACACCCCTCCGGACCCCACTCCCGGAACGGTGCACCACGCCGTCGACCTGGCGGACGGCTTCGCCGTGCCCGGCTTCGACGCGGTGGCGCGACTGGCCGCCCATTCGCTGCGCGTGCCGGTGGTGTCGCTGGTGCTGGCCACCGGCAGCGCCTACTGGTTCAGCGACGATGCGCGCAGCCCGCACGCGCCGCAGGCGCTGCATCCGCGGTACCTGGCCGCGGCCCGCCACGGCGAGCCCCAGGTGGTGCCCGACACCGAGGCCGACGAGCGCTTCGGCGGCGGACCGCCGCTTACCGACCCGCGCACCGCCTCGATGCGCTTCTTCGCCAGCGCGCCGGTGTACACGCTCAGCGGCCAGCACGTGGGCGCGCTGTGCGTGATGGACCATGCGCCGCGCACCGGACTGAGCAGCAAGGAGCGCGACGACCTGCGCGACGCCGCCGCGCTGGCCGGCACCGGGCTGGTGCTGGGCAGCTACCTGGGGCGTACCGATCCGGTCACCCAGCTGCCCCACCGCAACGCGTTCTTCGAGGACCTGCGCGCGCGCCAGCGCGGCGGCGCCCACCGCGCCTGGCTGATCGCCATCGACGTGGCCCCGGTGAACCGCTTCAACGCCTTCGTGCGCGCGATGGGTCACGCCTACGCCGACGAATTGATGCGCGACGCCGCCGCCCGCATCCAGGTGTGGATGCCCGAGCACACCCACCTCTACCAGGTCGGCGTGCATCGCTTCGCCGCCGTGCTGCCGGAGGCGTCCGGTGCCGTCGACGGTGCGCGGATGGACGAGCTGGTGCACCGCCTGCGCCAGCCGTTCGACTGCCTGGGCATTCCGCTCACCATCCAGCCCGGCGTGGGCCTTCTCGACCTGGACGTGGGTGAGCTCGACGGCGGCGGCGATCCGCTGCGGCTGGTGATGAGCGCCTCGCACGCGGCCCACCACAACGTACGCGGCTGGTCGATCTACGAACCCGCGCACGACGAACGGCACCGGCAGGAGTTCTTCCTCGTCACCGAGCTGGCCGCCGCACTCAACGACCGCACCGAGCTCACGCTGCACTACCAGCCGCGGGTGGAACTCGCCACCGGCCGCTGCGTGGCGGTGGAGGCGCTGGCGCGCTGGCACCATCCCACGCTGGGCCCGATCCCGCCGGACCGCTTCATTGCGCTGGCCGAACAGGCCGGGCTGATGCGCACGCTCAGCGGATGGGTGCTCGACCATGCGATCGCCCAGCTCGGCGCGTGGCAGCGCGCGGGGCTGGCGCTGAAGCTGTCGCTCAACGTCTCCGGCAGCGACCTCGGCGGCGAACTGGTGGAACACCTGCGCAGCACCGCCAGCCGCCACGGCGTGGCGCTCGATGCGCTGGAGCTGGAGTTCACCGAAAGCATCCTGCTGGAACACTCCGACACCACGCGCGAACACCTGGCGGCGATCCGCGCGCTGGGCATCGGCATCGCCATCGACGACTTCGGCACCGGCTACAGCAACCTCGCCGCGCTGCGCCAGATGCCGGCCACCAGCCTGAAGATCGACCAGTCGTTCGTGCGGGCGATGGAGGACAGCCGGCACGACGGCGCCATCGTGCGGGCGATGACCGAGCTGGCGCGCGAGCTGGGCTTCCGGGTGGTGGTGGAAGGGGTGGAGACCGCCGGAATCTACGCCGCCGTGCGCGGCATGGCCTGCGACGAGGCGCAGGGCTTCCACATCGCACGGCCGATGCCGGCCGGCGAACTGCCCGGCTGGCTGGCACGGCGCAATACCGGGCCGCGCTGAGCGGCGAGCATGAACCGGCACGCAACCGGATGCAGGCGCCGGCCGTCACGCGCACGCGCGTGATGGCCGGCACAACGCGCCGCCGGGTGGCGCGGCACAGTGCGGTACCCCTCTTGCCCAGGCACGCCATGCACGGCCCTTCGCCCACCCGCGATCCGGTGTTTTCGCGCCCGCTGCGGCCCCGCGTCCACCCGGTCGGAACCGGTGGCCGGCTGCGCCAGTTCCGCCACGATGCGTTCGATCGCAACATGTCGCCGCTGCTGGTGGTCGACCACGTGCAGTCGGCCGGCCCGGAGATCGAACCGGCACCGCATGCGGGCCTGTCGGTGGCCACGCTGCTGTTCGAGCACGCGCAGGGCGAGATCGAAACCATCGACAGCACCGGCGCCAGCCACTGCGTGCGGCCCGGCGACCTGCACTGGACGCTGGCTGGACGCGGCGTGGTGCGCCAGGCGCGCGCGCGCGGCGACGCGCTGTCGCTGGACGTGCTGCAGTTGCAGGTCAACTCGCCCAGCGACCTGAAGCAGCAGCCGCCGACCAGTTTTCACCTGGCGGCCGCCGACGTGCCGCAGATCGCCCTGCCCGGCAGCCGGCTGCGCCTGCTCGTCGGCAGCTTCGGCACGCTGCGCTCGCCGCTGGAACTGCCGCAGCCGCTGCTGATCCTGGACGGTCGCATCGACGCCGGCGCAACCTTTCCGCTGACCCTGCCGGCCGGCTGGAACGCCTGGTGCTACGCGGTCTCCGGCGAGCTGGCGCTGGCCGCCGACGGCGCCGGCTCGCGCGCCCTGCCCGCCACCACCGCGGTCACCGCGGGCGCCCACGGCGCCGACGTGCTGCTGCGCATCCGCGGCGTGGGCACGCGCTCGCACGTGGTGGTGGTGGCCGGTGCGGCGATCCACGAGCCGCTGGTGCAGCACGGCCCGTTCGTGATGAACACGCGCCAGGACGTGATGCGCGTGGTGCGCGACTACGAAGCCGGACGGCTCGGCCGACTCTGATTCAAGCGCGCACATTCAACCGCGCGCGGCCAGCCCGGCCGCCATCGCCTCGCGCGTGCCGGTCGCTTACGTTCCAGCAGCCGCGCATCAGCTGCTATCGTCCGCGCTTTGCCGGCACTGGATCACGCATGACTGCCCTGCTCGCCCTGGCCCTGCTGTCGAGCCCCGCCAGCACCGGTGGCGACGACTTCCACGATCGCGTCACCCAGGGCCGGCTGGCCGAGGCCGCCGCGACCGGCCCCGCCTACCAGAAGGCGCTGTGGGCGAAGATCGGCCACCCGATGACCGACGCGCTGAAGGCCTGCATCGCCCGCAACGCACCGGCGGACAAGTCGCCGTTCACCCTGGTCGCCGACGTCGGCGCGGACGGCCGACCGGCACACATCGACGTGCAGCCCGCCACGCCGCTGGCGACCTGCCTGGCCTCCGGCTTCGTGACCTGGACGCTGCCCGCGCCGCCACGGCAGCCGGTGCCGTATCCGATCGAGATCGACGTCAGCATCACGCGCTGACGCCGGTCGCATTCACTCGCCCGGCGGCTGGCGCGCCGCCAGCCGGCGGTACAGCGTGCTGCGGCTGATGCCGAGCCTGCGCGCCGCGGCGGCTATGTTGCCGCGGCAGGCGGCCAGCACCTGGTCGATCGCCTGCGCTTCGAGATCGTGCAGGTTGCCGGCCAGCGGTTCGGCCGCGGCCGGCAGTGCGCCGGTCGATGCAGCGACTGCGCCGCGCCAGCCGTCGGGCAGGTCGTGCCCGGTGAGCGTGGCGCCCACCGTGCCCAGCGCCATCAGGCTGCGCAGCACGCCGACCAGCTCGCGCACGTTGCCCGGCCAGCGACAGGCCGCCAGTTGCTGCACCAGCTCCGGCGCCAGCCACATCGGCACCTGCTCGGCGCCCAGCGCCGTCCACAGCCGGCGCACGGTGTCGGCCACGTCCGGATGCGCGCGCAGCGGCGGCAGCTGCAGCACTGACTGCGCCACGCGGAAATACAGGTCGGCGCGGAATTCGCCGCGCTCCACCGCCTGCTGCAGCTGGCGATGGGTGGCGGCGATCACGCGCACGTCGATGGCGTGCGCGCGGCCGCCGCCCAGCGGCGTCACCTCGCGCTCCTGCAGCACGCGCAGCAGCCGGCTCTGCAGGCCCAGCGGCATGTCGCCCAGCTCGTCCAGGAACAGCACGCCGCCGTGCGCCTCGCGCAGCAGGCCCGGCGAACCCTCGCGCCGCGCGCCGGTGAACGCGCCCGGCTGGTGGCCGAACAGCTCCGATTCGATCAGCGCCTCCGGCAGCGAGGCGCAGCTCACCGCCACGAACGGCGCCCGGGCGCGGGCGCTGCGCCGGTGCAGTTCGCGCGCCACCACTTCCTTGCCGGTGCCGGTCTCGCCCTGCAGCAGCACGGTGATGTCGGCGTCGAGCAGGCGCACCTGGCGATCGATCGCCGCATCCAGCACCGGATCGAATACCGCCGCCGGCGCGCGCAGCGGGCGGATCGCCTGCTGCGCCGGCGCCGGCGCAGCAGGCGCGCGCACGGTACCGGGCACGTGGATGCGCGAGCGCTGCGCATCGCGCCTGGCGTGCACCATGTCGCCGGTCTGGCAGCGCATGCTGCCCATGCTGCCGGGCACCGGCAGGGCGGAGGCGAACAGCTCGTCGTAGCGGCGCCTGCCCAGCTCGCTCCAGTCCAGCCCGAGCAGGCGCAGCGCATGGCGGTTGGCCGCGGCGAGGCGATGCCCCTCGAACACCAGCATGCCCTCGCGCGCCGTGCCGATCAGCGCCGGGTCGGGCTGGATGCGCACGATGTCGGCGCCGTCGAAGGCGGTCTCGAACAGGCGATGCTCGATCTGCTCCACCGCCAGCTGCACCATGCCCAGCGCATGCAGGTGGTGCACCGAGGCGTGACCGGAGAGGTCGAGCACGCCGACCACCCGGCCCTGCGGATCGAAGATCGGCGAGGCCGAGCAGCTGAGCACGCGATGCGGTGCGTAGTAGTGCTCCGCGCCGTGCACTTCCACCGGGCGACGCTCGACCAGCGCGGTGCCGATCGCATTGGTACCGGTGGCCTGCTCGCTCCATGGCACGCCGGGGCGCAGCAACACGCGCGCGGCCTTGTCGAGGAAGTCCGGATCGCCCAGCGCATCGAGGATGAAGCCGTCCGGCGCGGTCAGCACCACGATGCTGCCAGCCTGGTTGGCGCTGGCGTAGAGCGCCTCCAGCTCCGGCCGGCACAGCCGGCGCAGCGCCTCGTGGCGCTCCTGCATCTCGCCCAGTGCGCGTCGCTCCACCGGCGCCACGCTGGGCCGCGCGCTGGCCACCAGCCCCTGCTCCAGGCAGCGTCGCCACGAGGCAAGGATAGTGTCGGACACCAGCCCGCGGGGCGCGGCGCCGGCGCCGAAGAAGCTGCGGCGGGCGGCGTCGATCGAATCGGATATCGCGTTGTGTCGCATGGAACACTCCGGGCTGTCGCAGATTGCGACAGCTGTTGCGCTGCGTGTTCCGATACAAAGCACATGCGTTTGCGAAGTGCAACGCGACCTTCGCGAGCGACGCTGCTGCGATGCAGCGGCAGGATTTTTTTTCCCCAGCGCACGGACGCTGCGCGCGGTTGGCACGGTGCAGCAAAGAGCGATGGCGACAGCGTGCTGGCACGGCTCCTGCTCCATTCCCCTCACCTTCCACCCCACGCGGAGCCACGCCATGACCAAACTCGAACAGCAGCACCTCGCCGTGCAGGTGCCCTTCAAGCAGCGCTACGACAACTACATCGGCGGCCAGTGGGTGGCGCCCAAGGCGGGGCGCTACTTCGAGAACATCACCCCGATCACCGGCAAGCCGTTCTGCGAGATCGCCCGCTCCGACGCGTCGGATATCGAGGCCGCGCTCGACGCCGCGCACGCCGCGAAGGAGGCCTGGGGCAAGACCTCCGCCGCCGAGCGCGCGCGCATCCTCAACCTGATCGCCGACCGCATGGAGCAGAACATCGAGCTGCTCGCCCACGCCGAGACCTGGGACAACGGCAAGCCGATCCGCGAGACGATGGCCGCCGACCTGCCGCTGGCGATCGACCACTTCCGCTACTTCGCCGGCTGCATCCGTGCACAGGAAGGCAGCCTCAGCCAGCTCGACGACGACACCGTGGCGTACCACTTCCACGAGCCGCTGGGCGTGGTCGGGCAGATCATCCCGTGGAACTTCCCGCTGCTGATGGCCACCTGGAAGCTCGCCCCCGCGCTGGGCGCCGGCAACTGCGTGGTGCTCAAGCCGGCCGAACAGACCCCGGCCAGCATCCTGGTGTGGGCCGAGATCGTCGGCGACCTGCTGCCGCCGGGCGTGCTCAACATCGTCAACGGCTTCGGCCTGGAGGCGGGCAAGCCGCTGGCCTCGAGCCACCGCATCGCCAAGATCGCCTTCACCGGCGAGACCACCACCGGTCGCCTGATCAGCCAGTACGCCAGCCAGAACCTGATCCCAGTGACGCTGGAGCTGGGCGGCAAGTCGCCGAACATCTTCTTCGAGGATGTCTGCGCGGCCGACGACGCCTTCTTCGACAAGGCGCTGGAAGGCTTCACCATGTTCGCGCTCAACCAGGGCGAGGTGTGCACCTGCCCCAGCCGCGCGCTGATCCAGGAGTCGATCTACGACAAGTTCATCGAGCGCGCGATCAAGCGGGTGGAGGCGATCAAGCTGGGCAACCCGCTCGATCCGTCCACCATGATCGGCGCGCAGGCCTCCAGCGAACAGCTGGAGAAGATCCTGTCGTACCTGGACATCGGCAAGCAGGAAGGAGCCGAGCTGCTCACCGGCGGCGCGCGCGCCATGCACGGCGGCGACCTGAAGGACGGCTACTATGTGCAGCCGACCGTGTTCAAGGGCCACAACAAGATGCGCATCTTCCAGGAGGAGATCTTCGGCCCGGTGCTGTCGGTGACCACCTTCAAGGACGAGGACGAGGCGCTGGCGATCGCCAACGACACGCTGTACGGCCTGGGTGCCGGCGTGTGGAGCCGCGACGCCAACCGCTGCTACCGCTTCGGCCGCGGCATCCAGGCCGGCCGCGTGTGGACCAACTGCTACCACGCCTACCCGGCGCATGCCGCGTTCGGTGGCTACAAGCAGTCGGGCATCGGCCGCGAGAACCACAAGATGATGCTCGACCACTACCAGCAGACCAAGAACATGCTGGTGAGCTACTCGCCGAACAAGCTCGGCTTCTTCTGACGGCGCAGCACAAGGTTCCGTTGATCTACCGCGGCCCATAGACTGGCCGCGCCGCGCGCATCCGGGCCACCGCATGCGCGCGGCGGTGGCGTCATTGCGTCAACTCCACAGGAGATCGATTTGAAGCACGCGCCGAACGAGCCGCCTCGCCTCCTGCCGACCCCGATCCATCGCGCGGCCGCGCGACGGCGGCTCACCGCCGCCAGCGCCAGTGCCTGCGCGGTGATGCTGGCTCCGGCGATGGCGCAGCAGGCGCCGGCCGCAGGCGGCCCCCGGCTGCTGCCCGCCGTGCAGGTCAACGCCAGCCGGCTGGACATTCCGCCGTTCGACGTGCCCGCCGCGCTCAGCGTGGTGCGCGTCGATCCGGCCGCCAGCGGCCAGCCCGGCGTCAATTTCTCCGAGGTGCTGGCGGGCGTGCCGGGGATCCTCGCCCGCGACCGGCAGAACTACGCGCAGGACGAACAGATCTCCATCCGCGGCTTCGGCTCGCGCTCCACCTTCGGCGTGCGCTCGATCCGCGTGTACATGGACGGCATCCCGTCCACCCTGCCCGACGGCCAGGGCCAGGTGGCGCAGTTCAACCTCGATTCGGCCGACCGCGTGGAGGTGCTGCGCGGGCCGTTCTCGGTGCTCTACGGCAACGCCGCCGGCGGCGTGGTGCAGCTGTACAGCGCCGACGGCACCGCGGTGCCGCAGACCACGCTGGGCGTGTACGGCGGCAGCTACGACAGCTTCCGTTTCCTGGCCAACACGCGCGGCATCGCCGGCCCGGTGAACTACAACATCGCCGCCTCGGAATTCCTCTCCGGCGGTTACCGCGCGCACAGCCGCGTGCGGCGCGAGTCGGACAACGCCAAGTTCGGCATCGACCTCGGCCACGGGCGCAAGCTCACCGTGCTGCTCAACCGCATCAACCAGCCCAATACCCAGGACCCGCTCGGCCTGACCCGCGCCCAGCTCAACCAGGACCGGCGCCAGGCCACCGCGGTGGCGGCGCAATACAACACCCGCAAGAGCGCCGAGCAGAACCAGCTCGGGCTGGTCTACGAGCAGGCCTTGAGCCAGGCCGACCAGTTGCGCGCGATGGCGTACTACGGCCAGCGCAGCATCGTGCAGTACCTGTCCATTCCCCCGTTCGTGCAGAAGAACCCGCTGCAGGCCGGCGGCGTGATCGCCCCGGCCACCCACTACGGCGGTGCCGACCTGCGCTGGACCCACCGCGGCGAGCTGGCGGGAGGCGACTACGAGGCGGTGCTCGGCGCCAGCGGCGACTATCAGATCCAGCGCCGCACCGGCTACGAGAACTTCATCGGCTCCACCCTGGGCGTGAAGGGCGCGCTGCGCCGCAACGAGCACGACAACGTCAACAACGTGGCCGAGTACGCGCAGTTCTACTGGCACTTCGCGCCGCGCTGGTCGGTGCTGCTGGGCCTGCGCAACGATGAAGTGCGCTTTGCCGAGCACGACTTCTACATCACCGCGCGCAACCCCGACGACAGCGGCCACGTGAGCTACCGCGCCACCACGCCGGTGGCGGGGCTGCAGTTCCGTGCCGCCGACAACGTGCGCATCTACGCCAGCTTCGGCAAGGGCTTCGAGACACCTAGCTACAACGAGCTGGGCTATCGCAGCGACGGCCAGGCCGGGCTGGCGTTCGACCTCAAGCCCGCGCGCAGCAACAACTACGAGCTGGGCGCCAAGTGGCAGGCGACCGGCGGCCTCGAATTCGACACCGCGCTGTTCCGCGCCGACACCCGCAACGAGCTGGCGGTGGCGACCAATACCAACGGCCGCGCGACCTATCGCAACGCCGGCCATACCCGCCGCGAAGGCGTGGAACTGTCCGCCACCGGGGAGCTGGCGCCGGGCTGGCGGCTGAGCGCCGGCGTCACCCACCTGCGGGCGCGCTTCGAAGACGGCTACCTGGCCTGCAGCGGTTCGCCGTGCACGGTGCCGACCACCCCGGTCGCCGCCGGCTCGCGCCTGCCCGGCGTGCCGCAGGACTACGGCTCGCTGCGGCTGGAGCACGGCAGCGGCACGGGCTGGCGCGAGGGCGTCACGCTGACCGGCGTCGGCTCGGTCACGGTGAACGACTTCGGCACCGACCGCGCCGCCGGTTACGCGCTGGTCGACCTCGACGCCGGCTACACCTTCGCGCTGGGCCAGACCACCCGGCTGGACCTCAGCGCGCGGGTGAACAACCTCGCCAACCGCCGCTACATCGGCTCGGTGATCGTCAACGACGGCAACGGCCGCTACTTCGAACCCGGCCCCGACCGCAGCGTCATGCTCGGCGCGCGGCTGACGTTCTGACGCCGCATCCGGGAGAGCCGCATGTCCAACCACGCTGCCGAAATCGCCAAGGTACTCGCCACACCCGCCGCCGAGGCGCTGATCGAGCGGCTGCGCGAACGGCACGGGCCGGTGCTTTTCCACCAGTCCGGCGGCTGCTGCGACGGCTCCTCGCCAATGTGCTATCCGCAGGACGACTTCATCGTCGGCGACCGCGACGTGCAGTTGGGCGAGATCGCCGGCGCGCCGTTCTACATGAGCCCGTCGCAGTACGAATACTGGAAGCACACCCAGCTGATCATCGACGTGATCGAGGGTCGCGGCGGCATGTTCTCGCTGGAAAACGGCGAAGGCGTGCGCTTCCTCACCCGCTCGCGCCTGTTCACCGACGCGGAAGTCGAGGCGCTGCAGACGGCCGGGCGCTTCTGAGCCGCAGCCGTCGCGATCGGCCGTAGCCCGCGCCTGCGCTGGTCACAGGCGGCTTTTCCACAGGCTTATGCACAAGATGTGGTGTTGACCTCGCTCTCCCGCCACTCTATGTTGCGCTCGTTGGTGCCCGTCCAGACGCGGCTGTCGGTCGGGCTTGAAAGGGAATCCGGTGCAAATCCGGAACTGCCCCGCAGCGGTAAGTGGAAACGAAACTCCTCACATGCACTGGGCCGCCGCGCCTGGGAAGCGAGGGGGACTAGGTAGGCGCAAGCCTGGGTCCGCGAGTCCGAAGACCTGCCAGCACGTCGGGCCCCACGGGCCGGCGGTCGCGTCCGGTGAGACGCGATGCGCCGATGCTCTCGCGACCCGGCGCAGGTGACCGCTTCCGCGGGGAAGCGCGTCGCATCGCAGGCCGTCATGCGCCTGCGTGTCGACGCGTCGTTCCCCAAGGAAGCCAAGCCTCAGGCCCTGCGCGCGGGAGCAGGCGTTTGAGTTTCGGAACCGTCGCGGCCGCCATCCCGGACCGGCGCGGCGGCTTCCACTTCGGGAGCACTTTCATGGAAACCGCCGAACCCGCGGCCCGCGAGCACACCGTGCCCGCGCCCGCCGCCGTTGCACGCGACAGCGCATCGGACTTCGCCCTCACCCCGCCGCACAACCCCGGCAGCATGCGCGTGACCAAGCGCAACGGCGGCCAGGAGATCGTCGACGTCAACAAGATCGTCAAGGCGGTTACCCGCAGCGCCGACGGCCTGCATGCGGTCGACCCGCTGCGGGTGGCGCTGAAGACCATCGGCGGCCTGTACGACGGCGCCACCACGGCCGAGCTGGACCAACTGTCGATCCGCACCGCCGCCGCGCTCACCGCCGAGGAGCCGGAGTACGGCCAGCTCGCCGCGCGCCTGCTCAGTGCGTACATCGACAAGGAGGTCGCGGGCCAGGAGATCCAGAGCTTCTCGCAGTCGATCGCGCTGGGCGCCGAGGTCGGCATCCTCAACGCGCGGCTGCGCGAGTTCGTGGCACTCAACGCGCGCAAGCTCAACGACGCGATCGATCCGCTGGCCTCGCGCCGCTTCGAGTACTTCGGCCTGCGCACGGTGTACGACCGCTACCTGCTGCGCCATCCCACCAAGCGCTTCGTTATCGAGACGCCGCAGTACTTCTTCATGCGCATCGCCTGCGCGCTGGGCGGCAACGACATCGGCGAGACGCTGGAGCTGTACCGGCTGCTGTCGTCGCTGGAATACATCGCCAGTTCGCCCACGCTGTTCAATGCCGGCACCACGCACGAGCAGTTGAGTTCATGCTTCCTGCTCGACTCGCCGCTCGACTCGCTCGAATCGATCTACGACAAGTACGCCGACGTCGCCAAGCTCAGCAAATTCGCCGGCGGCATCGGCATCGCGTGGTCGCGGGTGCGCTCGCGCGGTTCGCTGATCCGCGGCACCAACGGCCATTCCAACGGGCTGGTGCCATGGCTGAAGACGCTGGACGCCTCGGTCGCCGCGGTGAACCAGGGCGGCAAGCGCAAGGGCGCCGCCTGCGTCTACCTGGAGCCGTGGCACGCCGACATCGAGGAGTTCCTCGAGCTGCGCGACAACACCGGTGACGAGGCCCGCCGCACGCACAACCTCAACCTGGCCAACTGGATCCCCGACGAATTCATGCGCCGCGTGGAGCGCGACGGCGACTGGTCGCTGTTCGATCCCAAGGTGGTGCCGCACTTCGTCGACAGCTGGGGCGAGGCGTTCGAAGCGGCGTATCGCAAGGCTGAGGCCGATGGCCTGGCGGTGAAGACGGTGAAGGCGCGCGAGCTGTACGCGCGCATGCTGCGCACGCTGGCGCAGACCGGCAACGGCTGGATCACCTTCAAGGACCGCTGCAACGCCACCAGCAACCAGACGGCCAAACCGGACAACGTGATCCACCTGTCCAACCTGTGCACGGAGATCCTCGAGGTCACCAACGCCTCTGAAACGGCGGTGTGCAACCTCGGCTCGATCAACCTGGCGCGGCATGTGGTCGATGGCGCGTTCGATTTCGACAAGCTCGCCGGCACCGTACGCACCGCGGTGCGCCAGCTCGACCGGGTGATCGACCTCAACTTCTACCCGATCGACACCGCCGCCGTGGCCAACCGCAAGTGGCGCCCGGTGGGGCTGGGCGTGATGGGCCTGCAGGACGTGTTCTTCAAGCTGCGGCTGCCGTTCGACTCGGCCGAGGCGCTGACATTGTCCAGCCGCATCGCCGAGGAAATCTACTTCCACGCGCTGAGCCAGTCGAACGAGCTGGCGGTGGACTTGGGGATGCATCCGGGCTTCGCCGAGAGCCGCGCGGCCAACGGCGAGCTGCAGTTCGACTACTGGCCCAACGCCACGCCGCACGAACCCACGCGCTGGGAAACGCTGCGCGGCACCATCCAGCAGCACGGCCTGCGCAACTCGCTGCTGATCGCGATCGCCCCCACCGCCACCATCGCCTCGATCGCCGGCTGCTACGAGTGCATCGAGCCGCAGGTGAGCAACCTGTTCAAGCGCGAGACGCTGTCCGGCGATTTCCTGCAGGTGAACCGCTACCTCGCCGACGAGCTGAAATCGCTCGGCCTGTGGACACCCGAGGTGCGCGACCAGATCAAGCTGGCCGAAGGCTCGATCCAGGGCATCGCGGCGATCCCCGAACGCCTGCGGCAGATCTACCGCACCGTGTGGGAACTGCCGCAGAAGGCGCTGATCGACCTGGCCGCCGCCCGCGCCGCCTACATCGACCAGAGCCAGTCGCTCAACCTGTTCATGGAGAACCCGAACATCGGTCAGCTCAGCTCGATGTACATGTACGCGTGGAAGGCCGGCATCAAGACCACCTACTACCTGCGCTCGCGGCCGGCGACGAAGATCGCCAAGGCGACGGTAAGTGCATCGAAGGCGACTGCGCCGGCGGACCAGGATCAGGCGAACGCCGCGGTGTTCTGCTCGTTGGAAAACCCCGAGTACTGCGAAGCCTGCCAGTAGGAGCTCGTCATCCCAGCGGACGCTGGGATCCAGTGACTTCGTCGTCGCGTGGAAGGCACTGGATTCCAGCGTTCGCTGGAATGACGGACTGGGAAGATCGGGGGAATATCAGCCGCAAATCTCCGCATACAGATCACGCCAGTATGGATTCGACTTTTCGACGAGCTCGACCTTCCACGCACGCTTCCACGCCTTCAGCGCCTTCTCGCGCACAATCGCCGATTCTATGGTTTCGTGCAGCTCGAACCAGACAAGGTCATGAACACGATGCCGACTGGTGAATCCTTCCATGACTTGGTTGCGGTGTTGCCAGACGCGCGCGGGAAGGTTCGATGTCACGCCGATGTAGAGCGTGCCATTGCGGCGGCTGGCGAGCATGTACACGCAGGGATTTCGCTCCTGCATTCGTCGATTCCATTCGCGCTGCATGACGTACTCGAACCTTACCCATGAAACGAACGTCATCCCAGCGAAGGCTGGGATCCAGCGTCGTTGGATGACAACCCGCGGCGGAGAAGCCTGAAGTCACTGGGTCCCAGCCTTCGCTGGGACGACGAGAGGAGGACTCAGCGCGATGACAAAGATTCCACATTTTTGAAAGGAAAACCCATGAGCCACGACACAGCCCGCGACAGCCGCCTTCTCGATCCCGGCTTCGCCCTCACCCTGCGCCCCATGCGCTACCCCGCGTTCTACGAGATGTACAAGAACGCGATCAAGAACACCTGGACGGTGGAGGAAGTGGATTTCTCGCTCGACACCACCGACCTCAACGCCAAGATGTCCGCCGCCGATCGCCACCTGATCCATCGGCTGGTGGCGTTCTTCGCCACCGGCGACAGCATCGTGTCGAACAACCTGGTGCTGAACCTGTACCAGCACATCAACGCGCCCGAGGCGCGCATGTACCTGTCGCGCCAGCTGTACGAGGAGGCGCTGCACGTGCAGTTCTATCTCACGTTGCTGGATACCTACATTCCCGATCCCACCGAGCGCAACAAGGCATTTTCGGCGATCGAGAACATCCCCTCGATCCGCGCCAAGGGGGATTTCTGCTTCCGCTGGATCGACTCGATCCAAGGACTCAAGCGGCTGGAAACGCGCGAGCACCGACGGCAGTTCCTGCTCAACCTGATCTGCTTCGCCGCCTGCATCGAGGGGCTGTTCTTCTACGCCGCGTTCGCCTACGTGTACTTCCTGCGTTCGCGCGGCCTGCTGCACGGGCTGGCGTCGGGCACCAACTGGGTGTTCCGCGACGAGTCCGGCCACATGGCGTTCGCCTTCGACGTGGTGCGCACCGTGCGCGAGGAAGAGCCGGACCTGTTCGACGACGCCATGCGCGCGCAGGTGGAACAGATGCTGGAAGAGGCGATCGCCTGCGAGACCCGCTTCGCCGAGGACGTGCTCTCCGGTGGCGTCGCCGGCCTGTCGGTGAAGGACATGCGCCAGTACCTGGAATACGTCGCCGACCAGCGTCTGGCCCAGCTCGATCTGCCGAAGAAGTACGGCACGAAGAACCCGTTCGACTTCATGGACCTGCAGGACGTGCAGGAAGTGACCAACTTCTTCGAGCGCCGCGTCTCCGCCTACCAGGTCGGCGTGCAGGGCGAGGTGGCGTTCGACATGACGTTCTGAGCATCCCAGGCCCCCGCATGCGCGCGCCCGACGTTCGCGAAGAAAACCAATGCGTTACAGAACGTTTACTTGAGAGACGGTCGACGAGGAGGGACGCCTGTCCGGCGCACGTATCGCTCTCATGCACGGCGCCGCGGGCACGAGGGCAGGTCGACGACCGGCCCTCGTGCGTTGCACGTCGCGGCAGCCACTGCCGGGATCACATCTTCGGCGGCGTCACCCGGTACTGCGCCGGCGGCGTGTCGCCGGCGAGGTAGCGCACGAAGTAGTCCCAGCGGCGGCGCATCACGTACGGCGCGTCCTTGGCGTAGCCGTGGTGGGCGTTGGGCACCAGCAGCAGATCGAAGTCCTTGTTGGCGTCCATCAGCGCACGCACCATCAGCAGGGTGTTGGACAGCGGCACGTTGTCGTCCATGGTGCCGTGCACCAGCATCAGGTGGCCCTTGAGCCTGGCCGCGTGGTTCTCGTTGGCCTGGTCGTCGTAGTTGCTCTTGCCGTCCTTGTCGACGATGAGCTGGCCCTGGTACTTCTCGGCCCAGTCGTCCTCGTAGTTGCGGTTGTCGTGGTTGCCGCTCTCGGACCAGGCGACCTTGAAGAAGTCCGGGTAGCGCAGCATGGCGTCGGTGGACGCGTTGCCGCCGCCGGAATGGCCCCAGATGCCCACGCGGGTCAAGTCCATCCACGGATGGCGCCGGCCCAGTTCCTTCAGGCCCGCGACCTGGTCGGGCAGGGTGTTGTCGCCCATGTCGCCATACCAGGTGTCATGGAACGACTTCGAACGCCACGGCGTGCCCATGCCGTCGATCGCCACCACGATGAAGCCGAGCTCGGCCAGCGCCTGGTGGTCCACCCGCGCGGCGTTGAAGCTGCGCGAGCCCACCGAACCGACCTGCGGACCGGGGTAGATGTAGTCCACCACGGGGTACTTCTTCGACGGATCGAAGTTGGTCGGCTTGAACATCAGGCCGTACAGATCGGTCTTGCCGTCGCGCGCCTTCACCGTGATCGGCACCGGCGGCACCCAGCCCACCGCCTGCAGGCGGCTGATGTCGGCCCTGGCCACGGTGGCCAGCGTGTGGCCGTCACTGCTGGCGCGCAGCACGGTGACCGGCGGCACGCTGGGGGTGGAATACGCGTCGACGAAGCTGGCGCCATCGGGCGACAGGCTGATCTCGTGGTTGGCCGGCTCGGGCGTGAGCAACGTCGGCTTGCCGCCGTCGAGGCTCACTTTGTAGAACTGGCTGAAGTACGGGTCCATGCCCTTGTGCCGACCCACCGCCTCGAACCACACGGTGCGGGTCTTCGGATCCACCTTCAGCATTTCGGTCACCACGCCCTCGCCGGTGGTGATGGCGCGCTTGAGCCTGCCGGTGTCGAGGTCCACCAGATAAAGCTGGCCCCAGTTGCTGCGCTCGGAGTACCACACCGCCTCGTGCGTGGCCGGCAGGTAGGCCCAGTTGGCGCGACCGATGCCGCTCTCGTAGTAGGTCTTGGCGCTCTCCTCGAACACCGTGCGCACCTTGCCGGTGGCCGCATCGGCGATGCGCAGCCACTCGTGCTTGTGATGGCGCGAGGTGGAGACGAAGGCCAGCGTCTTGCCGTCCGGCGCCCACTTCACGTCGTCCCAGCCGCCGTCGGAGCCGCAGCTGACGTCGTCGCACAGGGTGGAGCGGTGCTGGTCCGGCGGCATGTCCAGCCGCACCACTTTCCTGGTCGGCACGTCGATGATGACGCGCTCGATCAGGGTGACGTGCTTGTCGCCGGCCAGCGGGTACTTCCACGCTTCGAGCCTGGGATGGCCCACGCCGGTGGAGACCATGTACATCTCGCCGGTCTTGCGCTGGTCCTGCTGGAACGTGGCGATTTTCTTCGAATCCGGCGACCACTCCACGATGGCGTTGTCGGTGTGCTTCCAGCCGGCGTTGTCGGTGGCGTAGCCGAAGTTTTCCACGCCGTCGGTGGTGAGCTGGGTCTCCCTGCCGGTGGCCACGTCGCGCACCCACAGGTTCCAGTCGCGTATGAAGGCCTCGCTCTTCCTGTCCGGCGACAGCGCACCCGGTTCCTTGCCTCCCGCCGGCCTGGCGCAGCTGGCGTCGGCGCTGCACACGTAGGTCTTGCCGTGCACGCTGAACCGGTAGCGGCCATCGGCGGTGGGCGCGATGTGCTTCAGGCCGAGCTTGTTCGCCTCCAGCGGCTTGCCGCCATCGAGCCGGTCGAGCGCCGCGGCGAGCTTGGCCTGGTCGAACAGCGGCGCGACCTGGCCGGTGGCGGTGTCCATGCGCAGGTAGCGGTCGCCGCGGGCGTCGTGGTCGAGGTAGACCAAATGCGTGCCGTCGAGCCAGTCCACCCGGGTCACGGCGTGATCGACCAGCGGGATCGCCTTGTAGTTGACGAACTGTTCGGCGCGGGCGTAGTCCGCGTCGGTGAGCGTGCGGCCGGTGGCGCAGGCGCCGGTCGACAGGCCGGCCAGCACCAGCGCACCGAGCAGCCGCGGTGTACCGAGAGAAGAGAACATGGGGGACTCCGCTGACGTGAAGACGGACGCCCACAGGCGCCGGAAGATACGGGACAGCATTCCCTGACTCGCGGCGTGCCCGCAAGGCGGACGCCCGCAGCGCCCCTGGCGCTGCCCAGCCGCTGATCCTAGTCCGGCCCCTGCGGGGGGACCCCTGCCAGAAGTCCTGTCGACGAGCGCACCTTGACGCTGTGCGCGGCGTCATCGCACCCTGCCCGTCCCGCCACTGTCCGAAGGAATCGCGCCATGTCCGAGCCGGTCAGCGTCATCGGCAGCCCGATCTCGCCCTACGTGCGCAAGGTGCTCGCGTTCCTGGAGCTGAAGGGCATCGCCTACCGGATCGACCCGATCGCCCCGTTCGTCGGCAACGAGGCGTTCACCCGGCTCAGCCCGCTGCGCCGGATCCCGGTGCTGATCGACGGTGAGCTGGTGCTCAACGACTCCAGCGTGATCTGCCAGTACCTGGAAGAGCGCCACCCCGCGCCGGCGCTGTATCCGGCCGACCTGGCCGATCGCGCCCGCGCGCGCTGGCTGGAGGAATACGCCGATACGCACCTGGGCGACGTGCTGATCTGGAAGCTGTTCTTCCAGCTCGGCGCCAGGCGTTTCCTGTTTCGCGAGGAGGCCGACGAGGCCGTGGTGCGCAAGGCGCGCGAGGAGGAGATTCCCGCCGCGCTGGACTACCTGGAGGCGCAGCTGCCGTCTTCGGGATTCGCGTTCGGCGAGCTGTCCATCGCCGACCTCACGCTGGCCAGCTTCTTCCGCACCGCGGCCTTCGTGAAGTACGCCATCGACGCGACACGCTGGCCGCGCATGGCGGCGCTGGTGGCGGCGGTGATGGCGCTGCCGGCAATGCAGAAACTCGCCGCCATCGAAGACCGCATCGTGCGCCTGCCGCTCGCCGAGCAGCGCCCCGCGCTGGCGGCGATGGGTGTGGCGCTCACCGAGGCGACGCTGGGCGACGCCGCTCCGCAGCGCGGCTTTCGCTGAAGCCTTAGTCTGCACATAGCAGCCCAACCTGTGGGCGACGGGTCAGCTCCGCGGAAAAGCGGTCGCGCATAGGGTGCGCTCCTACGGGTAGATTGCCGGGTAGGAGCTCACCCTGTGAGCGACAGATGGCCAGTGAGGCGCGGAGCGATCGCGCGCCTATCCCGGTCCGTGCGTCTCGAACAACCCGGCCAGCCAGTCCACGAACACCCGCAGCCGCGCGGGCATCTGGTGCTGTTGCGGATAGAGCACGGTCATCGGCAGCGAGGGTGGCGGGGTGTCCGGCAGCAGTTCGATCAGGCGGCCTTCGGCCAGCGCGTCGGCCACGTGGTAGCGCGGAAACTGGGCGAGGCCCAGCCCCACTTCGCAGCAGCCCAGGTAGGCGTCCACGCCGCTGACGGTGACGCGCGAGGGCAGCACCACTTCGCGCCGCCGCTTGCTCACCACGAATTCCAGCGGCTCGACGCGCCGCGTGGTGGGCGAGGCCCAGTTCACCGCCACGTGGCCGTGCGGAAGCTCGGCCAGCGTGCGCGGCGTGCCGTGAGCGCGCACGTAATCGGCGCTGGCGATGGTCACCTGGGCGAGCCGGCCGACCTGGCGCCCGATCATCCCCGAGTCGCCGAGTGGGTGACCGTGGCGCGCGGCAGGCTGAGGTCGTCCGCGGCAGCGGTGAAGCTGCCCAGCTCGACGATGCGCGCGTACAGGCGCATGGCTTCGATGCGATCCACGATTGTTTATTTCCATGGAATGGTGTTGCCCATTATTGATCATTTATCCATCACCGACCGGCGCGCAGAATGACCGGCCGTTGGGCGTCGAAAGCGCCTCCCCTCCCCACCGCACCAGGAGCACACCCATGCAGATGCGCACGCTCGGCCGCCACGGCCCGCAGGTTTCCGCCCTCGGCCTCGGCTGCATGGGCATGAGCGATTTCTACGGCGGTCGCAACGACGCCGAGTCGATCGCCACCATCCAGCACGCGCTCGATCGCGGCGTCACCCTGCTCGACACCGCCGACATGTACGGCCCGCACACCAACGAGGTGCTGGTGGGCCAGGCGATCAGGGGGCGTCGCGACGAGGCGTTCCTGGCCACCAAGTTCGGCATCGTGCGCGACCCCGGCGACCCCACCGTGCGCGGCATCAGCGGCCGCCCGGAGTACGTGCGCGCCGCCTGCGACGCCAGCCTGAAGCGCCTCGGCGTGGAGACGATCGACCTGTACTACCAGCACCGCGTGGATCCGGCCGTGGCGATCGAGGAGACCGTGGGCGCGATGGCCGAGCTGGTACAGGCCGGCAAGGTGCGTTATCTGGGCCTGTCCGAAGCCTCCGGCGCCACGCTGGAGCGCGCCTGCAAGGTGCACCCGATCGCCGCGCTGCAGAGTGAGTACTCGCTGTGGACGCGCGACCCGGAAACCAACGGCATGCTCGACGCCTGCCGCCGTCTGGGCGTGGCGCTGGTGGCGTACTCACCGCTGGGTCGCGGCTTCCTCACCGGCGCGATCACCCGGCCGGAGGATTTCGCCGAGGACGACTACCGCCGCCACAGCCCGCGTTTCCAGGGCGACAACTTCGCCCGCAACCTGGCGCTGGTCGAACAGGTGCAGGTGCTGGCCAACCGCAAGGGCTGCACGCCCGCGCAACTGGCGCTGGCCTGGGTGCTGGCGCAGGGCCAGGACATCGTGCCGATCCCCGGCACCAAGCGTCGCGCGCGGCTGGACGAGAACCTCAACGCGCTGCAGGTGAGCCTGAGCGCCGCCGAGCTGGCCGAGGTCAACGACGTATTTCCGCCCGACGCGGCCGCCGGCACGCGCTACCCCGAGGCGATGATGGCTTCGGTCAACGCCTGATCGCGCCGCTGCCGCGTCCCGCTCGCCGCGCATCGGGGGCGGGGCGCGACGCCGTGGGCGCGACCCGCGTCGCAGCCCGGCGATGGCCGCCCGCTACACTTTGCGCATGAACACCCCCGACGACTCCCTGCTCGGCAAGACCACCGTCTACGCCGATCGCTACGATCCCGCGCTGCTGTTTCCGATTCCGCGCGCGGCCAAGCGCGCGGAGATCGGCGTGGCCACGCCGCTGCCGTTCCACGGCGTGGACGTGTGGAACGCCTACGAGTTCTCGTGGCTGGACGCGCGCGGCAAGCCGATGGTGGCGCTGGTGGAGATCCGCGTGCCGGCGAGCTCGCCGAACATCATCGAGTCCAAGTCGTTCAAGCTCTACCTCAACGGCTTCGCGCAGGAGCGCATGGTCGACACCGCCACGCTGATCACCCTGCTGGAACGCGATCTCTCCGCCGCCGCCGGCGCCGCGGTGAAGGTGGAGCTGAGCGTGCCGTCGGCCGTGATCCATGCATTGCGCGACCTGGGCGGCGCCTCCATCGACGACCAGCCGCTGGACATCGACGACTACGGCCCGCCCAAGGCCGACTACCTGCGCACGCACGACGCCGACGTCATCGACGAAACGCTGGTGTCCGACCTGCTGCGCTCAAACTGCCCGGTGACCGGACAGCCGGACTGGGGCAGCGTGCAGATCCGCTACCGCGGCCGGCCGATCGATCGCGAGGGCCTGCTGCGCTACCTCGTCTCGTTCCGCACGCACAACGAATTCCACGAGCAGTGCGTGGAGCGCATCTATGTCGACCTGATGGCGCGCTGCGCGCCCGCGCAGCTGAGCGTGTACGCCCGCTACACGCGGCGCGGCGGGCTGGACATCAATCCGTACCGCAGCAGCACGCCGGCGACGCCGGTGAACCTGCGCGGCGCGCGCCAGTAATCGGACGCCGGGCACCTCACCGTGATGTGAACGGTGCGCCGTGATGGTAATCAGGGCTTCAGCCGGTCAGGAATAGCCTCTCAACCCCGGCGGCGCGTTGCGCGTCGCCGGGGCCACGGACGGCGTTGTCCCCCTCCCTGCTGAAGACGGAAGATTCCCCATGAAAACGTCCGCTCGCCCCCTTCTCCTGTGCAGCCTCGCCGCCAGCGGCCTGCTGATGCTCAGCGCCTGCGGCAAGCACGACGCCAGCAACGACACGCCGGCCCCGGCCAGCACCACCACCACGCCCACCGCGCCGGCGATGCCCCCGGCACCGGCCAGCACCGCACCCGCGCCCGCCGGCACCGCCGCCACGCCGGCAATGCCCGCCGGCACCGCGCCGGCCCCGGCCAGCACCACCGCCGGCGCCACACCGGCGGCCGGCGATGCGTTCGCCGTGAGCAAGGTGGTGGTCGGGGATGCCGTCACCGCCGCGCACACCGTGAGCCGGCCCAAGGACACCATCGCCGCGACCCAGAAGGCGATCTACGCCAGCGTCGAAACCAGCGGCCGCACCGACGGCGCCACGCTCAGCGCGCGCTGGCGCTACGACGAGGGCAAGGGCCAGTTGGTCAGCGCGATCAGCCAGTCCATCGCCACCACCGGCCCGGCCGTCACCACGTTCAAGATCCAGAATCCGAACGCCTGGCCCGAGGGCAAGTACACCGTGGAGATCGCGCTCGACGGCAAGCCGGTGTCGACCCGCTCGTTCGAGGTGAAGTCGTCCAGCTGATCCACCGACCGATCGCCGCACCCCGCGAGGTGGCCCCGGTGGCGCTTTTTTTGCCATGACAGGCGGCCGGCGCATGCGCGGCGCGGCCGTCCGGCCGATCGCCCTGCGAACACCACGCCACCCCGATACCCGCGCCTTGCTCCCTCTCCCCCGAACAGCTTCATCGTTCGGGGGAGAGAGAGGCTGTTCACTTTCGGCGACAACCACCACGCCCGGGAACCTGCGGCATCCAAAGCCCCCCCTCACCCCAGCCCTCTCCCCCATGGCAACGCCATGGGGGAGAGGGAGTCATGGCTCGAGCAGTTTCTCCATCACCTTGCCTGCGGCCGCGACGAATCTGCGATGAAGCTGCCGCACCGCTTCAGCCCTCTCCCCCATGCCCAAGCCATGGGGAGAGGGAGTCATGGCTCCAGCAGCTTCTCCGTCGCCTTGCCTATCGTCGCGAGGACGAGTCTGCGATCAAGCTGCCGCACCGCTTCAGCCCTCTCCCCCGAGCATCGCTCGGGGGAGAGGGTTGGGTGAGGGGGCGCTCTTGCTGGCAGGCAATCCGGGCCGGGCAAAGCCCCTCACCCCAATCCTCTCCTCCATGGCCAAGCCGTGGGGGAGAGGGAGCCATGGTATCCATCACCTTGCTCATCGCCGCGAAGGCGAAGGCGCCGGCGCCATGCCCACGCTCCCACCTGCGCACCCCTCGGAACCACGCACATCCCGGCTCGCAGCGTGCACACCGCGCGAAGACCCCGTGACTGTCCGCTGCACCAGCGTGAACCCCCGCTGCGGCGGCCTTCGCCGACGCACGCCCCCTTCACGCCGCGCCCGCTGCAATCGATGACGGACGAGGCGACACCGCTTCGCCGCCTTTCCCAAGCAACGAGGACATCGCCATGAACGAGGACACCATCAAGGGTCGGTGGAAGCAGCTCGGCGGCAGCATCAGGCACAAGTGGGGCAAGCTCACCGACAACGATCTCACCGTCGCCGAGGGCAGCGCCGAGTACCTCGCCGGCAAGGTGCAGGAGCGTTACGGCATCGCCCGTGACGAGGCGGAAAAACAGGTCCGCGAATTCCAGCAGACGCTGCGCCACTGATCGGCACGAAGCGCGCGCCGCCACCGCGGCGCGGCGCGGTCATCCACCCAGGAGACAATCCCATGCTTCATTACGCCATCGTGTTTCTCGTCATCGCCCTGATCGCCGCGGTGTTCGGCTTCACCGGCATCGCCGCCGGCGCCGCCAGCATCGCCAAGATCCTGTTCGTGGTGTTCCTGGTGCTGTTCGTGCTGTCGCTGATCTTCGGCGGCTTCCGTCGCGGTCCGCGCGTGTAGCGTATCGACCGACTCACGATGGTTACCGGGGCGGCATCGAAAGATGCCGCCCCTTTGCGTTGCGCGACATCGATGGCGCGCAGTCGCACCCAACCGGCCCTGTGCAGCACGGGCGAGAACGAGTCGATCAGTTCGCGCGTGAGCGGAGTGGGAAAGCGGCGGCTCAGGATCACCGCGAAAAACGTCTCGCTGAGCTCGGGCAGTTGCGCCAGCTCGACCTGGCTGTCGTTGGCCAGCTCCTCGCGCACTCCTCACCGACCTGCCCTTTGCCGAGGCGGCGCAGCGGATCGCCACCACCGAAGGCGCGCGCGTCACGCCGACGCGGTGCGCCCACGCCGGGGCGATCGAGCGCGTGCTGGCGAAACAGGCCGGGGTGCGCGCGCCGGGCTTCGTGGTCACCGCCCGCCTGCCCGGCCGACCCTGCGGCGGGTACGGTGCGCACAGGTGCTGGCCGACGGGCATCGCTGCGCCGGCTGCGACCATCTCGGACGGCGGCCGCGCGACGACGGTCCGGACGACCCGCGCACTGCGCCGTCTGCAACCCCTGACGCGGTCACCGGACTTTTTCCCGCCGGAGGCGGACGCGCTACGCCTACGCCGATATCCCGCTCCGTCCGGAACGACCGCATGCATGCATCCCCGCCGGAGTGGCACGATCCATGATCGGGCGCCGCTCTCTTGCCATACGCAACCGGCCCCGCCGCGACGCAGACTGATGCCAGCCGAATCGGCCAAGCCGTCACAGGCAGCGACATGCCAGCGGCCTCTCCCGTGCCGTTACGCACGAGACTGGCTGCATCGATCAGTGCATGTGCAGCAGGACGGACTTGATATATGTAGTATTATATGATTTCGTTACGGCTCCCCCGCGCCGAGCGCGCACGACCCGTGAGCAGGTTCGACATGACCCATGCCCTCCGCAGCAAGGCTCTTTGGCTGGTCCTGATCGCGCTTGCGCCAGCCGCCCATGCCGGCGATGCCAGCCGCGCCCCGTTCGGCAGACTGCCCGACGGCAGCACGGTGGAAGCGGTCACGCTGCGCAACAACCATGGCGCCGCCGCCCGCATCATCACCCTGGGCGCCAGTGTGCAGTCGCTGACCCTGCCGGATCGGCACGGTGCGATGGCCGACGTGGTGCTCGGCTATCCGGACGCGGCCACCTACATCACCAAGCCGCAGTATTTCGGCGCCACCGTCGGCCGCTTCGCCAACCGCATTGCCAAGGGTCGGTTCACGCTGGACGGCAAGTCCTACCAGTTGCCGACCAACGATGGCCCGAACTCGCTGCACGGCGGCAGCAAGGGCTTTGACAAGGTGCTCTGGACGATCACCCGAGTGACCGGGGGGGCGGCGCCCAGCGTCACCATGCGCTACGTCAGCCCGGACGGCGACCAGGGCTACCCCGGCACGTTGACGGTGGATGCCACCTACACGTTCGACGACCGCAACCGGCTGACCATCGACTACCACGCGACCACCGACGCGCCGACCATCGTCAACATCAGCAACCACACCTACTGGAACCTCGGTAGCGAAGGCTCGGGGAGCGTGCTGGACGACGTGCTGACGATCCCGGCCGACCACTTCACTCCGGTCGATGCCACGCTGATCCCGACCGGCGAGTTCCGCGCCGTGGCCGGCACCGACTACGACTTCCGCCGGGGCAAGCCGATCGGCCGTGACATCCGCGACGGCAAGGAACCCCAGCTGCTGCAGGGCCGCGGCTACGACATGAACTGGGTGATCAGCCGGCACAAGGCCGGGAAGGCGCGCCTGGTCGCGCGCGTGGCAGACCCGCACAGCGGCCGCGTGCTGAGCCTGTATTCGGCGCAGCCGGGCCTGCAGTTCTACTCGGGCAACTTCCTTGACGGCACCAGCGTCGGCAAGTCCGGTCGCATCTACCGGCAGGGCGATGCCTTCGTGCTGGAGCCGCAGATCTTCCCGGATACCCCGAACCAGCCGGACTTCGGCTCCGCCCGGCTCGATCCGGGGCAGACTTACGACAACCGCATCGTCTACCGCTTTTCGGTGGAAGGCGCCGCACACTGATCCGATGCCCGTGCGTTGGTCGTACGGGCCAGCCAACCAGGGAGGCTCCATGAAGCACACCGTGATCGGGCTGGCTTTCGTCATCGCCGCAGCGTTCAGCCTCGCCCCGGCGCATGCCGCCGATAGCGCCCGCTGGTCGAAGCGGCAGGCGGCCGTCTGGTACGCGAAGCAGGCCTGGCCGGTCGGCAGCAACTACCTGCCGGCCAATGCCATCAACGAGCTGGAGATGTGGCAGGCGGACACCTTCGATCCGGCACGCATCGACAAGGAACTGGGCTGGGCGCAAAAGATGGGCATGACCACCATGCGCGTGTTCCTGCACGACCTGTTGTGGAAACAGGATGCCCAAGGCTTCAAGCAGCGCATCGACACCTTCCTCACGATCGCCGCGAAGCATCACATCAAGCCGATCTTCGTGCTGTTCGACTCCTGCTGGGACCCGCAACCGAAACTCGGCCCGCAGCACCCGCCGATCCCCGGCGTGCACAACTCCGGCTGGGTGCAGTCGCCGGGCGTGGCGATGGACGATCCGGACCAGTATCCGCGCTTCGAAGCCTACGTGAAGGATATCGTCGGGCACTTCGCCAAGGACAACCGCATCCTGGCCTGGGACGTGTGGAACGAGCCGGACAATCCGGGCGGGGGCGACTACGACGCCGAGGAGCCGCGGGACAAGTTCCAGCGCGTCGCCGAACTGCTGCCGCAGGTGTTCGCCTGGGCACGCAGCGCGCACCCGCTGCAACCGCTGACCAGCGGCGTGTGGCACGACGACGACTGGAGCCCGGACGCAAGGCTCAATGCGATCGAGAAGACCCAACTGGAGCAATCGGACATCATCAGTTTTCACAACTACGGCTGGCCGGAAGAATTCGAGGCGCGGGTCAAACAGCTCAGGCCATGGGGTCGCCCGATGATCTGCACCGAGTACATGGCGCGCGGCGCCGGCTCGACCATCGACACCATCCTGCCGATCGGCAAGAGGGACGACATCGGCATGGTCAATTGGGGCTTCGTCGACGGCAAGTCGCAGACCAGGTTCCCGTGGGACTCGTGGAAGCGTCCCTACACCTTCGAGCCGCCGACGATCTGGTTCCATGACCTGCTGCATCCGGACGGCTCACCGTACCGGGCACGCGAGGTGCAGATCATCCATGCGCTCAGCGAGGCGCCGCGCGGCGTGGTGCCGAAGGTGCTCTCGGTTCGTTGACGTGCCGTCACCACCCGATGGCGGTCATTTTCTGTTCGCATCCAATACCTGCCAAGTAATCCGCCAAGTAAAAAATCGACCGGGAAAGCACCAAACAAACGCGCCGAACCTGGTGCTTCCTGTTCCAGTCGCGGACTGGGCTCAGCCGATCGAATTGCCCCGGGTTTCCTGCAGGCTGCCTGGTTCCAGTGATGCCGCTTCACGCAGCGTTGCCGACAGTAAGAGCTTATCCGTAAATAATAGGACAGTCTGTTCTCCCATCGCGGCTTGTCCGCGATGGGAGAACGACGATGGCAAAGGCAGCATTGCGAAGCAGACTTCCGTCCTGGGAAGTGTCGGACGCGTTTTGGCAGCGGGTCGAACCCTTGATTCCACAACGCCAACGAGA
>NZ_JBMSDZ010000007.1:0-219681 GCF_049445995.1 Dyella sp. KRB-257 | reverse complement strand
CAACGTCAGAAAACCCGCCGGCAACCATCCCTGGCGCCATGCTCCAACTTGACCGGCCTTCCCGGTGACGCCAAAGGGGACATGTTTAACTGGCACAGGGTGGGGACATTTCTAAATGGCGTTGACAAATCCGGCCGGCGTTGCCGGCAGCGGCGCCTGTCTCCGGGCATCGAACCGCGCTTGCGGTTAGAATGTCCCGTTGCCCGCCGAGGGGCGCTGCGACCGTTTGCGACGGCGGCCTTGTCCGCCGTGCCCGCCCCCGAGGCCGGCACGCCATCCGGCCAGGCTCGGCGCGGCACGTTTCACAACGGCGCCCGGTTGCCCAGGAGCGTGGGCGCGAACCTTTTCGCACCGAACCGGAGATTTGCATGAACGCTGCCACCCGTGACATCCCCAAGCACGATTACAGGATCGCCGACATCGGCCTGGCCGAGTTCGGCCGCAAGGAGCTGGACATCGCCGAGCACGAGATGCCGGGCCTGATGTCGATCCGCAAGAAGTACGCCCCGAGCGCGCCGCTGAAGGGCGTGCGCGTGACCGGCTCGCTGCACATGACGATCCAGACCGCGGTGCTGATCGAGACGCTCAAGGACATCGGCGCCGACGTGCGCTGGGCCTCGTGCAACATCTTCTCCACCCAGGACCACGCCGCCGCGGCGATCGCCGCCACCGGCACCCCGGTGTTCGCCTGGAAGGGCGAGACGCTGGAGGAATACTGGGACTGCACACTGGACGCGCTCTCCTTCCCCGACGGCAAGGGCGGCCACCTCGGTCCGCAGCTGGTGGTCGACGACGGCGGCGACGTGACGCTGCTGATCCACAAGGGCTACGAGCTGGAGAACGGCTCGGACTGGGTCGACACCGCCTCGGAGAGCCACGAGGAGCAGGTGATCAAGAATTTGCTCAAGCGCGTGGCCAGCGAGCGCCCGGGCTTCTGGCACACCGTCGTGCGCGACTGGAAGGGCGTCTCGGAGGAGACCACCACCGGCGTGCACCGCCTGTACCAGATGCTGGAGGCAGGCAAGCTGCTGGTGCCGGCGATCAACGTGAACGACTCGGTGACCAAGTCGAAGTTCGACAACCTCTACGGCTGCCGCGAGTCGCTGGCCGACGGCCTGAAGCGCGCGATGGACGTGATGCTGGCCGGCAAGGTCGCCGTGGTGTGCGGCTACGGCGACGTCGGCAAGGGCTCGGCGCACAGCCTGCGTGCCTACGGTGCGCGCGTGGTGGTGACCGAGATCGATCCGATCAACGCCCTGCAGGCGGCGATGGAAGGCTTCGAGGTGAACACGGTGGAGAGCACGCTCGGCCGCGGCGACATCTATGTCACCACCACCGGCAACAAGGACGTGCTGACCATCGAGCACCTGAGCCGGATGAAGGACCAGGCCATCGTCTGCAACATCGGCCACTTCGACAACGAGATCCAGGTCGACGCGCTGAACAAGTGCCCCGGCGTGACCAGGCTCAACATCAAGCCGCAGGTGGACAAGTACACGTTCAAGGACGGCCGCGCGATCTTCCTGCTGGCCGAAGGCCGCCTGGTCAACCTCGGCTGCGCCACCGGACACCCGAGCTTCGTGATGTCCAACTCGTTCTCCAACCAGACCCTGGCGCAGATCGACCTGTGGGCGAACAGGGAGACCTACGAGAAGAAGGTCTACATCCTGCCCAAGAAGCTGGACGAGGAAGTCGCCCGCCTGCACCTGGAGAAGATCGGCGTGAAGCTGACCACGCTGACCGACGCCCAGGCCGCCTACCTCGGCGTGCCGAAGGAAGGCCCGTACAAGCCGGAGCACTACCGCTACTGATCGGTGTTCGCACCGCGAAAGCGACGGACGAAGGGCGCAGCGATGCGCCCTTCGTCGTTTCCGGGTACCGCTGCTGAAATCAGGCGGGCCGGTGCGACCCACAGGAAACGCCGCCGTGGCGATACCCCATACCCCTTTCACGCCCCGTGACAGCGCCACCCCCCCAGGCGAACAATGGACTGCGCGCGGCGAGCGCCCTTGCCCGCAGTGCGGGCAGCGCCTCGTATCCCGCGAACTGCCGCGTGCCCGGCGATGCCTGCCACGCGCCATCCGCCTGTCCGCATGACGACCGACACACCGAGTGCCGCCGTCCACGGCAGCACGCCCCTGGCATGTACAGCAGGCCGAGTGCAGCAGGCCGAGCCTGTGCCGGCCACCAAGTGGGTTTGCCGCATCGCGGCATGACATGTCGTCGGGAAAGGGGGTATCAATCAACATACCCGAGGGGGTATGAGTATTTCTCTTTCCACGCTGGCCGGCCGACACGGCGGGTGATCGGGAGTCACCATGAAACAACGACCCATCTGGAACGCTCATGTCGCCGGGGCCGCGCTCGGCCTGGCGCTGCTGCTCACCTTCGTGCTGACCGGTCATGGGCTTGGCGCCTCCGGCACACCGACCACGATCGCGGCCGTCGCGTCCAACGCGGTGGCGCCAGCGACCACGCAGGCCAACGGCTATCTCGGCGCCATGGTGCAGGATGGCAACAATCCGCTCAATTCCTGGATCAACTGGGAAGTGCTGGGCGTACTGTTCGGCGCCTTGCTGGCTGCCTGGTGGTCCGGCCAGATGCGTCTGCGGGTCGAAGGGCCGCCGAAGGCACGCACGCCCGGGCGACTGGCGCTGGCATTGGCGGGCGGCATCCTGTCCGGTTTCGGTGCGCGCGTCTCGGCCGGCTGCACCAGCGGGCTGGGCCTGTCCGGTTCGGCCACGCTGGCCACGGCCGGCTTCGTCTTCCTGATCGGCTTTTTCGGCGCAGGCCTGGCCACCGGCCTGCTCACGCGGAGGATGTGGAAATGACCTTCCCACTCGGAATGACCGGCCCGCTCTCGGGACTGGTCTGCGGCGCATTGTTCGGTTTCATCCTGCAGCGCGGCGGCCTGGGCAACGGCTGCCGGCTGACCGCCCAGCTGCGGTTGCAGGACTGGACCGTATTCAACGTGATGTTCACCGCCATCCTGGTGTCCGCTGGCGGCCTGTACGTACTCGAACTGGCCGGGGTGATGCATGCCTCGGACATCTTCGTGCCGACCACCTACCTGTGGGCCACCCTGCTCGGCGGCGCGCTGATCGGCATCGGCATGGGGCTGGGCGGTTATTGCCCGGGCACCTCCGTGGTCGGCGCGGCGGCCGGTCGGATCGACGGCATCGTGTTCTTCATCGGCCTGATCATCGGGGTAATCGCCTTTGCCGGCGTCTACACCCCGATCGCTCCGCTGCTGGGCGCGGCGGCCGGCCCGCAGTCGCAAACCCTTGGCGACCTGCTCGGCCTGCCGGCATGGGCGGTGCTGGCCATCCTGATCGGCGTCGCCGTCGGCGTGTGGTGGTTCACCCGCCGCAACGGTGACGACCAGACCATCACCTGCGCCGACTGACGCGCCATTCCACCTTCGAGGACACACACCATGAGCAAGATCCACCGCAAGCGCAGCGCCTCACTGGGCGTCCGGCTGTCGACTGCCACGCTGGCCATCGCGGCGATGGCACCACTGCCCGCCGCGCTGGCGCCGTTTGGCGGTGTATCCGCGGTCCACGCCCAGAACAATCCATGCGCCCCCACGCCGGCCAAGTCCGCGCCCGCCAACCCCTGCGCACCGCAGAAGGCCGGTGCGGCCAATCCCTGCGCACCCCGGGCAGCCCGTCCGGCCAACCCGTGCGCGCCGAAGGCCGGCAAAGGCAAGAAGAACTGCGACGCACCGAAGAACCCCTGCGCACCGGCGCCGAAGTGCGACGAGGGCGGCCAGGGCCGATGAATCGCGCCCAGGCCACCGCTGCCGACCATCCGCGCCTGCCGTTCCCGCAGGCACGGATCGCCGCGAGCCTGCGTGCGCTTGGTCGCGCCCGCCGCGCGCGCGCGCGCGCCGCGGCGGACGCGCTGGTCGACTGTCTCGACCGATTCGTCTCCTCCGGCCGGGTGCCGCTGGCAGCCGCGCTTGGCGACACCGCCACACCGCAGGTCTGGCGTCAGTACCAGCCGGACGGCGCCACGGCGATGGACGGCCGCGCGGGCACCTTGCACTTCTACTACCACGCCCATCGCACGGCGGGGGCATCCCCCGCCGAGCATGGACACTTCCACGTGTTCGCCCAGCTCGGGGCGGCCGTCGACGGCCCCCCCCGCTACACGCACCTGGTGGCCATCGGCGTCGATGCACGCGGCATGCCGCAGCGGCTGTTCACCACCAATCGCTGGGTCACCGACGAAACCTGGTTGCCGGCCGATCGCCTGATCGCCCTGGCCGAGAAGATCGCCGGCACGCCGGCTGCCGGGAACGATCCGGTGGAAGCCTGGCTGCGCGCGCAACTGGGGGTGTTCGCGCCGCAGATTGCCGCCGTGCTGCGGCATCGCGATCGGCGCATGGCGATACGCCAGCAAGGCGGGCATCGACCCGGTCTTTTCGAGGACCGTCGCATGCACGTGCTCAGCCAGTGCCGCATTTCGGTCGAACGCCAGCTCTCGGCGCTCGACCACGTCATTCACTGAATTGTCCGAAAGGATGGGGTGGAGGGAATGAACATGAACACACGCATCAGAAGCATCTTGGTCGCCGCACTGGCCCTGCTCGGGTCGGCCGCTGCCCAGGCAGTGACGCTGCCCGGGCCGGTGGTCAGCGCGCAGTGGCTGGCGCAGCACCAGCACGAGGTCAACATCGTCGACGTCCGCAGCGATCCCGCCTCCTTCGTCAAGGCACCGGTCTTCAGCACCGGCAAGGGTGCCAAGACGCTGTCCACGCTCGGCGGTCACATTCCCGGCGCGCTGCTGCTCGACTTCGGGAAAGTGCGCGTTGCGCGGATGATCGACGGTCGCCAGATCAAGTGGATGCTGCCCGACCAGGCGACCTTCCAGGCCCTGATGCGGGGCATTGGCGTCAAGGCCGGCAAGCCGACCGTGATCGTGCCCGAGGGCGCCTCCGGCGCGGACCTGGACATGGCGGCGCGCGTGTACTGGTCGATGAAGGTCTACGGTGACGACCACCTGGCACTGCTCGACGGCGGCACCACAGGCTGGCTGCAGCAGGGCCTGGCGTTCGACACCACGCCCGCGGCGACCGGCGACGGCACCTGGGCGGCGACCGCCCCCCGCATGAAGTACGTCGCCGACAGCCAGGACGTCGCCAAGGCGATCGGCAGCGGCGTGCAGATCGTCGACGCCCGCCCGATGCCGTTCTACGTGGGCTTGACCAAGAAGCCGGACATCGGCCAGGCCGGGCACATCAGGGGCGCGGTCAACCTGCCGCCGGAGCTGCGCACCGCCTCCACCGGCGGCGCCGAGCACTACCTCTCGCCGGCGCAATACCAGGCCATCTTCAAGCACCTGGACATCAAGGCCGGCAAGCCCAGCATCACCTACTGCAACACCGGCCACCTCGCCTCCGGCGCGTGGTTCGTGCTCAGCGAAGTGATGAAGAACCCGAACACCCGCCTGTACGACGGCTCGATGCTGGAGTGGACCGCGGAGCAGCGTCCGGTGGTCGGCCTGCCCTGACCTGACACACGTCGTCTGCACGCATGCACGCAGACGACGTTCTTTCTTTTCCGGCCGCGATGAAAAAGTGTCGCGCCGCCTTACCTCGACGGAGCATGCGATGGACCAGCAGGATCCCAAACGGGGCCGCCTACTGCAGGCACCGGAGAATTTCCTGAGCATCGAAGGTCGCTCGCGCCGGCGTGCGCTGGGCGGGCTGCTGGCCGGCGGCGCCGCATTGCTCGCGGCCGGGTCGGTGCGCGCCGCCGAGCAGGCCGGCGCCGTGGTGGATCCGAAACACCTGCCGCCGAACCTGCCGCCGTGGTCGCAGAACCTCGGCAAGCCGGTCGGAGCCGATCCGTACGGCGTTCCCTCGGGCTTCGAGAAGAACATCATCCGCCGCAGCAGTCCGGGGCTGACCACGACCACCCAATCGTCGGTGGCGTTCACGCCGCTGCAGAACCTGTTCGGCATCATCACGCCGAACGGCCTGCACTTCGAGCGCGATCACAACGGCCGTCCGGACATCAATCCGTACGAGCACCGGCTGATGATCCACGGCCTGGTGCGCGAGCCGAAGATCTACACGATGGAGGACCTGCTGCGGTTCCCGTCGGTGTCGCGCATCTACTTTGTGGAATGCGGCGCCAACTCGGCGATGGAGTGGGCCAACCCGTCGGTGCCCACGGTGCAGTACACCCACGGCATGCTCAGCTGCGCCGAATGGACCGGCGTACCGCTGTCCACGCTGCTGGAAGATGTCGGCTTCGATGCGAAGCAGGCCAAGTACATCCTGGCCGAGGGCGCCGATGCCGCCGGCCTCACGCGCACCATCCCGATCGCCTTCGCGCTGGACGACGTGCTGGTGGCATACGGCCAGAACGGCGAGATGGTTCGCCCCGAGAACGGCTACCCGCTGCGCCTGATCGTGCCCGGCGTGCAGGGCGTGTCGAACGTGAAGTGGCTGCGCCGGATCAAGGTCGGCGACAAGCCGTGGAACACCCGCGAGGAATCGCTGCAGTACAGCGACCTGATGCCGGACGGCAGCATCCGCCAGTACACCTGGATCCAGGAGGCCAAGTCGGTGATCACCTCGCCGTCCGGCGGGCAGCATCTGCTGGACAAGGGCGGCTACTACGAGATCGGCGGCCTGGCGTGGTCCGGCCGCGGCCGCATCAGGCGGGTGGACGTCTCCACCGACGGCGGCAGGAACTGGCGCACCGCCAGACTGCAGACGCCGGTGCTGGACAAGGCGCTCACCCGCTTCCGGCTGGACTGGACCTGGGACGGCAGCCCTGCCCTGCTGCAGAGCCGCTGCATCGACTCGACCGGCTACGTGCAGCCGAAAATGCGCCAGTTGCGCGAAGTGCGCGGCACCAGCTCGATCTATCACAACAACGCCATTCAGACCTGGCTCGTCGATGCCGAGGGGAAGGTGCACAATGTCGAAGTCTGATCGGATGGCCGCTGCACTGGCGGCCGTCCTGCTGCTGATCGGCGCCCTGCCGGTGCAGGCCCAGGGCAAGTACGGACTCGGGCAGAAAGCCACCCCGGAGCAGATCGCCGGCTGGAACATCGACGTGCGCCCCGACGGCGCCGGCCTGCCCGACGGACAGGGCTCGGTGTCCGAGGGCAACGAGGTGTACGACGCCAACTGCGCCAGTTGCCACGGCACGTTCGGCGAGAGCAACTCGTATATCGCGCTGACCGGCGTGGCCACCCGCCTCAACTACGCCACCACGCTGTTCGACTACATCAACCGCGCGATGCCGTTCCCGCATTCGAAGTCGCTGACGGCCAACCAGGTGTATGCCGCCACCGCCTACGTGCTGAACCTCAACGACATCGTCCCGGCCGACTTCGTCGCCAACAAGGACACCTTGCCCAAGGTCAAGATGCCCGCGCACGACAAGGTCAAGCCGTTCCCCGGCTTGATGAGCGTGAAGGGCACGCCCGACGTCCACAACGTCGCCTGCATGAAGGACTGCGCGAAGGACGTGAAGGTCAGCGCAAGCCTTCCGGCCGGCTTCGTCGAGAACCTGTACGGCGACATCCGCGACAACTTCCGCGGCCTGCAGACCATGAACGAGCAGGCGCCGCCCGCGTCCGAGTTGCCGGGCCATGCCGACGCCAAGGCAGCCCCGGACGTCCCCAAGCTGCTCGGCACCTACGCCTGCACCGCGTGCCACGCCGCAGACCACAAGGTGATCGGCCCGGCCTTCCAGGACGTCGCCGCCAAATACCGGGGCAACGCCAACGCGGTGCAGCACCTGACCGACAAGATCCGCAAGGGTGGCTCCGGCGTGTGGGGCCCGATCCCGATGCCGCCGCAGTCCGGGCCGTCCGACGCGGAACTGGCGGCCATCATCCACTGGGTCCTGAGCCAGCCCGCCAAGAAATGACCGAGGAACCGAGCATGCCGCGACACCCCGCACCCGTCACCCCAAGGCACCCACCATGCAGCAACACAGTCAAGTCGAGGAGTCATCCATGAACATGTCGAGAAGGGCATTCCTGCAGGTCAGCGCCAGCGGTACCGCCCTGCTGTTGGTGTCGGCGACCGGCCTGTTGCCGCGCTTGGCGGCCGCAGCAGCCACCAACCCGCTGGCGCCCACCGATCACCGCAAGCCGTTCCAGGCGATGACGCTCGACGAAGTGGTCAAGTCGCTGGGCGGCACCACGGCGACGAAGTCGACCGACATCGCGCTGCAGGCGCCGCCGATCGCCGAGAACGGCGCAGTGGTGCCGGTGGTGATCGAGAGCAAGCTGCCCAACACGCGGATGATCGCGATCGTGTCGGAGAAAAACCCGCACGCGCTGTCGGCCTCGTTCAGCTTCCCCGACGGCACCGAGCCGTACGTGATGACGCGCGTGAAGGTCGCCGAGACGTCCAACCTCTACGCCCTGGTGCAGACCGACAAGGGCTTTTTCTATACCGAGCAGCTGGTCAAGGTCACCCTTGGCGGCTGCGGCGGCTGAACCGACTCCAGGAGAACGAGATGGCAGATCCGATGCGAATTCGCGCCAGCCTGACGGGCGACACCGTCGAGGTGAAGGTGCTGATGTCCCACCCGATGGAAACCGGCCTGCGCAAGGACGCCAGCGGCAAGCCGGTGCCCGCCCACTACATCGAAACCGTCAAGGCCAGTTGCAAGGGCAAGGACGTGCTGACCGCCGAATGGGGCCCGGCGGTATCCAAGAACCCGTTCCTGGCCTTCAAGTTCAAGGGCGGCGCCAAGGGCGACAAGGTCTCGATCACCTGGCGCGACACCGCCGGCGAAACCCGCACCGACGAAGCGGTGATCAGCTGACGCCCCGGCGGAGGAGCCCCAGGGCTGCCGCAGCTTCCGCACCGTTCAGCGCGCCGGCGAGGTGATATCCATGCACAAGATCACGCTGTCCCTGCTGCTCGCGCTGTGTGCGATCGGCGCAGCGCCCGCGCCGTCGCGCGCTGCACCGGCATCAGCCACGCAGGGCGCGCCGATGCGGGTGGTGTTTCATCTGGACACCGGCAGCAAGGGCACCGTCACCGCGCTGCATCAGGCCAGGAACCTGCTCACGGCCGACCCGACGGCGAAGATCGTCGTCGTGGCGCTCGGCGAAAGCGTGCGTTTCCTGGTCAAGGGCAGCAAGACCGAGGGCGGTTATCCGTTTGCGCTGATGATCGAAGACCTGCAGCAGAGCGGCGTTCGTTTCGAAGCCTGCAACAACACCATGACGACGCTGAAGATCACCAAGAATCAACTGGACGACGACATCGACGTCGTCCCCTCCGGCCTGGCCGAAATCGCGCGGCTGCAGTCGCGCGAAGGCTATGCCTACATCAAACCCTGAGCGTCGACGGGCATCTGAGGAGACGACACATGAAATCGAAATCCAGGCAGCTGATGCTCGGGCTGATGCTCGTGGGAGGAGCCGCCGGAAGCCTGGCGATGTCGCTGGCATGGGCGCAATCGGAAACCGCGAGCGACCCGGTGGCCGAATACCGCGCGATGTTCGGCGACGACAACCCGGCCGAACTGTGGATCGCCCGCGGACAGGACCTGTGGAACCAGGTGCGCGGCCCCAAGGGCCTGTCGCTGGCCAAGAGCTGCGACCTCGGCCTGGGCGCCGGCGTGGTCAAGGGCGCCTACGCGCACATGCCACGCTACTTTGCCGACACCCGGAAGGTGCAGGACCTCGATAGCCGACTGCTCACCTGCATGGTGCAGGGGCAAGGGCTGGACGAAGCGACGATCCTGAAAAACCGCTTTGGCGACGGCGACCGCAAGTCGGACCTCGAAGCGCTGGCGTCCTACATCGTCGACGCCTCCAAGGGCGTGGCCATCAGCCTGCCGCTGGATCATCCGCAGGAGAAGCAGGCCTACGAAACGGGCAAGGCGATCTTTTTCTATCGCGCGGCCACCCACGACTTCTCCTGCGCCACCTGTCACGGACAGGTCGGCAAGCGCATCCGCCTGCAGCAACTGCCCGACCTCGCCCAGGCCGGCCCGGACGCGCGTGCCACCTACACCACATGGCCGGCCTATCGCGTATCGCAAGGCGAGGTGCGCACGATGGAGTGGCGCATCGGCGACTGCTTCCGCCAACAGCGATTGCCGGAACTGAAGTACGGATCGGAAGCCGCGATCGACCTGACCATGTTCCTCGCCAAGAACGCCGAAGGCGGAAAGATGGCGGCCCCCGGTCTGAAACGTTAAGGAGTCGACCATGCGTACCCCGATTCGCCTACTCATCCTGCTTGCGGCCCTGCCGGTGATTTCCAGTGCTGCCGAGGCGGTACACCAGGGCGACCGCAATGCCCGGGCGCTGGCCGTCATGAAGGCGTCGTTCAAGCCTCACGGCCAGGCCGGCATGGATCGCCTGAAGCAGGACGCCACCCAGGCCCTGTGCTCGCTGCACGCGCCAGCGATGCCCACCGGCGAGGCGGCCGCCAAGGCCTTGGCGGCCAACCAGGCCTCGGTCAAGTTTCCCGCCGACGGCAAGTTCCTCGGCGACTGGAAGCGTGGCCAGGCGATCGCCGAGGAAGGCACCGGCTTCCAGTATTCCGACGATCCGGCCAAGCCGTCCGGTGGCAACTGCTACGCCTGCCACCAGCTCGACAAGCAGCAGATCGCCTACGGCACCATCGGCCCGTCGCTCTACCACTACGGCAAGAACCGCGGCCGATCCGAGCCGGTGCTGAAGCTGGCCTGGAGCATGATCAGCGACATGAAGGGATACTCGTTGTGTTCGGCGATGCCGCGTTTCGGCGCCAAGGGCGTGCTCACCGAACAGCAGATCAAGGACGTCATGGCCTTGCTGTTCGATCCCGCCTCGCCGGTCAACCAGTAAGCGTGCCGGGAGCGCCCTTGCCATGAGCATGAATCGCCGCGAGTTCATCCAGCTGATGGCCGCCGCCGCGGCGGCCGGCCTGCCGCTGGCGTCCAGCCGCGCATTCACCGCCAGCGCCGGCGGCGAGGCGTTGTACGACGCTCCGGCATTCGGCAACGTCAGCCTGCTGCACATGACCGACAGTCACGCCCAGCTGCTGCCGATCCGCTTTCGCGAACCGTCGTCCAACCTTGGCGTCGGCGCCGCGCGCGGCCGCCCGCCGCACCTGGTGGGCGAGCACCTGCTGAAGTTCTACGGTATCAAGCCGGGAACGCGCGAGGCGCATGCGCTGACCTACCTTGATTTCGTCGAGGCGTCCAGGCGCTACGGCAAGGTCGGCGGCTACGCGCACCTGGCCACGCTGATCAAGCGCCTGCGCGCCAGTCGTCCCGGCGCCCTGCTGCTGGATGGCGGCGACACCTGGCAAGGTTCGGCAACGTCGCTGTGGACCAAGGGCCAGGACATGGTCGATGCCCAGCTCGAACTGGGCGTGGACGTGATGACCGGGCACTGGGAATTCACCTACGGCACCGACCGCGTGAAGGAAGTCGTCAACGGTCCGTTCAAGGGCAAGATCGATTTCGTGGCGCAGAACATCCGCACCGCCGACTTCGGCGATCCGGTGTTTCCCGACTACGCCCTGCGCCAGGTCAATGGCGTGGACGTGGCGGTGATCGGCCAGGCGTTTCCGTACACGCCGATCGCGCATCCGGCGCGCTTCGTCGCCGAGCTGTCGTTCGGCATCCAGCAGGAGCGCCTGCAGCAGGTGATCGACACCGTGCGCAAGGCCGGCGCGGCCGTGGTGGTGCTGCTGTCGCACAACGGCATGGACTGCGACCTCAAGCTGGCCTCGCAGGTCAGCGGGCTCGACGCGATCATGGGTGGACATACCCACGACGGCGTGCCGCACCCGGTGAAGGTCAAGAATGCCGGCGGCGAGACCCTGGTCACCAACGCGGGCAGCAACGGCAAATTCGTCGGCGTGCTCGATCTGGATGTGAAGAACGGCAAGCTGCGCGAAGCCCGCTATCGCCTGCTGCCGGTGTTCTCCGACCTGCTCCCGCCGGATCCGGCGATGCAGGCGCTGATCGCCAGGCACCGCCAGCCGTACGAGAGCCAGCTGGCCAAACAGCATGCCGTCAGCGAGGGCCTGCTGTATCGCCGCGGCAACTTCAACGGCAGCTTCGATCAGCTCATCCTCGATGGCCTGATGGCGGTGAAGGACGCGCAGATCGCGTTCTCGCCCGGCTTCCGCTGGGGCACCACGCTGCTGCCGGGCGAGGCCATCACCCACGAGCGGCTGATGGACCAGACGGCGATCACCTATCCGACCGTGACCGTCAACGAGTTCACCGGGGAGCGGATCAAGGCGATCCTCGAGGACGTCGGCGACAACCTGTTCAATCCCGATCCCTATTACCAGCAGGGCGGCGACATGGTGCGCGTCGGCGGGCTCACCTATACCTGCGACCCGAATGCGGTCGCCGGCAAACGCATCAACGACATGCGGCTGGACGGCAAGCCGATCGAGGCCGGCAAGTCCTACAAGGTCGCCGGCTGGGCGCCGATGGCCGAGGGTGTCACCGGCGAACCGGTGTGGGATGTGGTGGCCGAATACCTGAAGGCGCACCAGACGGTGGCGGCACCGACATTGAACCTGCCCAGGCTGGTAGGCGAGCAGAACGATCCGGGCATCGGTGCATGATGCTTCGGCGCACGCTCGCGGCACTGCTGGCATGGGCGTGGCTGGCGCCGGCACTGGCGGCGGCACCGGCGGCAAAGCCCCCGTGGGCGCCCAGCAAGATCGACCTGCCCGTGCATCAGGTCGGCCCCCACAGTTACTACGTGGAGGGCCGGCTTGAAGAGGCGACCCGCGCCAACGAGGGCTTCATTGCCAACGCGGGATTCGTGATCACCGGCGATGGCGTGGTGGTGTTCGACACTCTGGGGTCGCCCGCGCTGGGTGATCGGCTGATCGAAGAGATCCGCAAGCTCACCAAGCAGCCGATCCGGCGCGTGGTGATCAGTCATTACCACGCCGACCATTTCTACGGCATTCCGGCCTTTCGCCGGATCGGGGCGCAGATCTGGGCCGACACCCGCGCGCATCGCTACCTCAATTCGCAGGCGGCCGCGGAGCGCCTGGCGCAGCGCAAGCAGCTGATCGGGCCATGGCTCGGGCCGGATTTCACCCTTCCACTGCCGGACCGTTGGCTGGATGCCCCCACGGGTTTCAAGATGGGTGAGGTGACCTTCTCCCTGCGCCATGTCGGGCCCGCGCACTCGCCCGAGGATCTGGCGATGCTGGTGGAGCCCGACGGCGTGTTGTACTCGGGCGATGTCGTATACGCCGGTCGCGTGCCCTTCATCGGCGATGCCGACACCCGCCAATGGCTGAAGGCGATCGACCGGCTGCTCGCCATACCGGCCCGCGTGATGGTTCCGGGACACGGGCCCGCGTCATTGCATCCGCGCGCCGATGCCCGGATGACCCGCAACTACCTGGTGTTCCTGCGCCAGCAGATGGGCGCCGCGGCCAGCAATCTCGTGCCGTTCGACGAGGCCTACAAGCAGGTGGACTGGAGCGGGTTCAACGCCGAGCCGACGTTTGAAGTCGCCAATCGGCGCAATGCCTACAACGTCTACCTGCAGATGGAGCAGGAATCGCTCTCGCGATAGGCCGGCTCAGCCGAACTTGGCGAGCAGGCGCGCCAGTTCCTTGGTCGCCGCCCGCACATCCTCGATGTCGTCGGACGACTCGATGTGGTTGTTCAGGCTGCAGATGATCATCTCGTAGAAAGCCTTGTCCAGCGCACGGCGCGCGGCGGTGAGCTGCAGCGCCACCTGCTCGCAGCTGCAGTTGTCCAGGATCATGCCCTGGATGGCCCGAATCTGGCCCTCGATGCGCGCCAAGCGGGAGACGATCTTGCGCCGCTGCGCCTCTTCAGTCTCCAGCGGAATCTCCAGGGGGATCTTTTTGGTCATCTCGGCGAGTCCATCGATCAGTGTGGCTGATGCTGCGGCGCAGGATTCTTCGATACGGCCGGGGCAGTGGTCATGTGCGCCCGGAAAAAACCATGCGCCAAACGCTCGGGAGATTAGCACGGTGAAGCCATTTTGCGTGTGTGCATCCGCCCCAGCCTAGCCACAATCCGCGCAGGAAAGGGAGTGCCTGAAAATGCTGCAATGCATTATCCAGCCTGGTTTTTTCATTCGGATTTTTTTGTTTTCGAATTGCCGAAAAACCAAATACTTCGTGCTAATCTCGAACTGTATACCTATACCTGCATGGGTATATCCGCAAGGCTTCGGAACACGCTTCCGTTCCCGGCCCGGCAAAACAATGCAGCGGAGGGGGAAATCCACATGCGACTTCGAATTCTGGTCACGTCCACCGCGCTGCTGTGCTGCGGCACGGCAGCGGCAACCAACGGCTACTTCACACACGGCTACGGCATGAAGGCCAAGGGCCGTGGCGGCACATCCATGGCCCTGACCGGCGACAGTTTCGGCGGTGCCAACAATCCGGCCACCATGGTGATGTCGGGTAACCGACTCGATTTCGGACTTGATCTGTTCGATCCCGAGCGCAGCGCGTCGCGCAGCGGATTCGGGCCGGGCCTCGACGGCTCCATCCACAGCGGTCGAACGCTGTTTGCCATTCCCGAATTCGGCTACAACCGAATGGTGCGGAACAATCTGGCATTTGGCGTCAGCGTGTTCGGCAACGGCGGGATGAATACCGATTATCCCGGTGGCCAGTTCAATTGCGGCCAGGGTCCGGCAAACATGCTGTGCGGCTCGGGCTCACTCGGCGTCGACCTGACCCAACTGATCATTGCACCGACGGCCTCGTATGCCATCACCGCGAACCAGTCGATCGGCATCGCTCCCCAGTTCGCCGTGCAGCGATTCTCGGCCAAGGGGTTGCAGGCGTTCGCGTACACGCCGGGGCTCTCCTCGGATCCCGCCAACGTGACCAACCGTGGACCGGAGACATCACACGGCTACGGTGTACGCGTAGGTTATTTCGCTCGCCTCACCCCGAACTTCTCGGTCGGCGCCGCCTATGCCGGCAAGATCAGCATGAGCAGATTTTCCCGATACGACGGCCTGTTCGCCCGAGGCGGCAAGTTCGACATCCCGGAGAACTATTCGCTGGGCGTGGCCTGGAAACCGGTCGATCGCCTGACCGTTGCGCTCGATTACGAGCGCATCAACTACAGCGGCGTGCAGTCGGTCAGCAACCGCAGTCTGGTTCCGTACCAGTTGGGAACGAACCAAGGCCCCGGCTTTGGCTGGCACGACGTGAAGGTATGGAAGCTGGGCGTCGAATATGCCAGTTCCGAGCGCTGGACCTGGCGTGCCGGCTTCAACCACGGCAGCAATCCGATCCAGGGCACCGACGTCACCTTCAACATCCTGGCGCCGGGCGTCATCACCAATCATGTCACCCTTGGTTTCACCCACACGATGCGATCGGGGGCGGAGTTGACCATGGCGTACATGCACGCCTTCAGCAAGACCGTGCAGGGTGCGTCGATCCTGCCGGTGTTCATGGGTGGCGCGCCGGGCGGCAACGAGCGCATATCGATGCACCAGAACTCGGTCGGCATCAGCTACGGCTGGAAGTTCTGAATGAGCTCGCCCCACACGCCGTCACGGCGTGTGGGGACAACCACGCGATGGTGCCCGATGCCGCGTCGCGCATCGTCATCACGGGCGGCAGCCCAGTGATGCCGCGCACGACGATTCTCCCGCCCCGCCTCCTGATTCGGCGCGGTCACCTGATCACCGGCCCATGCCGCGTAGCCACCGCGCCGATGCGGCGCCAATGGACCGCCGGGCGAACACGGCGCGACTTTGTGCCCAAGCGCCCGTCCAGCAAGCGTGTACCGACCGCGCACCAAGAGATCGCTCTGCCCACCCGCCTCCCGCGGGAGATGCCATGGCGCGCCGGGAGGGCTCGATCGACCTGCTGGGCGCACGACCCGAAGGTGAACTTATATCGCTTCATCGCGACATAAGGATATAAACTCTGTCGAAGATGCCTTCCTGGAGACCGCGGCGATGCCGTCGATCAGCTTCGAATTCTTCCCGCCCAAGACCGACGAGCAGCGCGCGCAGCTGGACCGCGCCGCGCAGCAGCTGAAGGCGCTGAACCCCGAGTACGCCTCGGTGACCTTCGGCGCAGGCGGCTCCACGCTGAGCTACACCGGCGACACGGTGGCGCGGCTGCACCGCGAGCACGGGCTGGACGTGGCGCCGCATTTGTCGTGCATGGGCGGCACCCGCGCGGAGATCGCCGCGCTGCTGGACGGCTATCGCGCGGCCGGCTACCGCCGCATCGTGGCGCTGCGCGGCGACCTGCCCTCGGGCATGGCCTCGCCCGGCGACTTCCGCTACGCCGCCGAGCTGGTGCGCTTCATCCGCGAGCACTCGGGCGAGCACTTCCACATCGAGGTGGCAGCCTACCCGGAAACCCACCCGCAGGCCGAGGACGCGCTGGCCGACCTGCGCCACTTCCAGGCCAAGGTGGAAGCGGGCGCGAACGGCGCGATCACGCAGTACTTCTTCAACCCGGATGCCTACTTCCGCTTCGTCGACGACGCGCGTGCGCTCGGCGTCACGGTACCGATCGTTCCGGGCATCATGCCGATCGGCAATTTCAGCCAGCTCAAGCGCTTTTCCGACATGTGCGGCGCGGAAATTCCGCGCTGGATCGCCAAGCGCATGCAGGCGCACGGCGACGACGCCGGGGCGATCCGCCAGCTCGGCGCGGAGGTGGTGGCCGGTCTGTGCCGTCGGTTGCTCGCCGGTGGCGCCCCGGGCCTGCATTTCTACACGCTGAACCGCGCCCGCCCCACGCTGGCCGTACTGGACCTGCTGCACTGATCGACTGCCGCCGCGCCGCTATGCTGCGGCGATGCGTCCACTGCTGCTCGTGTTCCTGTTCGTGCTGGCCGGCCTGGCCAGTGCATCGGCGCATGCACAGGGCGGCATCCGCCGGTGTGTGGACGCGGCCGGGCGGCCGGTCTTCACCGATCGTCGCTGTGCGGATCTCGACGCCACGCCGGCCTTGCCGGCGACTGCGCCAACCACCACGGCGGCGAATGACGGCAACGTGTTCCCCGATGTCGCCCCGACGCTGTGCACCGCCGACCTCGGTGCGCTGCGCCAGCAGGTGACCGACGCGTTCGCCTCGCATCAGGCCAATCGCTTGGCCGGACTGATGCTCTGGGACGACTACGGCGAGCGTGGCGCGGTGGAGCGCATCCGCGAGCTGGCCGCGCTGGTGGCGCGACCGCGACCATTGCTGGACCTGCGCGATGGCGATCCTGGTGCCTACGCCGTCGGCACGACGCCATTCCCGAACCGCGCGATCCACGACGCCAGCCGGCCGCTCGCCGAGATCCTCGCGCCGGCCGCGTCCGGGTCCGCCGCCCGGAATGACGATCCCGAACCGCAGTCGCTCACCGCGATCACCGCCGCCAGCGATGGCGCCAGCGAGGCCACCCGCTTCCCGATCGAGCGCCGCGCCGGTTGCCTGTGGCTGCGGCCGCCGGCCTGAGGAAGCGGCTTTTCGTCCGTCGACCCGGCGAAAGCCGGGATGACGGACCGAGTGGAGCCTTGTCCGATGGCGGGACGCCGGAGCGGGCGACCCGTTATCATGAGTGGTCCCCAACGGAGAACCGTCATGGCGCAGCAATACCCCGAATGGATCTGGCAGAACGGCGAGATCAAGGCGTGGAAGGACGCCACCGCCCACGTGATGTCGCATGCGCTGCATTACGGCTCGTCGGTGTTCGAGGGCATCCGTAGCTACGCCACGCCGGACGGCGCGGCGATTTTCCGCCTCACCGACCACCTCAAGCGGCTGTACCAGTCCGCGCGCATTTACGACATGGTGCTGCCGTATTCGCTCGAAGAGCTGGCCGCCGCCTGCCGCGACGTGATCAGGAAGAACGGTTTCTCCGCCGCGTATCTGCGCCCGGTGGCCTACCGGGGCCTGGGGGGGTTCGGCCTGTCCGCCGAGACGCCGATCGACGTCGCGGTGGCGACCTGGCCGATGGGTCCGTACCTCGGGCCGGAGGCGCTGGAAAAAGGCATCACCGCCTGCGTGTCGAGCTGGCAGCGCTTCGCACCCAACACCATTCCGGCCGGCGCCAAGGCCGGCGGCAACTACCTCTCCGGCCAGCTGATCGCGCGTGAAGCGCGGCGCCTGGGCTTCGGCGAAGGCATCGCGATGGCCTCCACCGGCCTGCTCAGCGAGGGCGCCGGCGAGAACCTGTTCCTGGTGTTCGACGGCGTGCTGCACACCACCCCGGCCAGCGCCTCGATCCTCACCGGCATCACCCGCGACACGATCAAGATGCTGGCCCGCGAGGAAGGCATCGACGTGGTCGAGCGCGACATCCCGCGCGAGTACCTGTACCTGTGCGACGAGCTGCTGATGTGCGGCACCGCCGCGGAGATCACGCCGATCAATTCGGTCGACGGCAAGCAGATCGGCAACGGCACCGCCGGCCGCGTCACCCGCCGCCTGCAGGAGCTGTACTTCGGCCTGTTCGACGGCAGCACCAGCGACAAGTGGGGCTGGCTGGAAGCGGTCTGACGCAAGAACGGGCAGGAGCGCACCCTGTGGGCGATCGATGCGGCCACGAAGCGTGAGGCATTCGCGCACAGGGTGCGCTCCTACGCGCCTCCGGTAGGAGCCCACCCTGTGGGCGATCGATGCGGCCACGAAGCGTGAGGCATTCGCGCACAGGGTGCGCTCCTACGCGCCTCCGGTAGGAGCCCACCCTGTGGGCGATCGATGCGGCCACGAAGCGCGAGGCCGTTCGCGCACAGGGTGCGTTCCTACGGTCGGGGGTCCGGCGTCAGTCGAAGACGAGGCTGGCGATGGCGCCGTTGGTATCGGTGCGCGGGCGCATTGATACGTGCCAGCCGTACAGATCGCACAGCCGTCGCACGATCGCCAGGCCCAGGCCGGCGCCGTTGCCGCCGGCGCCTTCGCCACGCACACCGCGCTGAAACAACCGCTCGGCATCCTCCGGCTTGATGCCGGGGCCGGTGTCGATCACCTCGATGCCGTTGGCGTCGACCTCGACCCGCACCTCGCCTTCCAGCGTGTACTTGATCGCGTTGCCGATCAGGTTGGTGAGCGCCACGGCCAGCACCGAGGCCGGCGCGTTCACGCTGACCGGCGCGCGCACGTCCAGGTGCACGGCGATCGGCTTGTCACGGATCTGTGGGCGCTGGCTTTCGATCACGTCGGCGGCCACCTTGGCCACGTCGGTCGTTTCGCCGCGGGTTGGCCCGCGGCGCTCGGCGCGCGACAGCAGCAGCAGCGCCTCGATCAGCTCGGTGGCCTGGCGCGAGGCGCGCTCGATGCGCTTGAGGCGCTCGGCCAGCTTGGGCGTGAGATCGGGCGAGCCCTGCAGCAGTTCGGTGGAGCTGGCGATCACCGCCAGCGGCGTGCGCAGCTCATGGCTGACGTCGGAATTGAATTCGCGATCGCGCTCGACCATCCAGGTGAGTCGCGCCGCGTAGTCGTCCAGCGCCTGCGCCAGCTCACCCACCTCGTCGTCGGCAAACTCCGGCGCCAGCGGCTCGGCCTTGCCGACCCGCCGGAACTCGCGCAGCCGCTGCGCCAGCTGACTGACTGGCTTGAGCACCTTGCGCGACAGCCACAGGCCGATCGCCAACGAGAGCAGACCGAACAGGAACACCGCGCCGATGACGCTGAAGAGCAGTTGCTGCTTGCCCAGCTCTTCGCGCGACACGTCGTACCGCACGAAGCTGATGATGCCGTTCTCGCGGTACACCGCCAGCTTGTAGTGGTGCACCCGGCCGCCATCGTCCGGGTCGGGCTCGTGGATGTCGTGGACGCCCGTACCGAGGTTCTGCCACGCCAGCGGCGCCTTGTAGAGCGTGCGGTCACTCTTGACCATGCCGGTGATCAGGCGGGATCCGGGTCCCGGCGCGTTCGGATGTTCCTGCGCGAAGTGGTTGGAGTACCTGGCGTCATCGAGCAGGCTGGCATTGACCAGCTGATCCTCCACCCGCGTGCGGATATTCAGCGCCGCAAATGCAAACAACGCGCTGAGGCCGAAGCCGAACAGCGCGAAGGAGACGACGAGGCGGAACCGCAGCTTACGCCTGGACTGCATCCGGATCGACCATGCGGTAACCGATGCCGTGCCGCGTGTGAATCAGCGGCTTCTCGAACGGCTTGTCGATCGCCGCACGCAATCCATGGATGTGCACCCGCAGCGAATCGCTGTCCGGCAGTTCCTCGCCCCACACCTTCTGCTCCAGATCCTGCCGGGTCACTACCGACGGGCTGGCCTCCATCAGTGCCTGCAGCAGCTTGAGCCCGATCGGGTTCAACTGGATCGACTTGCCCTCGCGGTTCACGGTGAGCGTGTCGAGGTTGAAGGTGAGGTCGGCCACCTTGAGCACGCGGCTCTGCGGACCCTTGCCGCGGCGCGCCAGCACTTCCAGCCGGGCGGCCAGTTCCTGCAGTGCGAACGGCTTGGTCATATAGTCGTCGGCGCCGGACTCGAAGCCGGTGAGCTTCTGCTCCAGCGCATCGCGCGCGGTGAGCATGAGGATCGGCGTCTGCTTGTGCGCCTCGTGACGCAGCTTGCGCGCCACTTCCAGCCCGTCCATGCCGGGCAGCGTGAGGTCGAGCACGATCACGTCGAAATCGTGCACCACCGCCAGGTGCAGGCCGGTCACGCCGTCGCCGGCAAAGTCGACCACGTGGCCGCGGTCTTCCAGATAGTCGCCGATGTTGGTCGCGATATCGCTGTTGTCTTCGATCACCAGTACGCGCATGCGCCACTCCGAGCGGCCGGCGCACGGGCCGGCCTTATGGGTTGCAAGCTTAACAAGCCTGTTGCGGGAAAGCGGAGCCGCCCGGGCGCAAAGCTGAACGCAGCGCGCGGGCAAAGAAAAGGCCCGGATGACTGTCCACGCGGGATCAGCGCACCCGGGCCCAAGCTACTGCCCCGATACCGAATCTGCTGCCACCAGATCTACAGGTTGAAGTGCCAGGCAAATGCAGTGGGGTCTTTATAGGCGGGGGGTGGTTAGGAAGCAGTTAATGCTCCGCTGGGCGGGCGCCGGGCGTTCAGCCGGCCACGTTCTGCTCCAGATGCTTGATGATGCAGCCGGACACATCCACGCCGGTGGCCGCCTCGATGCCTTCCAGTCCGGGCGAGGCGTTCACCTCCAGCAGCAGCGGGCCGCGATCGGAGCGCAGCAGGTCGACGCCGGCGATGCCCAGCCCCAGTGCGCCGGCGGCCTTGGTCGCGATGCGCTTCTCCTGCGCGCTGAGCGTGGCCTTCACCGCGGTGCCACCGCGATGCAGGTTGGCGCGGAACTCGCCCGGACTGGCGTCGCGCTGCATTGCCGCCACCACCTTGGCGCCCACCACGAAGCAGCGCAGGTCGCTGCCCTTGGCCTCGGCGATGAACTCCTGCACCAGGAAGTTGGCGTACAGGCCGCGGAACGCCTCGATCACGCTCTGCGAGGCACTGCGCTTTTCCGCCAGCACCACGCCGGTGCCCTGGCTGCCCTCGTTGAGCTTGATCACGTGCGGCGGGTCGCCCAGCATCGCCAGCACGTCGGTGGTGTCGTCCGGGTTGTCGCCGAACACCGTCACCGGCATCTGCAGCCCGTGCGAGGCGAGAATCTGCAGGCAGCGCAGCTTGTCGCGCGCGCGCAGCACGGCGTCCGAAGGATTGGGCGTGTACACGCCCATCATTTCCAGCTGGCGCAGCACGGCGGTGCCGTAGAAGGTGCTCTGCGTGCCGATGCGCGGAATCACCGCGTCGATGTCGCGCAGCGCCTTGCCCTTGTAGCGGATCTCCATGTTGCCCGGCGCGATGCGCACATAGCAGCGCAGCGGATCGAGCACGCGCACCACGTGGTTGCGCTCGCGCGCCGCCTCGACCAGGCGCTGGGTGGAATACAACCGCGTGTTGCGCGAGAGGATGGCTATCTTCATCGGATGTCCGGCGCCGCGCGCTGCGCGCGCGGCAGGGTGTAGGAAAGCATCGGATCGACCGCAAAGCGCCCGACCAGGGCGGTGCGGCCGAGCAGCAGGGGAAACAGCATGTGGCGACGATCGGTCAAGCTGATGTCAATCGGGAACGCCTGCCCCGCCAGGCTCACCGCGCTGCGGATGAACCAGCGCTCGCTGCGCCGCCCGCCGGTGTCGGTGACCACGCGCCGGTCCAGCGCCGGCGCCTCGCCGTGCCAGGTGCTGACGCAGCGACGGCCCGCACTCACGCTGAAGCGCAGCCAGGTCGCACCGTCGCGGCGAAACGTTTCGAGGGAATCGATGTGCAGCGCACTGGATCGCGCGCCCGTGTCGAGCTTGGCCTTCAGGCCGGCGATGCCCAGATCCGGCAGCGCCACGCGCTCCCGCCAGCCGAGGGTGATGACATCCGCCATGGTCAGCGCACGCGTCGGGAGGTGGGGCTCGGCGATCGAGGAGGGGGGTGAGCGGGTGAAGGGAATCGAACCCTCGTCAGTAGCTTGGGAAGCTACAGCTCTACCATTGAGCTACACCCGCGTCGGCGGCAGATGGTAACCCGCCCGTCGCGCGCGAGGGAAGCGGCGGTGCGGCGCCCAACGGCGGATAAACCGCAGATGGCGGGCGGCTGAATCCCGCGCGCCGTCGTGCCGTGCGGGAAAGGGGCATGCGCCGGTCGCATGCCCATAATGCGGCTGCGGTCATCCCGACCCGCCGCGAAACGTTTCCCGTACCGGGCCCATCGCCCGGGCCGCCGCTTCCATGGAGGAAGTCATGCGCCAGTCCCGGATGTCCCGCTTCACCCGCATGCGGCGCTGGCCGCGCTTCGGCGCGTTGCTGGCGCTGACCCTGGCCGCCGGCGTCGGCCATGCGCAGTCCACGTCCGCGGATGCCGGCGACCCGCCCGACCGCGTGGCGCGGCTGGCCTATCTGGCCGGCGACGTGGGCTTCCTGCCGGCGGGCGCCAGCGACTGGAGCGATGCCTCGCTGAACCGCCCGCTCACCCGCGGCGACCGCCTCGCCGCGGCGGGCAATGCGCGCGCCGAACTGGAGCTGGACCACGCCAGCCTGCGGCTGGATCGCGATACCGACGTGGGCGTGCTGCAGCTGGACGACCGGCTGGCCCAACTCGAACTCACCCGCGGCACGCTCAACCTGTCGGTGCGCTCGCTCGACCCGGACGAGAGCTACGAGATCGACACGCCCAACGTGGCGCTGGTGGTGAGCTCGCCCGGCGTGTTCCGCATCGATGTGGACGACCGCGCCGGCACCACCAAGATCACCGCGCTGGAAGGCCAGGCCACCGTCTACGGCGAGGGCGACGCCAGCCGGCGGGTGATCGGCGGACACCGCTACCGCTTCGACGACAGCTCGCTGGCGCAGGTCGCCGAGTCGTACGCGGGCTCGCAGGATGCGTTCGACCGGTGGTGCGCCGATCGCGACGCGCGCTACGCACGCGCCGGCAGCCGCCGCTACGTCTCCGAGGACGTCATCGGCTACGAGGACCTCGACCACTACGGCCGCTGGCAGAGCGACGACGCCTACGGCCAGGTCTGGTACCCGGCCTATGTCGCCAGCGACTGGGCGCCCTACCGCGACGGCCACTGGGCCTACGTGGCGCCGTGGGGCTGGACCTGGATCGACGATGCACCGTGGGGCTTCGCGCCCTACCACTACGGCCGCTGGGTCTACGTGCGCGATCGCTGGGGCTGGATTCCGGGGCCGCGCGAGCTGCGCGCGGTGTACGCGCCGGCGCTGGTGGCCTTCGTCGGCGGCAGCGGCTGGCGCGTGTCGATCGGCACGGGCGTGCCGATCGGCTGGTTCCCGCTGGGCCCGGGCGACTTCTACAACCCCTGGTACCGCGTGAGCGCCGACTACTACCGCCGCATCAATCGCCACAACCTGCGCTGGGATCGCCACCACGGCGACCGCGACGGCTTCGAGCGCTACTTCCACGAGCGCTATCGCCGCTATCGCGAGGGGCGCGATCCGCACGAGCACTATGCCAACCGGCTCGCGCCGCACGGCATCACCGCGATGTCGCGCGATGCCTTCGTGCAGGCGCGGCGGGTGGAGGGCCATCGGCTGCGCATCGATCCGCAGCACCTGCGCACCGCGCCCGTGCTCGGCCGCGGCGTGCAGGTGGCTCCGGTGCGCGCCAGCTATGCCGGCATGCGCACGGAGCGTGGACGGGCGGCGCCGGAAGGCCGCTTCGATCGACCGGTGGTGAGCCATCGCGCACCGCCGGCCATGGCGAATCGCGCGAACGATGCGCGCGGGGAGCACGCCACGCCGGCCGGCGATCTGGCCAGCCGCTTCCCCATGGTTCGCGGCCATCCGGACGCGGCGACGGCGGAGCGCACGATGGCGATGCCTTCCTCGCGCTTCGTGCGCGGCCGGCAGGTGCCGGACGAAGCCGGTGCCATGCCGGCCCGACGCATCGAGGCCGGACCCGCCACGGTCAACGCCCGCCGGTTTCCGCAGGCGCGCGGCCGCCCGGACGCGGCGACGGCAGAGCGCACGATGGCGATGCCATCGTCGCGCTTCGTGCGCGGCCGATCCGGTCCGGACGAGTCGAATGTGCCGCCGGCACGCGGCGGCACGCTGCCGGCGGTACAGCGCTTCGTCCGCGCCACCCAGCTGCCGCCCGCGACGCCGGCACCGACGCCGAACTACCGCTACGCCGAACCGCGCGAGGCGCAGCAGCGGGGCACCCTGCCGGCCCCGCTGCGCTTCGCCCCGGCCGGGAACCGGGCCGCGCCCGCCTGGCGGGCGCCGCAGGGCGAGCCGCAGGTCGTGCGCGTCCCCGGCCCGCAACCGCGCGAACCGGCGATGCCACGGCGCTTCGAACCGCGCTTCGAACCGCGTCAGGCGCCGATGCCACCGGCGCCGCGCCCGATGGTGCAGGCGCCGCGCGAGGCGATGCCGGCGCCCCAGCCGATGCCCCGCCGCTTCGAGGCGCCCGCCCCGCGGGCGGCCCCGCCGGCGCAAAGCGAACCGCGCCGCGTGGCACCACGCAAGAACGACGACCACAGCCATCCGGGCGCCGCGCGGTTCCAACAGCGCTGAGCCCCGGCGATACAATCGGCAGCCTTGCCATGCGGCCGGCATGTCGCGAGACCTGCCGGCCGACTTTTTCGGGGCCCGCCGCCTCGCTGCGCCGCCCATGCCCCCGGACTCCCCGATGACCGACCTCCCCGACCACGACGACGCCCCCGCCGCGGAGGCCGACAGCCCGACCTACCTGCGCCGCATCCGCAGCTTCGTGCTGCGCGAGGGACGCATGACGCCGGCGCAGCAGCGCGCGTTCGACGCGCACTGGTCGCGCTACGGGCTGGACTACCGCGGCGCGCCGCGCGACTTCGACACCGCGTTCGGCCGCCGAGCGCCGCGCGTGCTGGAGATCGGCTTCGGCAACGGCGAGGCGCTGGCGTGGGCCAGCGAGCACGACGCCGCGCGCGACTTCATCGGCGTGGAAGTGCACGGCCCCGGCGTGGGTCGGCTGATGAACGCGCTGGCCGCGCGCGACGCCGGCAACGTGCGCATCTACAGGCACGACGCGGTGGAGGTGCTGGAGCACGAGATCGCGCCGGGCACGCTGGTCGAGGCGCGCATCTGGTTTCCCGACCCCTGGCCCAAGAAACGCCACAACAAGCGCCGCATCGTGCAGCCGGGCTTCGTCGCCCTGCTCGCCTCGCGCATGGCGCCGGATGGCCTGCTGCACCTGGCCACCGACTGGCAGCCCTACGCCGAGCACATGCTCGCGGTGATGGAGGCGGCACCGGACTGGCACAACGCCGTGGCGCCGGGGGCCTATGCCGAGAAGCCCGACTGGCGCATCGAGACCCACTTCGAGCGCCGCGGACTCAAGCTCGGCCACGGCGTGTGGGATCTGCTCTACCGCCGACGCTGAGGACGCTTTCGACGAATGGATTCACCAGCGGTCATGCGCGCCCGCATATACTGCACGGCACGAGAGGGACGGGGCGCCGCGTGAGGCTTGTTTCGCACCACCGCATGCCAACGTGTGGCCTGGCCCGGCGTGTTGACGACGTGCGAACCCCACCCCGGCGAGACCTCCCCCCTTGGGCCTGACCCTCACTCCCGAAATGATCCTGGTGCTGGCCCTGGTCGGCTTCACCATGCTCATGCTGGTGCTGGAGTGGATCCGCGCCGACATGGTGGCGCTGCTGGTGGTGGTGGTGATCGGCCTGACCGGCCTGATCCCGTCCGACCGCGTGTTCAACGGCTTCGCCGGCAACGCGGTGATCGCGATCATCGCGATCATGATCATGGGCGCCGGGCTGGATCGCGCCGGCGTGCTCGCGCTCACCGCCAACTTCGTGATGCGCATGGCGCGCGGCATGGAATCGCGCCTGGGCATGGTGATCAACGCGGTCACCAGCCTGTTCAGCGCGGTGATTCCCAGCCAGGCGCTCGCCGCGCTGATGATCCCGGTGATCAGCCGCCTCTCCGCGCGCACCGGCGTGCCAATCTCGCGTCTGCTGCTGCCGATGGCGTTCTGCATCCTCACGGCGACCAACACCACGCTGATCGCCAACTCGCCGCTGATCATCCTCAACGACCTGATCGCCAGCGCCAACAACAACCTGCCGCCCGGTGCGCACACCATCCCCAAGTTCGGCCTGTTCAGCGTGACCCCGGTGGGCCTGACGCTGGCCGTGCTCGGCGTGGTTTTCTTCTATTTTTTCACCCGCAGGCTGCTGCCCGAGCGCGAGGACGAGCGCCTGAAGGTGACGCCCGGCCGCACCGAGAGCTACTTCGCCGATACCTACGGCATCGTCGGCGAGACCGCCGAGCTCACCGTCACGGCGGAGAGTCCGCTGGTCGGCATGAGCATCGGCGAGATCGAGCAACTGCGCGAGGCTCCGCTGATCCTCGCCATCAAGAGCGGCAACGACGCGCGCATGGCGCCGCCAGTGGACCAGGTGGTCTGGGTCGGCTCGGTGCTCGGCGTGCTCGGGCCGCGCGAGCAGCTCGCGCAGTTCGCCAACAACCAGCTGTGCAAGCTGTCGCCGCGCATGCGCCAGCTGGCGGAGCTGTTCAACCCGACGCGCGCGGGCATTTCCGAGGCGGTGGTTCCGCCCAGCTCGCGTTTCATCAAGCAGACCATCGGTGAGCTGCGCCTGCGCAAGCGCCACGGCATTTCGGTGCTGGCGGTGCACCGCGGCGACCGGGTGCTGCGCGACGACGTGCGCAGCATCAGCCTGCGCCCCGGCGACACCCTGGTGCTGCACTCGAGCTGGCGCGAGCTGGCGCAGACCGCCGAGGACAAGGATCTGGTGGTGGTCACCGACATCCCCAAGGAGGAGCAGCGCCCCGGCAAGATCTGGCACGCGGTGGGCTTCTTCCTGCTCGCCAAGGGCCTGGCGCTGTTCACCAACCTCGACCTGTCGGTGGCGATGATGACCGGCGCCATCGGCATGCTGCTCACCGGCGTGCTGAACATGGACGAGGCGTACAAGGCGATCAACTGGAAGACAATCTTCGTCACCGCCTGCCTCATCCCGCTGGGCTGGTCGATGGATGCCACCGGCACCGCCGCGTGGCTGGCGCAGGAAGTACTGGCCTACCTTGGCCACGCCACGCCGTGGGTGCTGCAACTGTCGCTGGCGATCCTCACGCTGCTGTTCTCGCAGGTGATGTCCAACGTGGGCGCGACGGTGATGATGGTCCCCATCGCGATCAGCGTGGCGGTGGCCACCGGCGGCAATCCGTCCGCCTATGCGCTGATCGTGGCGGTGTCCTCGTCCAACACTTTCCTGCTCAGTTCCGGCCACCCCGCGCTGATGATGGTGGCCGGCCCGGGCGGCTACCGCGGCAAGGATTTCCTGCGTGTCGGCGTGCCGCTCACGCTGGCCGTGCTGCTGGTCACCATGCTGGCGATCAACCTGATGTTCCGCTGAGTCATCGGCTACCCTTGCCGCTCCAGCATCCGCGGAACCGAATCGCATGGTGAATCCTTCTCGGCTGGGCATCGTGGGCCTGGGCTACGTCGGCCTGCCGCTGGCGGTGGAGTTCGGTCGGCTGCTGCCGACGGTCGGCTTCGACACCAGCGCCGAGCGCATCGCCGCGTTGCGCCAGGGCATCGACCACACCCGCGAGACTTCGCCGGCGGAACTGCGCGCAGCCGTCCAGCTGCAGCTCAGCGACGACGCTTGCGCGCTGGCCGACTGCAACGTGTTCATCGTCACCGTGCCCACGCCGGTGGACGAGGCCAACCGGCCCGACCTCTCGCCGCTGGAACAGGCCAGCGCCACTATCGGCGGCGTGCTCAAGCCCGGCGACATCGTGATCTACGAGTCGACCGTGTACCCGGGCACCACCGAGGAAGTGTGCGTGCCGGTGCTGGAGCGCGTCTCGGGGCTGCGCTTCAACGAGGATTTCTTCTGCGGCTACAGCCCGGAACGGATCAACCCCGGCGACCGCCAGCACCGCCTCGCCACGATCACCAAGATCACCTCCGGCTCGACCCCCGAGGCAGCCGACGCGGTCGACGCGCTGTACCGGCGCATCATCACCGCCGGCACGCACAAGGCACCCAGCATCAAGGTGGCCGAGGCGGCCAAGGTGATCGAGAACACCCAGCGCGACGTCAACATCGCGCTGATCAACGAGCTGGCGATGATCTTCAACACCATGGGCATCGACACGCAGGACGTGCTCGACGCCGCCGGCACCAAGTGGAACTTCCTGCCGTTCCGGCCCGGCCTGGTCGGCGGCCACTGCATCGGCGTGGACCCGTACTACCTCACGCACAAGGCGACGGTGCTGGGCTACCACCCGGAGCTGATCCTGGCCGCGCGGCGCATCAACAGCCGCATGGGCCTGTACGTGGCGCACCAGGTGATGCGGCTGATGGCGAACAAGCGCATCCATGTGGTGGGCTCGCGCATCCTGGTGCTGGGCCTCACCTTCAAGGAAAACTGCCCGGACCTGCGCAACACCCGCGTGGTGGAGATCGTGCGCGAGCTTGAAGCGGCGCACGCCACAGTAGAGGTCCACGACCCCTGGGTCGACGCCGACGAAGCCGAACGCAAGCTCGGCCTGCGGCCGGTCGATGCGCCCACCGTGGGCAGCTACGACGCCATCGTGCTGGCCGTGGCGCACGCACAGTTCATTGCGATGGACGCGGCGGCGATCCGCCGCTGGGGGCGCGGGACCTGCGCCATCTTCGACATCAAGAGCGTGCTGCCGCCGGGCGTGGCCGACGCGCGGCTCTGATCCTGCTCGTCATCCCGGCGCAAGCCGGGATCGAGCGCCTTCAGGCCACTGAAGAGGCCTGCACAGGAATGACGGGCGAGACACAGGTTGTCGGACCGTCGCCTAGCAGCCTGTCGGGCTTTGGTGGTCGAGGCGAGAAGTCGGCTGTGCGAGGACAGATTTTCGACGATTCGCCGGCCCATAGTCAGGTGCTATGGGCCAAGAAGCGGCGGAAATAGGGACCGCACAGCCGGATTCGCAGCCCGGCCGACCAAAGTCCGACAGGCTGCTAGGCAAGGCGCACCTCGCCGTCGACCACCGCGACGGCGACCCGGCGCAACTCCTGGCCGCGGCACGGCCCGCCGATGCACCAGCCGGTGGCCGCGGCGAAACTCGCGCCGTGGGCGGCGCAGATCAGCGCGCCCTTGCTGATCAGGAATTTGCCCGGCGCCCAATCCAGCCGCCGCCCCGCGTGCGGGCAGATGTTGCGGTAGGCATGCACGGCGGCACCTTGTCGCAGCACGATCAGGCTCTCCGGGCCGTCGGGCAGCACCGCATCGACCGCCATCGCCTCGCCGTCGGGAATATCGTCCAGCCGGCAGAGCGGGCGGGCGGTCTCGTTTCTATCCATCGGCACTTGTCCCGAAGGCCGCCAGGCCTCATCGTTGCACGCGTAAGTCGTTGATTTTACCACACGGATTTTTAACACATGCGTTTTGTCCTGCCTGCCCCGCGTCGTGCCCGCCACCCGCTCGTCCGCGCCCTGTCGGTGCTGATCGGCCTCGCCGTGGTGGGCGTGTTGATGGTGTTCGGCCTGATGGTCGCCGGCGTGCTGCTGGTTGGCGGCCTCGTGCTGCTGGCAGTTCGCCAGTGGAAGCTGCGCGCCGACGCGCCCGTGCACGGCGCCGCCCGTACGTCACATCGTACCCAGACGCTGGAAGGCGAGTTCGTGGTGCTGCACGAAGGCCGCCGTACCGCGCATTGAGCACATCCGGGCCGCGGTGACGCGCAAGATCCGGATGGCTCGCGCCGCACCCGCCGCGTAGCCTTGGGCGCATCCTCCCGCGGATGCCGCCATGACCAAGCCCACCACCGATACCGCCCTCGAGCGCGTCCGTGCCCGGATCGAGCAGTGCGATGCGCTGCCGACGCTGGCCGAGCTGGCCGCCAGCGCGGGCCTGAGCGCCACCCATCTGCAGCGCGCGTTCCGCCGCCGCTACGGTGTGAGCCCGTCCGAATACCACCGCGCCCGGCGCTTCGACCAGTTGCGCCAGTCGCTGCGCGGCGGCAGCGCGGTGACCGCGGCGGTCTATGACGCGGGCTTCGGCTCGGCCAGCCGCGTCTACGAGCACAGCGACCGCCTGCTCGGCATGACGCCGGCCAGCTACCGTGCCGGCGGCGCCGGCGCCAGCATCCGCTACACCATCACCGCCACGCCACTGGGCCGGCTGCTGGTTGCCGCCACCACGCGCGGGCTATGCGCCGTATCGCTGGGCGAGGACGACGCCACCCTCGAAACCCGGCTGGCTCGGGAGTTTCCCCACGCCGAACGCGAACGCGTCGACGCCGGTCGGGAGGCATGGCTGGACGCCGTGGTCGGCCGCATCGCCCACGACCTGGGCTGGAGCGATGCCCAGGCGCCGGCGCTGCCGCCGATCGACGTCGCCGCCACCGCCTTCCAGTGGCGGGTGTGGCAGGCGCTGACGCGCATTCCCGAGGGCAGCACGCGCAGCTATGGGGAACTGGCCGCGGAACTGGGCGTGCCGAAGGCCGCGCGCGCGATCGGCCGCGCCTGCGCCAGCAATCGCCTGGCGCTGATCGTGCCGTGCCACCGCGTGATCCGCGAGGACGGCTCGCCCGGCGGCTGGCGCTGGGGCGTGGATCGCAAGGTGCAGCTGCTCGCCCGCGAACGCGACGCGACGCTCCCGCGCGATGCCAGGCCCGCCCCTCGTGCGGCGCGTCGCGCTCGCGGATAATGGCGCGCCCTCCCTGCGCGACTCCCCCCGCATGTCCCTGCCAGCTTCCGCGTCCGCCGTACGCGGCCCCGTCGACGAGCGCGTGCTGATTCCGCTCGCCCTGCTCGCGCTCTACGTGATCTGGGGATCGACCTACCTGGGCATCCACTACGCGCTGGAAAGCTACCCGCCGTTCCTGCTCGCCGGCGTGCGCTTTCTCGGCGCGGGCGTGCTGCTCTACGGCTTCCTGCGCCTGCGTGGACTGGCCGCTCCGACCGCGCGGCAGTGGCGCAATGCGGCGTTCACCGGCGTGCTGCTGCTGGGTTTCGGCAACGGCCTGGTGTGCTTTGCCGAGCAGCATGTGAGCTCAGGGATAGCCGCCGTGGCGGTGGCCAGCATGCCGCTGTTCGCCGCGCTGTTCGCCGGCCTGTACGGCCAGTGGGCGACGCGGCGCGAGACGATCGGCCTGCTGACCGGCTTCGCCGGCGTCATCGTGCTGAACCTTGGCAGCGGCCTGTCCGGCTCGCGCCTCGGCGCGCTGGCGCTGATTACCGCGGCGATGTGCTGGGCCTTCGGCTCGGCGTGGAGCCGCCGCCAGGACATGCCGGCCGGCCCGATGAACACCGCCGCGCAGATGCTCTGCGCCAGCGTTGCGCTGCTCGCGGCGGGTTACGGCAGCGGCGAACACCTGCCCGCACATCCCACCGTGCGCGCCACCGCGGCGGTGGTCTACCTCGCCCTGTTCGGCTCCATCGTCGCCTTCAGCGCCTACCTCTACGTGCTCAGGCACGCGCGCCCCGCCGTGGCCACCAGCTACGCCTACGTCAATCCGCCCGTCGCCGTGCTGTTCGGCGTGCTGTTCGCCGGCGAACACGTGGGCCCGTTCGACATGGCTGGCATGGCGGTGATCCTGCTCGGCGTGGGCGTGATCACGCTGGCGCGGCAGCGGCAGCGGCAGCGGCGCGGCTGACGACGCAGCTGAGCCCAGCTCGGGCAATTCGCGTCGGTCAGCAGGCGATCGCCTGCAGCGATGCGTGCGGCTTGATCTCGTCGTAGGCCAACGCCAGCAGCCGAACCGCAGCATCCAGTCGTTCGCCCTGCACATGTGCATAGCGGAGCAACAATACGGCGTGCGCAGGCGGACGGGCATACCAGGCTGCTGCCGAAACGGCCCGCACGCCGATCGCCTCGGCACGAGCCAGCCATGCATCGGTAACCGAAGTTGCCGCGTCGGGGAATTGAACGAGGAGCGCACCGCTGACAGTGTCTCCAGTCACGATGGCACGCTCGCCAAAATAGCGACTGAGCGCAGCAACCAGAGCGGCGCGCTTCTCCACCAGCAGCACGAACAACCGGCGCAAGTTACTCTGGTATTCACCCGTGGAAAGGTAGCGCGCCAGCACGCGCTGCATCAGGAACCGGGCACCACGATCAGCCACCCATTTTGCCGCCTCGAAAAACGGCCTCAAAGCACGCGGGGCGATCACATAACCCATGTGCAGTCCAGGAAAGAACTCGCGCGCGAGTGCGCCGATGTAGATGACCTGGGCACGCTGGTCGATGGCAAAAAGGGGCGGGGCGGCATTCGATACCAACCTGTGCTCCGGTTCGAAATCGTCCTCGATCACATAGGCGCCCCGCGCGTACGCCCAGCGCAGCAGGCTGAGCCGCTGCCGCACTCCCATCACCGCACCGGTCGGAAACTGCTGGGACGGCATCACATATGCGAGTGATGCGCTGGCCAGCTGGGCGGCGTAGTACTCGATGTCGAAGCCTGAGGTACCGACTGCGCAAAGCATCAGTCGCGCGCCCATGGCAGCGAACGTGGCCCGAACCGCTGGATCACACGGTTCCTCCAGTGCAATCGACATGCCCGGCTGTACCAATACGCGGGCCACCAGATCGCGCGCCTGCTGGATGCCGGCTACCACCAGGATTTCGTCGGGATCGACGTTGATGGCACGCGACTGGTGGAGCTCCAGCGCGAGCGCGCGCCGCAACTCTGCCAGCCCTCGGATGTCCCGCAGATCATCGTGGGGCTCATTGAGCGCCGCGAGCAGAGCCTGGCGCCAGCGACGTGCGCCCTGGTCATCCTGAAACGTACGCGCCTGAGCTAAATCCAGCAGATCTCCGGCCGCCTGACCAGAGCCCATCGCTGGGACAGGCATGCCGTCTCTTGCTCGTACGGCCCAGGGAGAGGGAGACAATAAATCCTTCTGCAGCGCCCCGGTGAGGGCGTCCACCTCCACCGCTCCTGCAGGAACGAGAGTTGTCGGCGCCGGTTCCGCTCGACCCTGTACGAAGGTGCCACTGCCAGGACTTCCTGCGATCACTCCTTCACTTTCCAGCTGCTCATAGGCCTGGAGCACTACTGTGCGCGACACGCCAAGCTCGCGTGCCAGGGTTCTTGTTCCCGGCAACCGGGTGGATGGCGGAAAGCGCCCATCTTCGATGGCACGCGACAGCGCTCGATAGACCTGCACGTAGAGCGGCTCACCGCCATCCAGCTTCAACAACATGGGAAGGGAAACCATTCAGGAAGATCGAACGACAACGGAGAAGCCCGGGTTGGGTTACCGGTCGTGAGGCAATTTTATCGTGGCTACCTTTCAGCCACCTTGAGTGGATTCATCTGGTATCTCCATCGAATGGCCAAGTGGTTATTTACGGCGATCTAACAAGAAGGCCACGATTGACATCGGCTTGTGTAACAAATGTAACTTCCTGTCTAGCCAGCACCCATAAAGACGCCCGATAAATAGCGATGCGTCAATCACTTACGCCACTTGGGGAACCCATGAATAATAATCTCTCGCCTCAATGCGCAATTAATTGCGCACCCAATCGCAAGATTTTGTTTGTCGCGCTGGGATTGGCGCTCGGACTGAGCGGGGTGGCCTACGGCCAGTCGACCACCGGCACCATTTTCGGCACCGCTCCTGTGGCCAGCGGTGAATCGGTTGTCATCAAGAGCGCCAACGGCGTGACCCGCGAGGTGCCGGTCGATGCGAGTGGACGCTATTCGGCCGGAGCGCTTCCGCTCAGCACCTACACCGTTACCCTGATGCGTGATGGCACGGCCGTGGACACGAAAAACGACGTCACCCTCACCGTGGGTGCAGGTACGCAGGTGTCCTTCAACAGCGCGCCGGCAGGTACGACCAATCTCGGCGGCCTGACGGTGACGGCGAATGCCCTGCCGCCAATCGACGTCAGCCAGGTCGACTCGCGCACGGTGATCACCGCCGAACAGCTCAAGAAGCTGCCGATCCCGCGCACCGCCGAGGCGATCGCCACGCTGGCACCGGGCGTAAATACCGGCAGCGGCTACTACACCAGCCCCACCGGCCAGACGCTGATCTCCTTCGGCGGCTCGTCAGTGGCCGAGAACGCTTACTACATCAACGGCTTCAACACGACCGATCCGCTGCACAACTTCGGCGGCATCACGCTGCCCTACGGCTCGATCGACCAGGAGCAGGTGCTCACCGGTGGCTACGGCGCCGCCTATGGCCGCTCCGACGGCGGCGTGCTGTCGATGGTGGGCAAGCGCGGCAGCAACGAATGGCACTTCGGCGCCTCGGTGACGTGGATCCCCAGCGGCCTGCAGGCCTCGCCCGCCAACGCCTACTATCCGACTGGCCCGCAGTACCTCACCGGTCCGAGCGGCAAGCAGGGCCAGATCTACCAGTTCCGCAACAACAACACCGCGTGGGAACACATCGAGGACGCCTACGTCAGTGGTCCACTGATCAAGGACAAACTGTTCTTCTTCGCCTCGGTGGAGGCCGACCACCAGGTCGGCGGCGAGAACATCGCCAATGTCAATACGCAGACCGACACCACGTATCACACCAGCTCGCCGAAGTGGTATGCCAAGGTCGACTGGAACATCACCGACAACAACATCCTCGAGCTGACCGGCGCCTCGAACAAGCGCGAGTACTGGGGCAACGTGTACCAGTACAACTATGCACCGGGCCAGGACTCGGGCACCCGCGGCGGCTTCCTCGGCCCGGCCACGCACACCAAGGACGGCGCCGATGTCTGGATTGCCAAATACACCGGCTACCTCACCGACAATCTGACGGTGGAAGCCCTGTACGGCACGATGAAGCAGACCGACTACAGCCAGGCCGCCGGCGGCCCCGACGCATTCATCATCAATTCGCAGTACCAGAATCCGGCCTACGCGACGAATGGTCCGATCGTCGGCTCACAGATCAATCGGCTGATCAACGATCCGCGCTCGCACGACAAGACCACCAACCTGCGACTGGACGTCAACTACAAGATCGGCAGCCACTCGATCACCGCCGGTATCGACAACCTCACCACGCGCTCGATCGACATCGGCGCGACCCCGAGCGGCCCCGGCTACTACTGGGTGTACGGCAAGGGTAATCCGAGCCTGCCGATCTCCACGCTGCCGGGCGAGAGCGTCGGCGCGCCGGGCGGCCAGGGCTACTACGTCTCTCAGGAGATCTACTCCAATTCCGCCAGCGCGCGCGTCAAGCAGACCGCGCAGTACATCGAGGACCAGTGGCAGGTGAACGATCGCCTGCTGCTCAGCCTGGGCCTGCGCAACGACCAGTTCACCAACTACAACCCGGTCGGCGTGCCCTACCTGCGTCTGACCAAGCCGCAGTGGGCCCCGCGCCTGGGCGCCACCTGGGACGTGTACGGCGACTCCAGTTTCAAGGTCTACGGCAACGTCGGCCGCTACTACCTGGCCGAGCCGGCCAACGTGGCGATCCGCGGCGCCGCCGGCAGCACCTACACTGACCAGTACTTCACCTACACCGGCATCGACCCGACCACCGGCGCACCCACCGGCCTGGCACAGATCACCCAGTCGCGGTATCCGGGCGTGTCGGCCAACAACGAGTTCGGCATCCCGCCGGACCCGAAGACGGTCACCAGCAAGAACGCCAAGGCCGAATACCAGGACGAGTACATCGCCGGCTTCGACAAGACGCTCGACGCCTTCGGCCAGCATTGGGTATACGGTGCCCGTGCCAATTACCGTGTGTTGCGCAACGCGCTGGACGACGTCTGCGACGACAACGTGATCCAGGCCTACGCGACGGCACAGGGCCTCGACCCGGTCGCCGCGCTGGGCTCCACCGGCTGCTACATCCTCAACCCCGGTCGTGACTCGCTGATCAACGTGCCCAACGGCGCCGGCGGCTACAGCGTGCTGAACATCCCGTGGTCGGCCTGGGGCATGCCCAAGCTCAACCGCAAGTACGGTGCGCTGGAGGCCTACCTGGAGCATCCGTTCGACGGCAAGTGGTACGGCAAGATCGACTACGTGTGGTCGCGCAGCTTCGGCAACTATGAGGGCTCGGTGCTCTCCAACATCGGCCAGCAGGACGTGTCGCAGACCGAGGCCTGGGACAACGCGGGCGTGATGACCTACTCCGGCGGCAGCCAGGCCAACGACCGCCGCCATCAGCTGAAGTTGATCGCCTACTACCAGATCACCCCAGAGTGGCTGGTCGGCGGCAACCTGCAGGTGCTCAGCGGCACACCCAAGGCCTGCTACGGCTACTTCGGCACGGCGCAGGCCGATCCGTTCGGCTACCGCGGTTCCTACCACTTCTGCGGACCGTCCGGCACGCCGGCACCTCCGGGTTCGACCGGCCGCACACCGTGGCAGGAAATCCTCAGCGTGAACGCGGAATATCGCCCGGAGTGGGCCGACAAGAAGCTCGCCTTCGACGTCGACGTGTTCAACCTGCTCAACCAGCAGCGAACCACCCAGTACAACGCCTTCTCCGAGTCCGGTGCGGGTGCACTCAGCTCGACGTGGAACGTGCCGCTGTCCATCGAACCGGCCCGCTACGTGCGCTTCCAGGTCAGCTACGACTTCTGATCCAGCGGCGTTGCTTGTTCGCATAACGACATCGATCCGTGCACAAGGAGGTGCACGAGAGCGAGACTCTCCCCAGATCGGCCGCCGCAACCACGGCGGCTCTTTTTTTGTCCACCGTCGACGTGACGGTGGACGTAGGTCGTGTTGCCTGGGAGCGGCATGCCGGAGGACGATTGAGGTCACTCCCGCCACACGAGCATCGTCATGAACAAACTTGGTGAAGGTCTGCTGGCGCGCGCGGCCCTGCGCAGTGCCGCGTGGTCGGAGAAATGGTTTCCCGATGCGTGGGTGTTCGCGGCGCTGGGCGTGGTGATCGTGGCGCTGGCGGTGCTGGGCATGGGCAGCACGCCGGTGGCGACGGTGCAGGCGTTCGGCGACGGCTTCTGGAGCCTGATCCCGTTCACCATGCAGATGGCGTTCGTGGTGATCGGCGGCTACGTGCTGGCGACCGCTCCGGCGGTGGCGCGCCTGATCGACGCGCTGGCGCGGGTGCCACGATCGGGACGCGGCGCCGTGGTCTACGTGGGCCTGATCAGCATGCTGGCCTCGCTGCTCAGCTGGGGTTTCTCGCTGGTGTTCGGCGGCCTGCTGGTGCGCGCGCTGGCGCGGCGCAATGATTTGCGGATGGACTATCGGGCGGCCGGCGCGGCGGCGTACCTCGGATTGGGCGCGGTGTGGGCGATGGGACTGTCGTCCTCGGCCGCGCAGCTGCAGGCCAATCCGAAGAGCATGCCGCCGGGGCTGCTCGACATCACCGGCGTGCTGCCCTTCACGCAGACGATTTTCCTGTGGCAGTCGATCGTGTTCACCGCCGCGCTGATCGCCGTGTCGCTGCTGATCTGCTGGTTCACCGCGCCATCGGACGCCAACGCCCGCGTGGCGCAGGACTTCGGCGTGAGCGAGGCACCGCCGCCCGCGCTGCCGCCACGCACGCGCCCCGGCGAATGGCTGGAATACAGCCCGCTGCTGGCCGTGCTGATCGGCGCCCTCGGCCTGGGCTGGCTCGGCTGGCAGTTCGCCACCCGGCCGGCGATCACCGTGGTGGCCGACCTCAACACCTACAACTTCCTGTTCCTCACGCTGGGCCTGCTGCTGCACTGGCGCCCACGCAGCTTTCTCGACGCGGTGGCGCGCGCGGTGCCGGGCACGGCCGGCGTGCTGATCCAGTTCCCGCTGTACGGCGGCATCGCCGCGTTGCTGACCCGGGCCACCGGCGCGGACGGCCAGACGCTGGCGCACCATCTGTCCGGCCTGTTCGTACGCGTGGCCTCCACCGACAGCTTCCCGGCGGTGATGGGCGCGTACTCGGCGGTGCTCGGCTTCTTCGTGCCTTCGGGTGGCGGCAAGTGGCTGGTGGAGGCGCCCTACGTGATGCAGGCGGCGAACGACCTGCACGTGCACCTGGGCTGGGCGGTGCAGGTGTACAACGCCGCCGAGGCGCTGCCCAACCTGATCAACCCGTTCTGGATGCTGCCGCTGCTGGGCGTGCTCGGGCTCAAGGCGCGCGACGTGGTCGGCTACACCTTCATGCAGCTGCTGGTGCACGTGCCGCTGGTGCTGGGCCTGCTGTGGCTGCTGGGGATGACGCTGACCTACGTGCCGCCGGTCATGCCGTAACCCGCGTAGGAGCGCACCCTGTGCGCGAATGCTCTTGCTCCTGATCGACATCAGAGCCAAAAGCATTCGCGCACAGGGTGCGCTCCTACAACGCCGATGATGGTAGGAGCTCACCCTGTGGGCGATAGATGCAGCAACGGAGCCTGAGGCCATTCGCGCACAGGGTGCGCTCCTGCATCGATCAGAGTTCACGCAGGGCGGTGCTCACCGGCAGGCGCGCGGCGCGCACGGCGGGAAACAGCCCGCCGATGAAGCCGATCGCCATCGCCCACTTGATGCCGGTCCACAGCAGCTGCGGCGACACCTTGAACTGGAACACCACCTGGCTGAAGTTCGAGCCCAGGGTGGAGGCGGTGTAGCCGTTGAAGATCAGCCAGGTGACGAAGCCGCCGAGCAGGCCGCCGAGCAGGGCCAGCAGCATCGTCTCCAGCAACACCGACACCACCACTGGCACGCCGCGGAAGCCGATCGCGCGCAGCGTGGCGATCTCCCGGGCCCGCGAAGCGACCGCGGCGAACATGGTGTTGAGCGCGCCGAACACGGCGCCGATGGCCATGATGATGCCCACGGTGAGGCCGACGATGCGGATCAGCTTGGTCAGTCCCTCGGACTGCCTGGCGAAGTACTCGCCGGTGGTAGTGACATCCACCTTGATGCGCGGATCGCTGAGCAGGGCCGCCTTGAACGTGTCGAAGGCCTTGGGCGAGGTGAGGCGCACGGTGACCGACTGCGCGCTGGAGCCACGCCGGTAGGCCGAGGCGACGGTCTGCATGTCGCCCCACAGTTCCGAATCGTGCGAGTCGTTGGAAGCGAATGCACCGACCACCGTCCACGGCTGGCCGGCGAGGCGGATCTGCCGCCCCACCTCCAGCCCGACGAACTGGCGCTGCGCGCCCTGCCCCACCACCAGCTCGCGCAGGCCGGGCCTGAAGCGGCGCCCCTCGATGATGTGCACGTTCGGGCGCAGCGCCCACGCCGCATCGCCGACGCCGCGGATCTGCACGTTGGCTTCCACGCCGGGATCGTTCTTCTTGGCCAGGTTCGCCACCACCGAGATTTCGGCCGAGGCGATCGGCTTGCCGTCGGCGTCGCGCGCCACGCCGGGCACCTGCTCGATCACGTTGAGGCTGTCGCGTTCCAGCACCGAGTTGAGCTCGGCCGCCGAGCCGCCACGCAGCACGATGGCGGTGTCGTCGCTGCCGGTCTGCTGCAGCGTGGCGGCGAAGCCGTCGCCCATCGCCAGCATCGCCACCAGCACGCCGACCACGCCGGCGATGCCGATCACGATCACCGACGAGGCGCCGATGCGCTGGCCCAGCGTGCTGATGCCCACACGGGTCACCGAGAGCGTCTGCCGGCCGCGTCGGGACAGCACCAGCCAGAGCACCAGCAGCAGCGCCAGCCCGCCGACCGCGGCCAGCGGCAGCCGGGTCCAGATCACCAGCACCACCGCCAACAGCACCAGCAGGCCGAGGTTGCCCAGAAAGCCGAGAAATTTCTTCATGATGGATCTCCTCAGCGGCCCGCGAGGGCGTCGACAATGTTCAGGCGCATCGCGCGCAGCGCCGGCAGCGCGCCGACCACCAGGCCGATCAGCACCATCAGCCCCACGCCGATCGCCCAGCTGCTGGCGCCGACCGGCGGCAGGCTCACCATGCCGCCGCTGCCCTTGCTCACGGCGGGCGCCAGCACGGCGGCGATGCCCAGTCCGATCACCCCGCCCAGCACCAGCAGCAGCACCGACTCGGCCAGCACCATGCCGAGCACGGCGGGGCCGGGGAAGCCGATCGTCTTGAACACCGCCAATTCGGACGTGCGTTCGCGCACCGCCTGCGCCATGGTGTTGCCGGTGAGCAGGATCAGGGTGAAGAACACCGCGCCCATGATCGCCGTGACGATCAGGCCGATGTCGCCCAGCTGTTTGGCGAACGAGGCGCTGAAGGCCTGCTCGGTCTGCGTCTTGGTCTCGTGGTCGGAGTTGGCCGAGATCGCGTCGATGGCCTTGGCCACGCTGTCGGCGGCGTCCGGGTCGGCCAGCCGGTCGACGTACCAGCCCATCTCGTGACTCGAATACAGGTTGGCCTCGTCGAAGTACTTCCAGTGCAGCAGGAACAGCTGGTCCATGCCGTTGGCCGCGCCTTCGCCGACGCTGTAGATGCCGACGATGTCGAACTGCCAGGTCTTGTCGCCGTTCTTCTGCGGAAAGATGGTCGACTGCAGCGGGATCCTGTCGCCCACCTTCCAGCCGTATTTCTTCGCCAGCACCGGGCCGATCACCACGCCGGTGCGGGTGCTGTCGAACGCCTTGCGCTGCTCGGGCGTCAGCTGGATCTCCGGATAGACGTCCAGGTAGTTCGGGCTCACCGCATAGCTGAAGACGAAGTTCTTCGGATTCTGGTAGATGCCGCCGAACCAGTTCGCGTAGGCTACATCGCGCACGCCCGGCACGCCGGCGATGCGCGACTGCAGCGCCTGCGGCAGCGACTGGATGATCGAGTAGCGCGAGGCGGTGATCAGCCGATCCACGCCCACCACGCTCTTGCTGCCGCTGTCGAAGGCGGTGCGCACCGCGTCGAGCATGCCGAACAGCAGGAACGCGGTGACGATCGACACCAGGGTGAGCACGGTGCGTGTCTTGCGGCGGAACAGCGCCGCCCAGATGAGATGAAGGTATTTCATGGCTCAGGCTCCATGCGCGAGGTCCCTTCTCCCCGCCGGGGAGAAGGTGGCCCGAAGGGTCGGATGAGGGGCTGGACCTTGTGGGGCGTCCAGCTCGAAGCGGGTACTGCCTCGGCCACGAGGCCAGACCGGCCCCTCACCCCAACCCTCTCCCCGCCGGGGAGAGGGAGCAAAGCAGGCGCGCATCACGCCACCGCCTCGCCGACCAGCGAGCCCTTGTCCAGGTGCAGCACATGGTCGGCGTACTCGGCGGCCTTGGGATCGTGGGTGACCATCACGATGGTCTTGCCGTGCTCGCGGTTGAGCGTGCGCAGCAGACCCAGCACCTCCTCGGCGGACTGGCGATCGAGATCGCCGGTGGGCTCGTCGCACACCAGCAGGGTGGGATCGGAGACGATGGCGCGGGCGATCGCCACGCGCTGCTGCTGCCCGCCGGAGAGCTCGCCGGGCTTGTGCGAGGCGCGGTCGGCCAGGCCCACCAGCTGCAGCGCGATGGCCGCGTTCTTCCTGCGCTGCGCGGCCGACAGTCTGGTCAGCAGCAGCGGCAGCTCGACGTTGCGCTGCGCGCTGAGCATCGGCATCAGGTTGTAGAACTGGAAGACGAAGCCGACGTTGGCCGCGCGCCATTTCGCCAGCGCGCCCGCGCCGAGCCGGTCGATGCGCTGGCCGCCGACGGTGATGCTGCCTGCGCTGGGCGTGTCCAGGCCGCCGATCAGGTTGAGCAGCGTGGTCTTGCCGGAGCCGGACGGCCCCATCAGCGCCAGGAAGTCGCCCCGCGCGATGGCCAGGTCGACGTGATGCAGCACTTCCACCTGCTGCTTGCCGCGCTCGTAGACCTTGGCCAGGTCGTGGATCTCGATCAGCGTTTCCATGGTGCATTCTCCTGCGTGGGTGAGGGATCGCTGCAGGGCCCGCCATGCGGGCCACTGCAGGAAATTTCAGGGCGAGGTGGGCGTCTGGACGGCCGAACCGTCGTGCAGGTCGGCCGGCGGCGACACCACCACGCTGTCGCCGGGGTTCACCGCCTCGGGCAGCAGGCGCAGGTCGCCGTAGGTCTGCGCTGCGGGCGCCACCGCACGTTGCCGCGCCACATCGCCCTGCACCACGAACACCACGCTCTTGCCGTCGCGCTGCGTGAGTGCCTTGGCCGGCACCAGCACGCCCTTGGGCGATGCGGCGGCCGCCGGCTCCTTGTGCTCCAGGAAGGCCACGCGCACGCCCATGTCCGGCACGATGCGCGCGTCCTTCGCTTCCAGCGCCACGCGCACCTTGATCGTCGCCTTGCCGCGGTCGGCGGCCGGCACGATGGCGATGACGTGGGCGGGGATGCGCCAGTCGGGATAGGCGTCAAGCACGGCCTCGGCCGGCATGTCCGGCCGCACGCGGCCGATGTAGGCCTCGTTGACGTCGACGTCGATCTCCAGCGAATCCATGTCCACGATGGTGCCCACGCCGGTGCGGGTGAAGCCACCGCCGGCCGAGAGCGGCGAGACGATCTCGCCGACCTGCGCGGCCTTGTCGGTGACCACGCCGGCGAACGGCGCACGCACCACGGTGTAGTCGTAGTTGACCTGTGCCACCCGCGCCTGCGCCCGTGCGGCGGCCACCTGCCGGCGCTGCGCGTCGAGCTGCGCCCGATAGCTGGCCACGGCCGTGCGCGCCTGCTCGGCGGCCTGCTTCGACACCAGCCCGCGACCCACCAGCGCATCGAGCCGCGCCGCGTCGGCGCGCGCCTGCACCAGCTGTGCCTGCAGCTGTGCCACCTGCGCCTGCGCGGCCTGGGCTCCGGCGAGCGCCGCGTCGAGGCTGGCGCGGTAGCCGCTGTCCTCCAGCCGCGCCAGGATCTGGCCTTTGCTCACGTGGTCGCCCTCCTCGATCAGCACCTCGGTCAGGGTGCCGGTGATCTGCGCCGAGACGGTGGCCTGACGCCGCGCGGTGACGTAACCGGTGGCTTCCAGCACCGCGCCGGCCTCGCCCTGTTTGCCCGGGCTGGCGGCGACGGCCGTCTGCACGAGCACCGGACGATGCGCCATCCACCACCAGCCGCCGGCACCCAGCACCAGCACCAGCACGAGCACCACGCCGAGCGCGATCCAGCGACCACGATGGCCGCTGCCACCGCTCTCTTCACGCTGGTTGCGATCGATGCGCAGCTGCTTCAACAGTTCCGCGTTGTCCACATGCACTCCCCGGCCGGCCCGCCCCGGCGCATCCTGACGAAAAGGATGAAGTGTGCACCCGTCGGAAGGCAGCGGCGGCCATCAGGCATCGCCCGTGACAGCTGTCACTCGTCGCTGGCGCCATCGCCGCGGCGTGCGGCCCTGCTACGCTTTCGGGCATGACCTACGCCATCACGCCGCCACCCGTTTCGAGCCTGCCAATCGCCGGCAGCGACCAGCGCTTCCCGGTGCGCCGCATCTTCTGCATCGGCCGCAACTACGCCGAGCATGCCCGCGAGATGGGCGCGGTGGTGGAGAAGGACGCGCCGCTGTTCTTCTGCAAGCCCGCCGATGCCCTGGTCACCGACGGCGCCGACGTGCCCTATCCGCAGGCCACCGCCGACCTGCACCACGAAGTGGAAATGGTGGTGGCACTGGGCGCCGGCGGTCGCGACCTGTCGCCGGACGCCGCCGCGGCGCTGGTGTGGGGCTACGGCGTGGGGCTGGACCTCACCCGCCGCGACCTGCAGGCCGAGGCCAAGGCCAGCAGCCATCCGTGGGACGTGGCCAAGGCGTTCGACCATTCCGCGCCGGTGTCAGCCCTGGTGCCGGCCGCGAACGCCACGGTGGACGCGGGTACGGTGCTGCGCCTCACGGTGAACGGCGAGCTGCGCCAGCACACCACGCTGGGCGAGATGGTGCACGGCGTGCCGGAGATCCTCGCCGCGCTGTCGCGGCTGTTCGAGCTGAAGGCCGGCGACCTGCTGTTCACCGGCACCCCGGCCGGCGTCGCGGCGCTGCGGCGCGGCGACCGCTTCCATGCCGAACTGGTGGGCGTGGCGACACTGGACGGCCGCGTCGTCTGAGCTCGGCTCGCCTGCTGCCCCGGGACCACTGCGCTGGCAGCCTGTCGGGCTTTGCTGGTCGAGGCGAGCATTCGGCGGTGCGAGGGCAGATGGCCGACGATTCGTCGGCCCATGGCGGTTCCATGGGCCAGGAAGCGGCAGGAACATGGACCGCACCGCCGGATTCGCAGCCCGGCCAATCCAAGCCTGACAGGCTGCTAGAGTCGCCCGGTCACCCACTCACCCTGGGAGGGGTAGCCATGAGCATGCTCAAGGAGTTCAAGGCATTCGCCATGCGCGGCAACGTGATCGACCTCGCCGTGGGCGTGGTGATCGGCGGCGCGTTCGGCAAGATCGTCACCTCGCTGGTCAACGACGTGATCATGCCGCCGATCGGCCTGCTCGCCGGCGGCGTGGATTTCGCCGACAAGAAGTGGGTGCTCAAGGCCGCCGACCACACCGATCCGGCGCACAAGGTGGCCGAGGTGGCGGTGAACTACGGCGTGTTCATCAACACGCTGATCCAGTTCCTGATCATCGCGTTCGCGATCTTCCTGGTGGTCAAGGCGATCAACCGTCTCAGCCGCAAGCTGGAAGAGGCCGCGCCGCCGGTGGCGCCACCGGCCGACGTGGCGCTGCTGACCGAGATTCGCGACCTGCTGAAGAACCGTCCGCCGGCTTGAGGCCGGCTCCGGCCGCAGGCATGACTTGTGGCCCAAGCGGCCGGTGGACGCCCCGCCATAATCAGAGTTTGCCCACGGAGTTCCCGATGCGCCGCCCTGATCTGTCCCTGCTCGCCGCCAGCCTCCTGCTGGCCTGCTCCGCCGCCGCGACCGATGCGCCCACCGTGATCCCCGCGCAGGCGGTGAAGATCGCCGGGCAGCTGCGCGACAGGGCGATGCACGACGACACCGCCTACCGCATCGTCGAAGGCCTCACCACCGAAATTGGCCCGCGCCTGGCCGGCGGCCCCAACGACCAGCGCGCCCGCGACTGGGTGATGGCGAAGATGAAGGCGCTGGGCTTCGACAAGGTGTACACCGAGCCGGTGAGCTTTCCGCTGTGGGAACGCCGCAGCGAGAGCGGCGCCATCGTCGCGCCGTTCCCGCAGAAACTGGTGCTCACTGCGCTGGGCTATTCGCCGGCCACGCCGAAGGGCGGACTCACCGCGCAGGTGGTGGCCTTCCCCACGCTCGACGCGCTCAAGGCCGCCGATCCGGCCAGCATCAAGGGTCGCATCGTCTACGTCGGCGCGCGCATGACCCGGCAGAAGGACGGCCGCGACTACGCGATCGGTTCGTCGGTGCGCACGCAGGGTCCGGTGATCGCGCAGTCCAAGGGTGCCGCCGGCTTTTTGCTGCGCTCGGCCGGCACCGACCCGCACAGCCGCGCGCCGCACACCGGCGTCACCGGCTTCACCGATCCAGCCAAGGCGATTCCCGCCGCGGCGCTGGCCGGACCGGACGCCGACCAGCTCGAACGCGTGCTCGCCCATGGCCGGCCGGTGCAGGTGAAGCTGGATCTGGATTGCGGCATCACCGGCCAGTACACCGGCGCCAACGTGATCGGCGAGATCACCGGGCGCAGGTATCCGGAGCAGATTGTCGACATCGGCGGCCACCTCGATTCCTGGGACCCGGGCACCGGTGCGATCGACGACGGCGCCGGCGTGGCCATCGCGATGGCCGCGGCCAGGCTGATCCACGAGCTGCCGCAGCGCCCGGACCGCACCATCCGCGTGATCGCCTTCGCCAACGAGGAAATGGGCCTGTTCGGCGGCCGCGCGTATGCCGACAGGCACGGCGCCGAGGTCGCCAGGCACCAGCTCGGCACCGAGTCGGATTTCGGCGCCGACCGCATCTGGCGCATGAGCGCCAGCGTGAAGCCCGAGGCGCGCGGCGCGATCGGGCAGATCGCCCGGGTGCTGGCACCGATCGGCGTGGCCTACGACGCGAAGGCGCCCGGCGGCGGCGGCTCGGATCTGTCGCAGATGCACGCCAAGGGCATGGCCGCGCTGTCGCTGACCCAGGACGGCACCTACTACTTCGATTGGCACCACACGTCGGAGGACACGCTGGACAAGATCGACCCGCAGGACCTGGCGCAGAACGTGGCGGTGTACGCGGCGTATGCGTACATGGCGGCGCAGGCCAACGGCGACTTCGGCTCCGCGCCGGGCGCCTTCCCCGGCGAGCACCGCGAATAGCCGTCAGAGGTCTTGCATCATGCCATGGGCCTCAGCGCGTGTAGTGCAGCCTGGCGTCCACCAGCACCTTCGGAAAGCAGAAGGTCTTGGGACGTACGGTAATCGCCACCGGCATCAGCACCTCCTGCTCGACACCGCCCACGCTGTCGCAGCTCACGCCATCGGCCAGCTCGTAGTGGATGACGCGCGCGGTGTACTGCGGACAGACGTCGCCGCACGGGTACTCGGCCACCACACGCTGGCCGTGATGGCGGCCCAGTTCCACCGTGGTGTGCATCAACGCGGCCTTGTCCCACGGCTGCTTCGCATACGCCAGCAGCGCCGCGTCATCGAGCATGCCGGGCGTCGCCGCCCGGCTGGTGCAGGCGCCGAGTGCCAGCGCCAGCAGCGCCGTGGTGCCGATCCGTTTCGCGTGGTGGTTGCGCATCGCCGCCGTCTCCCTTGCCGGAAAGCGGCAGCGTAGCCCACGCGGGCGTGAACGTGTCGCGGGTGCACCCGCAGTACCGACGCGCCGCCATGCTGCTGCCGATGATCCGGTGCCGCCCGGCTTCCGATCGAGCCGGCGAGGTCTACGCGCCGTCGCCCTGGCTGTCGGTGCGGGCAGTCGCCTCCTCTGCCGGCTGGTCGAGCGCCTGCAGGTTGTTCTTGATGCGGGTGAGTACGGCTAGCGCCCGCGCCAGCTCGTCGTAGTCGATGCCCTGGGTGGCGTCCTTGCGCAGGCCGCGGCCGATCTGCTCCATATCGCCGATCACCGCCCGTGCCTGCTCGGTGGGATACAGGCGCCAGGCACGCCGGTCGCGCGGGTCCGGACGACGCTCGACGAAGCCGGCCGCCTGCAGCCGGTCGATCACGCGGCCGACCGCGATCGGCTCCATCTCCAGATACTCGGCCAGCTCGGTCTGGCGCAGCCCTTCGCGATGGTGGAGCATCTTGGTGGCCCGCCACTGCGCGCGGGTCAGCCCGAACTTCACTGCGCGGCGGTCGAAGTGCTTGCGGAACAGCAGCGTGACATCGTTGAGCAGGTAGCCGAACGGGAGATCTTCGGTTTTCGCCATGGTTGCCATGTACTCCGGATCGACCAACGCAGGCAAGCATACGTGCCCGCCCATGGACAGACCATGACCTTGCGCGTGATCGTCGCCGACCTCACCACGCTGGCCGAAGACGCCATCGTCAATGCCGCCAACCCGAGCCTGCTCGGCGGCGGCGGGGTGGACGGCGCGATCCACCGCGCCGCCGGACCGGCGCTGCTGGCCGCCTGCCGCGCGCTGCCCGAGCACATGCCCGGCGTGCGCTGCCGCACCGGCGAAGCGGTGATCACGCCGGGCTTCCATCTGCCCGCACGCTACGTCATCCACACGGTGGGGCCGGTGTGGCGCGGCGGCGATCACGACGAAGCGCTGCTGCTGGCGCGCTGCTACCGGAACGCGCTGGCGCTGGCCGCCGAGCATGCGCTGCACCGCGTGGCGTTCCCGGCGATCAGCTGCGGCGTCTACGGCTACCCGCCCGAGGCGGCTGCCGCCGTGGCCGTGCGCGGCGTGCGCGAGGCGCTGGCGCAGTGGCCGTCGATGCAGGTGACGCTGTGCGCGCGCGACGCCGCGATGGCGGCGATTCTCGACAGCGCGCTCAGCACAGCGTGAACGGATACAGCGGCGGCAGCGGATCGGGCCCGGTCGACGTCGCCGCGTCCCGGCGCCAGGCGAAGCCCTGCGCGAACGCCCTGGCCAGCGCCTCGCGATCCGGCGCGGGCGCCGAGGAGGCGTAGCGCGCGCGCTGCAGCGCGTCGATGGCCGCGATCTGCTCCGGCGACGCCAGCGCCGCGGCGACCGCATCGAGATGGCGCAGGCCGGGGCGTTCGGCTTGCGCCCACGCCAGCAGCCGCTGCGCCTGCTCCGCCGCGTCCGCCTCGCGCGCCGCACGCAGGAAAGCCTGCCGCGCCTCGCGGGCGGAGGGCGCCACCGCCGCTGCCGGCGGCGATGGTGCCATCGCAGCCGACCGCCGCCGGCGCCACCACACGATGCCGACCGGCACGGTGACCAGCCACAGCCCGAGGCTGCCCAGCGCGATCCAGCTCCACGGCAGGCCGCGCGACGGCGCGCGATGGCCTTCGGCAGCCGCGCCCGTCGACGACGCCGCGGCGGGGACGCTGGACCCGGCGGCGGCCGGCGGCGTCACCGCAGGCGCCGGCGTCCCTGCCGCGGACAGCACGGTGAACCGATGCGCGGGAATCGTCGCGGTCTCGGCGCGATCGGTAAGCACGTCCCACCACTTCACGGCGATCGCCGGCACGGTCAGCGTGCCGGCCTTGCCCGGCACGATGGCGAACGCCTGCTGGCGCCGTCCCACCACCCATGGACCGTCCTCGCGGTTGCCGGTGACCGGCTTGTCCGGATACGCGGTGGCGCCGTCGAGCGCCGGCAGGCTGAGCGCGGGCAGCGCCTCGAACGGCAGGCCAGTGGCTTCCATGGTCAGCGTGAGGTTGAACGGCTGGCCCACGCGCAGCGGCGTGGCCGCGTCGGGCAGGCCGTCGAGGGTGAGGCTGAGCTTGCGCGCGGGCAGCCAGGCGGCGCTGCCCCAGTCGGCCGGCGCCGGCCGGATCGTCACGGTGAGCGGGCGGCTTTGCGCGGAGACCGGTGCGCCCATGCCGAGGAAGCTGTCCGGATCGCTGGGATCGAGCAGGTCGCCCTGGAACGGAATCGGCGGAATCGTCAGCTCGCCCGGCCGCTGCGGCACCAGCACGTAGCGGCGCTCGATCACGTTGTAGGTGCGGCCGTTGCGCTCGGCCTGGTAGTCGGTGTCGCCGCCGATGCGGCTGACGTCGACGCCGTCGATGCGCGGATCGCCCAGCGACGCGTTGGCGAGGTTGGCGGTGTAGTAGAGCTTGACGCTCAGCGACAGCTGCTGGCCGACGTAGGCTCGGGTGGGATCGACCGTCGCCTCGACGAACACCGGCCCGGTGGCGGCCTGGCTGGCCGCGCTCGGCGCGGTCACCTGCAGCGTGAGCGGCTGGGTGGTTTCGCTGCCGACCGTCAGCGGCGGAATGTGCAGCGTACCCTGGTGCAGCGGGCGCAGCGCCACGCCGTAGGAATACTCCACGCTGCGCTGGCCGTTGACGAAGCTGCTGGTACTGCCGCTGGACTGGCCGAGCACCTGGAAGTCGCCGGCGAGCGGCGAGAGATCCGGCGTGGCCAGCGGCGCCGTCCGCGAATGCAGGTTGAGGGTGACGGTGTCGCCCAGCTGCGCCGTGCTGCGGTCGAGCGAGGCCTGCACCTGGGCATGTGCCAGCCACGGCAGCAGCCAGCCGCACAGCGCGATGGCGAGAAAGCGAAGTGGACGGGTCACGGCTGCTCATCCTCCGTCGGCGCACCGCCGAGGCGCTGCCGGTATTCGAGTTCGAACTTGCGCCGCAGCAGCGCGCCCGGATCGTCCGGCACCCGCTGCAGCGCCTGGCGCACCTCGGCCGGCAGGTGCGAGGACGGGTCGCTGTCGTCGGGCAGGCCGAGCTGGTACGGCTGGTCGGGATCGGCCCTGGCCGGCTTGCCTTGTTTCGCGAGCGCCTGATCCATCTGCTGCTGCAGCGCCTGGCGTGCCGCCTGCGCGCGCGCCTGCTCGGCGGCGCGCTGCTCGGCCGTCTGCGGCTTGCCGGCATCCTGCGAAGAGGCATCGCCCGGTTTCTGCGCCTGCTGCTGCGCGCGCTCGTCCGACGGACCGCCGGGCTTGCCGGACGACCCCTGGCCGCTGTCGCCCGCCTTCGACTTGCCCTGGTCGGAGGGCTTGTCCCCGGACGAGGACTGGCCGCCCCGGCCGTTGGGCTGGCCGTCCTTGCCCTGGTGATCCTTGCGGTCGTTGCTGTCGCCGTTCTGCGGCTTCTGCTGCTGGCGGCGCAGCCAGTCCTCCACGGCCTGCTTGTTCGCCTTGGCATCGGCGTTGGCCGGGTCGCGGGCGAGCGCGCGGTCGTAGGCGGCGATCGCCTCTTTGTAGCGCTGCTCCTTCGCCAGCGCGTTGCCGAGGTTGTACTGCGCATCGCTGCCGGGCAGCGGCGCCAGCGCCTGCGCGGCGCTGGCGTAATCGCCCGAGCGGTAGGCCGCCGCGCCGCGCAGCGCCGGATCGCGCGCCAGCTTGCGCGCGGTGGCGACGTCGCCCTGCCGCAGCGCGCGCGCGGCCTGCTGGTCCGGGCGCAGCCACAGGTCGCGCCAGCCGTCCGCATGCGCGGCGCCGGGCACGAGCAACGGCACCAGCACCAGCGGCAGCAGCAGCAGCCAGCCGCGACGAAAACCCGCTGCGGCGACCAGCAGCAGCGGCAGCAGCAGCCACGGGCCGCGATCGACCCACTGCTCGCTGCGCGCGCCGCCGCTGGCCACCGCCGCGCCGCCATGCAGCTGCGCGTGCAGCGCCTCGATGTCGCCGTGATCGTCACTGGCCGGCACGAAGCGACCGCCCCCCGCCGCCGCGAGCGCGGCCAGCGCCGCATCGTCACGCCGCGCCAGTTCCAGGTTGCCCTGCGCGTCGCGCAGGAAGCCGCCGCCGGCCAGCGGTACCGGACCACCGGCGGTGGTGCCGATGCCGAGCACGGACACCCGCACGCCCTGCGCCTGCGCACGGCGCGCCGCGGCCTGCGCATCGGCATCGGCGCGATCGGTGATCAGCACCAGCGAACCGCCACCGGCCTTGGCCTGGGCCACCAGCTTCACGCCCTGCTCGATCGCCTGCGCCGCATTGTCGCCTTCGACGGGCATGATGTCCGGCGCCAGCGCGTCGAGCAGTTCATCGAGGCTGCCCGCATCGGAGGTGAGCGGCGCCACCAAGAAGGCTTCGCCGGCGTAGGCGATCAGCGCGTTCTGGCCGGCGCGGTTGCTGGCGAACAGGTCGCGCGCCTTGTACTTGGCGCGATCGAGCCGACTCGGCGCCACGTCCTTCGCCAGCATGCGCGGCGACAGCGAGATCGCCACCACCTGCGCGGCGCGTTCGGCGTACAGCGGCTGCGGCTGCCGGCTCCAGGTGGGGCCGGCGAAGGCCAGCGTGGCGAGCGTCCAGCCCAGCGCCAGCAGCGCGGTGGAAACGCGGCGAGCGGCCGGACGGCCGCTGAGCAGGTGCGGCAGCAGTGCGGCGTCGACCAGCCGCGACAGCTCGCGCACGCCCGCATCGGCACGGACACCGCGCCACACCAGCAGCGGCAGCACGAGCAGGCCCAGCAGCCACAGCGGCCGCAGGAAGTGGAAGGCATGCAGCGCCGCTATCATGCCGGCTGCTCCCGACGCGCGCGCCCGACCCGCGACGGCAGCGCGGCGAGCGCGAACAGCAGCACCGCGGCGCCCAGCGGCCAGCGGAACAGCTCGTGACGCGGACGCAGGGTGGGCGCACGCTGCGGCAGCGGCTCCAGCGCGTCGATGGTGCGGTAGGCATCGGCCAGCTGCGCGCTGTCGGTGGCGCGGAAGAACCGGCCGCCGGTCTGCTCGGCCATCGCCGTGAGCATGCCCACATCGAGATCGGCCGAGGGGTTGATGGTGCGGCTGCCGAAGAAGTCCGGCACGCGCATGCGGTCCGCGCCGATGCCGATGGTGTAGATGCGCACGCCGGCCGCCCTGGCCGCCTTGGCCGCCTCCAGCGGCGCGATGCTGCCGGCGTTGTTGACGCCGTCGGTGAGCAGCACCAGTACCCGCGCCGCCTGCGGCAGCGCGGCGAGCCGCTTCACCGCCACCGCCACGGCATCGCCGATGGCGGTCTCGGTACCGGCCAGGCCCACCGCGGCGCCCTGCAGCTGGGCGGTGACGGCGGACAGGTCGTAGGTCAGCGGCGTCACCAGGAACGCCCGGCTGCCGAACAGCACCAGCCCCAGCTCGTCGCCGCTGCGGCGCGCGATGAAGTCGCCGGCGATCGCCTCCACCGCACCGAAGCGGCTCACCGGGCGTCCGGCCAGGCGCATGTCGTCGGTGCGCATGCTGCCGGAAAGATCCACCGCCAGCATCATCGAACGCCCGCTGCGCTGCTGCGCCTGCGGCGGCCCCACCCACTGCGGGCGCACCGCCGCGGCCACCAGGCACAGCCACGCCAGGGCAAGCAGCCCGGCGCGCGAACCGGCCTTGCGCATCGATACCGTCGTCATCGCCGGCAGCCCCGGATGCGGCAGGTGCAAGGCGCGACCGGGCGGCGCCGGGCGCAGCCAGCGGCGTGCCAGCCACGGCAGCGGCAACGCCAGCAGCAGCCACGGCCAGGCCAGCTCAGGCAGCGCCACGGGAACGCCTCCACCGGCGGCGCGGGCGCGGTGCCCGCGTCTCCTCTGCTACCTCGGGCAGCGCCGTCAGCCATGCGCGCACGGCGGCCGTGATCGCGTCGATATCGATCGCAGACTGCGGCCGATACATCGCCGCATCGAGCTGCATCAATTGATCGATGTTCTCACCGGAGACGCCGACGCGCGTCAGCGTGGCGCGCCACGCCGCGCCGCGCTGGGTGCCCGCCGCCGGGTCAAGCGAACGCGCGGCGCGACGCAGAAGCTGGTGCAGTCCGGCGGCGAGCGTCTGCGGCGACTGCGCGTACCGCGCCAGCACGGACTCCAGCATCGCCAGCAACGCATCGCGACGGCGCGACCGTGCGTGCGCGCGGCGCCCGTGGCGCGCGATCGTCCACAGCGCCAGTACCAGCAGGGCGGCCAGCACCCACCAGCCGGGCGCCGGCGGCCACCAGCCCGGTGCGGGCGGCAGGTGGATGTCGCGCAGCGTGGGTCCGGTGGGCGCGGCCGCCGACACCGGTGCGTCGGGCATCCACATCACGCGCGCCCCCGCCGGCCGAGCAGCGCCGCCACGGCGTCGAAGGGATCTTCCGTGGTGTCCACCGTGCGGCAGACGGCACCGGCGGCCTTCGTCAAGGCAAGCAGACGCGCGTGGCCGGCGCCGAGCAGCTGTGGCAGCACCTGCTGCTGGCGTGCGCTGCCGACGATCCATTCGACCCGCTCGCCGTCGTGTTCCAGCGGATATCGACCGATCGGCGTGGGTGCGGCTTCCAGCGGATCGACCACGGCGAGCACGCCGAGCCGGGCCTGGCGCGCCAGCGGCACCAGATGGCGACGCGACGCCTCGTCGCTGCAGGCGCCGTCGGTGATCAGCAGCACCCGGCTGGCGCCGTGCAGCACGCGCCCCACGTTCCGCAGTACCTGCGAGAGGGGTTCGGCGCGCGGCGCGGCGGTCTGCGCATCCCAGTCGGCCAGCGCGCCGCACACCGCCAGTGCGCCGCGCGGGCCGGCGCGCGGGACGAGCAGCCCGTCATGCGCACCGAACCCCATCAGGCCGACGCGCTCACCGGCCTTCACCGCATGCCAGGCGGCCCACGCCGCGGCGCGCGCGGCCTGCACCGACTTGAAGCGCACGCGCGTGCCGAAGCGCATCGAGGCGTGCCCGTCGAGCACGATCAGCAGGCGTCCTTCGCGCTCCTCCTGGAACAGCTTGGTGTGCAGCTTGCCGCTGCGCGCGGTGAGCCGCCAGTCGAGCCGGCGCACGTCGTCGCCGTTCTGATAGATGCGCGACTCGGCGTAATCCATGCCGCGGCCGTATAGACGGCTGGACTGCAGGCCCGCGCGGTTGGCGCGACTGGCCTGTGGGGGCAGCGATACCTTGCCGACGCGTGCGCGCAGCGCGAGCAGTTCGGCCAGCGAAACATGCACGGCGCCATCGCCGTCGGAAGATCGCAACGACGCGTTCACGGCAATGGCACGAGGTCCAGCAGGCGATCGATGACCTGATCCGGGCGCACGCCCTCGGCTTCCGCCTCGTAGCTCAGCAGCACGCGGTGGCGAAGCACTTCGTGCACCACCGCGTGGACGTCCTCCGGCAGCGCGTAGTCGCGTCCACTCAGCCAGGCATGCGCGCGCGCGCAGCGGTCCAGCGCGATGGTGGCGCGCGGACTGCCGCCCCAGGCGATCCAGCGCTTGAGCTCGGGACCGTAGCGACCGGCGTCGCGCGTGGCCAGCACCAGCTGCGTGAGGTATTCCTCCAGTGCCGGCGCCATGTACACCTGAAGCGCGGCCTCGCGCGCCTGCATCACGTCGGCGGGCGTCAGCCGCGCGCGAGGAGCCGCGTGCGGCTGGGCGTGGCGGCTCGCCTGCGCGCGGGCCAGCCTGAGAATGGCCAGCTCCGAGGCGGCATCCGGATAGCCGATGGTGACGTGCATCACGAAGCGGTCGAGCTGGGCCTCCGGCAAGGCGAAGGTGCCTTCCTGCTCGATCGGATTCTGCGTGGCCATCACCAGGAACAGCTCGGGCAGTCGCCAGGTGCTGCGTCCCACGGTGATCTGCCGCTCGGCCATCGCCTCGAGCAGGGCCGACTGCACCTTCGCCGGCGCGCGGTTGATCTCGTCGGCCAGCACGATGTTGTGGAACAGCGGGCCGCGCTCGAATTCGAAGCTGCCGCTCTGCGGACGGAACACGTCGGTGCCGGTGAGGTCGGCCGGCAGCAGGTCCGGGGTGAACTGCACGCGGTGGAAATCCGCGTCGATGCACGCCGCCAGCGCCTTCACCGCGGTGGTCTTGGCCAGTCCCGGCGCCCCTTCCACCAGCAGATGGCCATCGGCCAGCAGGGCGATCAGCAGGCAGTCGATCAGGCGCGGCTGGCCGATGATGGCCCGCTGGAGGTCCTCGCGCAGCTGCGCGAAGGCCGGCTGCAGGGGATGGGCAAGGGTATCTGACGATGTGTCGGTCATGCGGGTTTCCATGTTCGAAGCAGGCGTGGGACCACGCTCCATCATGGAAGTTTAGTCCGACGCTGCACTTGGCCCGCTCGTCATGGACGAGGCCCACATCACGCATCCAGGGTTGCGAGCCGACAACGCCGCGGCGGCGTCCGCGCCGTGGCGTTCGCCGTCCCGTACGCATCGTCCATCCGCACGATGCCGCCCAGCACCTGCTCGCTGCTGCGCTCGACCATGGCCTGCGCCAATTTGCGTTTGAGCAGCCACGCCGTGTGGTACGACATGCCCAATGGCCGCCGCGCCAGCGCCGAGATGCCGTTCTTGTGCTGGATCGGCAGGTAGCTGGAGAAGGGCGGCATCAGCCGCCCTTCTCCAGTCCGGTCCGTTTGCCGTCAGACGGCTACTGCAGCGTTTCGCTGAGGATGCGCGGCGTCACGAAGATCAGCAGCTCGGCCTTGTCGTTCTGCCGCGAGGTCTTGCGGAACAGCACGCCCAGGCCGGGAATGTCGCCCAGGCCCGGCACTTTGGTGATGGAGTTCTGCTTGGTGACCTCGTAGATGCCGCCGAGCACGACCGTCTGACCGTTGTCGACCAGGACGGAGGTATTGAGCTCGCGCGTATCGATCTGCGGCACCTGGCCGCTGCCGGGCGCATCGATGAACTTGGCCAGGGCATCCTTCTTGACGTTGATCTTGAGGTAGACCCGGTTGTCCGCGGTAATGGTCGGAGTCACCTTGAGCTCCAGCACCGCGTCCTTGAACTGCACCGTGGCCGTGCCGCTGCCGGCGGCGCCGGTGGCGCTGTTCTGGTAAGTCACATAGCCGATCTGCTGGCCCTGGCGGATCACGGCCTCCTGCTGGTTGGCGGTGATCACGCGGGGGCTGGAGATGACCTCGCCCCGCCCCTCGGTCTGCGCCGCGGAGAGCTCGAGATCGAGGGCGTAGTTGGCGCCGAGGATGGCAAGGCCAATGCTGCCGGCCGGCGTGCCGGCGGGTAGATTGACGTTCAATCCGCTCGCCGTGCCGTTGCCTTGGTCATTGCCGCCGATCGAGACCACGTTGCCGCCGCCAATGCCACTCTGCAGGCTGGGCGTGGCAGTTGCCGCGTTCTGGAACTGGGTGTTGTTGGAACGTCCCTGCACGCCGAACTTGGCGCCGAGCTCGCGGGTGAACTGGTCCGTTGCCACCACGATGCGCGACTCGATCAGCACCTGCTGCACCGGCTTGTCCAGCACGGCGATGAGCTTGCGCAGCTCGCGGATGTTGTCGGGACTGTCGTGCAGCAACAGGGTGTTGGTGCGCTCGTCGTAGGACACGCTGCCGCGAGGAGAGAGGAACCCGCGGCTCGTATTCGCACCCGTTCCGCCGCCGGAGCTCTGCTTGCTCTCGGTGGTGAGCAACTTGGCGATGTCGGACGCCTTGCCGTAGCTGATCGGCACGTAGTCGGTGATCAGCTCGGCGTTGTCCTCGGCCTTGATCCGGGCATCGGCCAGATCCTGTTCGTACTTGGCCAGCTCGGCCTGCGGAGCGATCCACACCACGTTGCCGCTGCGCCGCTTGTCCAGGCCCTTGGCGCGCAGGACGACATCGAGCGCCTGATCCCACGGCACGTTGACGAGGCGAAGCGTGACGCTGCCGCCCACCGAGTCGGAAGCAACCAGGTTGAGGCCGGAGATGTCCGCCAGCAACTGCAGGGCCGAGCGCACCGGAATATCCTGGAAATTGAAGGTGACCCGGCTGCCGGTGTAGACCGGCTCCTGCCCTTTCGCGAGCTGGTCGGTGGCGACATTCTTTTTCTTCGGCGCGATCTCGACGACGTACTGGTCGCCGGACTGGTAGGACGACGTCTCGACGCTGCCGCTGGTGCTGATTTCCATCTGCGCACCCGTGCCGCTGGCGCGCGTCGCGATGGACTGCACCGGCGTGGCGAAATCCGCCACATCCAGTCGCTGCGCCTGGCTGGCCGGAAGGTTCACGTGCTCCAGATCGACGATTACCTTGTCGCCTTCCGTGCGTATGTTGGCCGATGCGCCGGGGCCGCTGAAATTGACCAGCACCCGACCCTCGCCCTTCGGACCGCGGCGGAAATCGACGTTCGACACCGCCGGACCGCTGCTTGCAGACGGCAGGCGCTTGGACGGATCGATCGTCGCGGCGGTGGTGGTGGTCTGGGCGGCACTGCCGTTGTTGACCGTCAGCACGAGGCTGTTGCCGGCCACGCGCGTGGTGTAGCTGGATTGACGCATCAGCTCGACCACGACGCGGGTGCGCCCGCCGGCGGATACCGCCGACACCCCGGAGGTCGAACCCTTGCCGATGTCGAGATGGCGGGGCGCCGCATTGTCGGTGTCGGCGAAATCCACCGCGATGCGTGGCGGCGTCTGCGTCGTGAAGATGCTCGGCTGAGGCACCTGGCCCTGGGCGAAATTCATGTGCAGTTCGACGCGGCCACCGGGCAGCACGTCGTAGCTGATGTCCTTCAGGGTGGCGGCGGCGGCCGCGACGGACTGCGCCCAGAAGGCGCCCGCCATCAGCAGGGTCATCGCCAGGTAACGGCTTGCGTGGCGCATGATTCGGCCCTGAACAGGTTTGGTTTGGTTGCTCATTGCATCAGCCCCTGTGTTTCCTATTTCTCGCCGAGCGCGATGCTGGCCGGACGCTCCATCCAGCCACCATTACCGTTGGAGATGAGTTCCACGAGATCGACGTGATCGTCGCTGACCGCGGTGATACGGCCGTAGTTCTGGCCCATGTATTCGTTCTTGTGCACGCGATGGATGACGCCGCCCGGATCCTTGATCAGCGCCTCGGTTTTCGCACCGGCGCCCACCGTGCCGACCATCTTGAGGCTGTCCAGGGCAAACATCTCCAGCGGCTGCTTGACGCGGTTCTCGTCCGGACGCGGCCCCGTCGCCGTGGCCGACGTGGCGGCCGGCTGGGTTTCGGCCGAGCTGGGACTGAACGGATCGCGGTCGCCCTGGTCGCTGTACTCGAAGGTCTCGAAGGTGCGGATGACCGGCAGCGGATCGATCGGCGCGCCCTTCTTGAGCTTTTCCCTGGCGACCCAGTCGCGCAGGTCGGACATGCCCCGCGTGCAACCCGCGAGCGCGATCAGCGCGCCACACAGCGCTGCCGCGCGCAGCACACGGTTATGCCTGATGGCGAAAGACCGGCTCATTTCCGCCCCCTCTTGCTGCCCTTCGCCCCGGCCGCCCTGCCATCGGACGTCTCGTCGTCGTCAAGGTAACGGTAGGTCTTGACGGTGCCCTGCAGGACCAGCTGACCGCTGGTGGAGCCCTGCTTCGGCGTGAGCGACACGTCGTGCAGCGTGAGGATCACCACACGCGGCAGCGAGGCGACGCCGCTGATGAAGGTACCGAACTGGTGGTAGGTGCCGGTCATGCGCAGCGAGATCGGCTCCTCGGCGTAGAAGTCCCTGGGCGTCTCGGCGCCCGGCTGGAACAGGTCCACTTCGAGGCCTGCCGACAGGGCGGTCTGCGAAATGTCCACCAGCAGCTCGGGCATTTCGGTCTTGCCCGGCAGCTGGCGCAGCAGCTGGCGCAGCATGTCCTGCATCTCGTCGAGCTGCCGCTGCAGGGCGTCGAGGTTGACCGCCTTGGCCTGCTTCTGCGCGAACTCCTGCTTGAGTTGTCCTTCCTTGCCGGCGAGCGTCTGCAGCGAATCCTGCTGGTCGCTGATGTGCAGGTACCAGCCGAGGAATCCGATCACGGCGAACAGCAGCGCCGTGAAGAAGATCTTGATGGACTGGGGCCAGCCACCGATGTTGTTGCGGTCGAGGCTGCGCAGGTCGTCGAGAAATTTCACGGCTTGGCCCCTCCGTTCGCCGGATTCGCCGCAGTGGCGGCGGGCGCCTTGCCCGCGCCCGGCGCGCTCATGACGTTGCCGGTCTGGGCATCCTCCTTGGGACGGCTAAGCGAGACGTTGAGCGCGAAGGTGTAGGGCATGCGCTCGTCCTTGTGGAGATTCTCCGTCTTGCGCAGGTCGGCATGCCCCATCCACGGCGACGACTCGATGTTGCGCATGTATTCGGCGACGCTTGCGTTGGACTGGGCCACGCCGTCGAGCGACATCGAGTCGCCGCTCTGCTTGAGGCCGGTGAGGCGCGCGCTGGCCGGGATGGTTTTCACCAGCTCGTCGAACAGATGGACCATCTGCGAGCGGTTGGCCTGCAACTGTTCGATGATCCGCTTGCGCGCCAGCAGGCGGTCGCGCACCTTTTCCAGATCCTTGATCTTGGCGATCTTCTCGTCGAGCTGCTTGATCTCGGTCTGCAGGTAGGCGTTGCGCTCGTTCTGGTTGTCGATGCGCAGGCCCATCCACCAGCCCCAGAGCAGCACGCAGAGCACCGCGGCAGCCGCCGCCGCGCCCAGTTGCATGAAGAATTCACGCTCTCGCTGCTTGCGGCGCTCGGCACGCCACGGAAGGAGGTTGATATGTGCCATCAGTCGAAGCTCCTGAGCGCAAGGCCGACCGCAATCATCAGCGCCGGCGCGTCCTGGGCCAGCGCCTGCGCCTGCACGCGCGAGGACAGCGACATGCGCGCCAGCGGATTGGCCACCACGCAGGGGATGCCCAGTTGCTCCTCGAGCATCGGCGCCAGACCTTCGATCGAGGCACAGCCGCCGGCGAGCACGACCTGATCCACCTTGCTGTATTCGCTGCCGGCGAAGAAGAACTGCAGCAGGCGGCTGATCTGCTGGGTCAGCGATTCCTTGAACGGCTCCAGCGCCTCGGTCTCGTAGGACTCGGGCAGCCCGCCCTTGCGCTTGGCGCGGCCGGCTTCCTCGTAGGAGAGGCCGTAGCGGCGCATGATTTCGTCGGTGAGCTGCTTGCCGCCGAACACCTGCTCGCGCGAATAGATGGTGCGCTGGTTGCGCAGCACCGAGAGGGTGGTCATGGTCGCGCCGATGTCGACCACGGCGACCAGCGCATCGCGGCCGACGTTGAGCTGGTCGGCCAGCATGGCGAAGGCGTTCTCCAGTGCAAACGCCTCCACATCGATCACCCTGGCGGCAAGGCCGCCCAGATCGAGGGCCGCCACACGCATGTCCACGTTCTCGGTGCGCGAGGCGGCGAGCAGGATGTTGTTCATGTCCGGGTTGTCGCGCACCGGGCCCATCACCTCGAAGTCGAGGCTGACCTCGTCGATCGGGTAGGGAATGTACTGGTTGGCCTCGACCTGGATCTGCCCTTCGAGATCGTCCTCGGACAGTTCGCTGGACATCGGCACCACGCGGGTGATCACGGCGGAGCCGGCCACCGCCGCGCAGGCGTGCTTGAGCTTGGAGCCGGAGCGGGCCAGCGCGCGCCGGATCGCTTCACCGACCGCCTCGACCTCGACGATGTTCTTCTCGACAACCGCATTGGGGGGCAGTGGCTCGACCGCGTAATGCTCGACGCGGTAGCGGCCGCCGACCTGGCTGAGCTGCAGCAGCTTGACGGCGGTCGAACTGATGTCGACACCAATAAGCGGCGGCTTCTTGGGTGTAAAAAGACCCACGGTTTGTCCCCCTTCCCCTGGCGCTCCAGCCGGTTCCCGGCAGATGTGCGCTGGCATTAAATCCAAAAATTAACGTAATAGCAACGGTATACGGCCACTTTCTCGACTCGGTGGCGTGATGGGACACACATTTGGGTCATTCGGCTCGCTGGCCTGTTTTTTGCGCCCTGCCCCCCCGGACCCTGCAGGCGATGGTGCTACATCTATACTCTGGCACGTTTTGACTCAGGTCTCGCTACCTCCACATCATGCGAATTTTCAAGCGTCTGCTCCGCTGGGCACTGATCCTGGCCTTCTCGGGACTGCTGCTCGGCGTAGCCGCGATCGGCGTCGCCTACTGGCTGATCGCCCCCCGCCTGCCCAATGTCGACGAGCTGAAGGACTACCGCATGCAGGTGCCGCTGCGGGTGGAGAGCGCGGACGGCAAGCTGATTGCCACGTTCGGCGAAACCCGGCGCATCCCGGTCGACATCGGCAAGGTGCCCGACCGCCTCAAGCACGCGGTGTTGTCGGCCGAGGACGCCGATTTCTACTCGCATCCGGGCTTCGACTGGCACGGCATCGCGCGTGCGGCATGGCACGTGATCATCTCCGGCGGCGACAAGGGCTCCGGCGGTTCCACCATCACCCAGCAGGTCGCGCGCAACTTTTTCCTGAGCCCCGAGAAGCTCTACTCGCGCAAGCTCACCGAAATCTTCATTGCCGTGCGCATGGAGAACGAGCTGACCAAGGACCAGATTCTGGGCCTCTACCTCAACAAGATGTTCCTGGGCCACCGTTCCTACGGCGTGGCCGCCGCCGCCGAGTATTACTACGGCAAGACGCTGGACCAGCTGACGATCGCCGAGTGCGCCGCGATCGCATCGACCTTCCAGCTGCCGTCCGCGGTCAACCCGATCAATCACCCGGCCCGCATGCTGGCCCGCCGCAACTGGGTGCTCGGGCAGATGCTCGAGCACCGCTACATCAGCAAGGCCGAGTACGCGCAGGCGATCAAGGAACCCAACGGCGCCTTCGCGCACGAGCAGCCGATCGAGGTCGATGCGCCCTATCTGGCCGAGATGGTGCGCCGGCAGGTGCTCGACCGCCTGGGCAACAACGCACTCACCGACGGCTACGTGGTGAAGACCACGCTGCAGAGTGCGCGGCAGACTGCCGCCGTCGACGCGCTGCGCGATGGCCTGGTGGCCTACGACCGCCGCCACGGCTGGCGCGGCCCCGAGGCGCACTCCGACCTGCCCGGCGGCGCAGATACCGCCGCCCTCGACAACCTGCTGGCCGGCTACAGCAGCGTCTCCGGCCTGCAGCCGGGCGTGGTCACCGCCGTCTCGCCGACCGCGGCCACGGTGTACCTGTCCAGCCATGACAGCGCCACGCTCGACCTGGCCGCCGTGGGCTGGGCACGCCCCTTCATCAGCGATTCGCGCGTGGGCGCACCGCCCAGGCGCGTGGACAGCGTGCTCAGGCGCGGCGACATCATCCGCGTGTCGCGCAACGACAAGGGGGCATGGGAACTGGCGCAGATACCCAAGGTGCAGGGGGCACTCACCTCGGTGGACCCCGAGGACGGCGCCATCCAGGCGCTGGTCGGCGGCTTCAGCTTTGCGCAGAGCAAGTTCAATCGCGCCGTGATGGCCGCCCGCCAGCCCGGATCGAGCTTCAAGCCCTACATCTATTCGGCGGCGTTCGATCGCGGCTTCACGCCCGCCTCCATCGTCAACGACGCGCCGCTGGCGCTGCCCGACCCGTCCAAGCCCGGCGGGCTGTGGACGCCGTCCAACGACGACGGCAAGTTCGACGGGCCGATCCGCCTGCGCGAGGCGCTGGTGCAGTCCAAGAACCTGGTGTCCGTGCGCCTGCTGGACGCGATCGGCGTGCGCTATGCGCGGGAGTACGCCACCCGCTTCGGCTTCTCGCTCGATGCGCTGCCGCCCAACCTGTCGATGGCATTGGGCACCGCCTCGGTATCGCCCATGGGCATGGCACGGGGCTACGCGGTGTTCGCCAACGGCGGCTACCTGGTGAAGCCCTATTTCATCCGCGAAATCGACGACCGCGACGGCAAGCCGGTTTACCTGGCGAATCCGGCACGGGCGTGCCGCTCGTGCCAGGAGCGCCTGCTCGAGACCAGTCCGCCCGGCCCGCCGCCGGCCGAAAGCGCAACCGCCGCCAGCACCGCCGCCGATCCGGCCGCCAGCGGCAGCGCGGCCGTCGTGGGCGATGCGATACTGCCCAGCGACACCCACGACAACGCCCAGGCGCCGCCGGTGCTCGCTCCGCATGTGATCGGCATCCGCAATGACTACCTGGTGACCTCGCTGATGAAGGACGTGATCCTGCGCGGCACGGGCGCGGCGGCACGCGCACTGGGGCGCGAGGACCTGGCCGGCAAGACCGGCTCGACCAACGACCATCGCGATGCATGGTTCGTCGGCTTCAATGGCGACCTGTCCACGGCAGTGTGGGTCGGCTTCGACGATTTCAGCTCGCTCGGCCGCTCCAACGGCGTCGGCGAGTTCGGCGCGCAGGCCGCGCTGCCGATCTGGATGGAGTACATGGGCAGCGCGCTGAAGGGATTGCCGGAGAACATGCTCTCCATGCCGCCGGGCATCAGCACGCTCATCATCGACCGCAGCACCGGCCTGCCCGCGCCGGCGGGCGACACCAACACCATGCCGGAAATGTTCAAGGTGGAAGACCTGGACAAGCTGCGCAAGCAGGCGGCCCAGCAGCAGGAGCAGGACAAGCAGCACGCCTACGACATTTTCTGACGTACCGGGTAGGATCGTGCCGCGCCCGCCGCCCCCGACGGGCGGCGACCTACCCGATGAGGAGGAGCGTGACATGGCCCGAGGCGAGCACCACCGCATCCACGCCCATGACCGCCTGCAGCGCAACCGGCTGCGCGTCGCCCAGGAAGCCGCTCGCCTGATGAGCGAGCACGGCATCCGCGACTTCCATCACGCCAAGCTCAAGGCGTCCGAGCGACTGGGCATCCTCGACACGCAGAGCCTGCCGCGCAACGACGAGATCGCGCAGGCTCTGCGCGAACACCAGAGGATCTTCCATGCCGACACTCAGCCGCAGCGGGTGCGCCGCTGCCGCGAGGCCGCGATCGAGGCGATGCGCTTCCTCGTCGCCTACCAGCCGCGCCTGGTCGGCGCAGTGCTGGAGGGCACGGCAGACGCACACTCGGCCGTGTGCCTGCATCTGTTCACCGACGATCCGGACGACGTGCTGCGCTTCCTGGACGAGCACGGCGTCCCGTTCGAAAGCCAGACCCGGCGCCTGCGCCTGCGCCGCGAGGAGACGGGCGAATACCCGGTGCTGCTGTTTTCCGCCGACGGCCTGCCGTTCGACCTCACCGTGCTGCCGACCGATTCCCTGCGCCAGCCGCCGCTGGACCGCATCGACGAAAAGCCGATGCGCCGCGCCAGCGTGACCGCCGTCGAGCAGATGCTGCGCGAGGGATGCGACGACGGGCTGGAACGCAAGCTTGCCGCACTGCGCTGACAGCGCATCCCGCCGAATAAACAACGCCCCGGCATGCCGGGGCGTTTTCCCAGGCGCCCGGGGGGCGGCGTGCGCCGCTCCGGGACGTCGCGCTCAGCGCTTGGCGGCGGGAATGAAATCGCGCGGCACGGCGCCGGTATAGACCTGCCGTGGTCGGCCGATACGCGCGCCCGGGGTTTCGTGCTGCTCGATCCAGTGCGCGATCCAGCCGGCGGTGCGGGCGATGGCGAACATCACGGTGAACATCTCGGTGGGAATGCCCAGCGCCTTGTAGATGATGCCCGAGTAGAAATCGACGTTCGGGTAGAGCTTGCGCTCGACGAAGTAGTCGTCCTTCAGCGCGGCCTCTTCCAGCTTCATCGCCACGTCCAGCAGCGGATCGTTGACGCCGAGCTCGGCCAGCACCTTGTGGCACATCTCGCGGATGATCCTGGCGCGCGGGTCGAAGTTCTTGTAGACGCGGTGACCGAAGCCCATCAGGCGGAAGTTGTCGTTCTTGTCCTTCGCGCGCCTGACCGCCGTCTCGACCTTGTCCGGCGTGCCGATCTCCTCGAGCATCTTCAGCACCGCCTCGTTGGCGCCGCCATGTGCGGGGCCCCACAGCGCGGTGATGCCCGCCGCGATCGATGCGTACGGATTGGCACCGGTCGAACCGACCAGACGCACGGTGGAGGTAGAGGCGTTCTGCTCGTGGTCGGCGTGCAGGATGAACAGCAGGTCCAGCGCCTTGGCCGCCACCGGATTGAGCATCAGCGGTTCGCTGGGCACCTCGAACATCATGTGCAGGAAACGGGTGACGTACTCGAGGTTGTTGCGCGGATAGCGCATCGGCCAGCCGATCGAATAGCGGTAGGCGGCCGCGGCGATGGTCGGCATCTTGGCGATCAGGCGGATCGCCGCCAGCCTGCGGTCGTCCGGGTTATCGACGTCGAGATCGTCATGGTAGAACGCCGATAGCGACGCCACCGAGGCGGCCAGCATGGCCATCGGATGGGCGTTGTGGTGGAAGCCCTGGAAGAAGTTCTTCAGCGACTCGTGCATCATCGTGTGATGCGTGATCTGGTGCTCGAAGGCGGCGAACTCGGCCTGCTTCGGCAGCTCGCCGTTGAGCAGCAGGTAAGACACTTCCAGGAAGTTCGAGTGCTCGGCCAACTGCTCGATCGGGTAGCCGCGGTAGAGCAACACGCCCTCGTCGCCATCGATGTAGGTGATCGCGCTCCGGGTGCTGGCGGTGCTGCCGTAGCCGGGATCGTAGGTGAAGTGGCCGGTGTCCCTGTACAGCGTGCCCAGATCGATGCACGACGGACCCAGCGTGCCGGTCACCAGGGGCAGCTCGCTGCTGCGGTTGTTCGACTCGTCGGTCAGCTTGACGATCTTTGCATCGGGCACGGAAACCTCCTTCACGTATGTCACCGCCGCCGGGGCCGCAGGGCGGCTCCGGCTGGCGAGGGAATCGGGGCAGCGGCAACGGGGCCGGCGCTGCGGCAGGCGCCGTGGCGCCTGGGCCCCGAATTATCGCATAACGCCATCGCCGACATGCGTTGGCGGATGGTCGAGTGGCAGGCACAAAAAAGCACGGGGCAGACGTCGGTCTGCCCCGTGCTCGATGCCTGCTCGACCGGCGCCGCGGCGCCGGTCGGAATCACTGCAAGTCTTACTTCTGCGCGTAGCGGCGGCGGAACTTGTCCACGCGACCGCCGACGTCCAGGGTCTTCTGCTTGCCGGTGTAGAACGGGTGCGAATGGCTGGAGATATCCACCTTGACCAGCGGGTACTCGTTGCCGTCCTCCCACTTGACGGTTTCCCTGGCGGCAATCGTCGAACGCGTCAGGAACGCGAAGTCGGACGAGAGGTCCTGGAACACCACTTGGCGGTAGTTCGGATGGATATCGGGCTTCATGACGGGCTCAAAGCGGTGGGTGAAAAGAGCGGTATTGTACAAACCCGGCCCAGCACGGGTCAACCCGAAGCGCTACGGCGCGCCGAGCGCCCGGCGCACCATGGCGGCGAAGCGCTCCGCGTCGAGCTCCATGACGATATTGGCGTTGGCCGGACGCTGCAGCCGCCCGGCCCAGTCGACCACGGTGGCGCCGCGGGTCAGCCGGCCGTCCAGTTCCACGGCCACGTGGCGGGCCTCGCTGCGGGTGACGATCGACGGATCGATCGCCACGGCCATCGCCAGCGCATCGGCGGCGATCACCCCGCGGCGCCCGCGGCTGCGGTTGAATGCCCGCGCCGTGCCGAACACCTTGCCGAAAAACCCGGCGCGCGCGTCGCCGGCGGCGAGCCAGCGATCGAAGGTGTCCTCGCCGAAGGCGTAGCGCAGGGTCGCCTCCCAGTCGATCAGGTCGAATTGCGGGAACGCCTCGAACACCACGTGCGCCGCCTCCGGGTCGAAGCCGACGTTGAACTCGGCCGGCACCTTGCCGGTATTGCCCAGGCCGGTCACCGCGCCGCCCATCACCACCAGCCGCGCGACGCGTTGCGGCAGCGCCGGGTCCAGCCGCAGCGCCAGCGCCAGGTTGGTCAGCGGCGCCAGCGCCACCAGGGTGAGCTGACCGGGGTGCTCGCGGGTCAGGCGCAGGATCGCCAGCGCGGCGGCCTCGTCTGCGGCCGCCGCCGTCGGCTCGGGAAAGCCGACATCGCCGAAGCCGTCGCTGCCGTGCACGAAGGAGGCATCCTCCTCGGGCATGCGCACCAGCGGCCCCGGGCAGCCGGCGAACACCGGCGTGGCGGCGCCCATCAGGTCGACCAGGGTGCGTGCGTTGCGCACCGTATGGGCGAGGCCGACGTTGCCGGCGGCGACGCTCAGGCCGACGACGTCGGCATGGGCGTACGCCATCAGGATGGCCAGCGCGTCGTCGACGCCCGGGTCGGTATCAATCAGGAATTTCGGCTGGCTCATGGACCGTCCCGTATCGGCAGAGCCGGTCAGCTTAAGCGCAAGGCGGGCGGCGGGACAACGTGCGCTTCACGCGTGCGCGTAGCGTGCCGCACCGCCGATCCAGCGCTCGATGAGCTGTTCGGCGGCACGCGGATGCTCGCGCAGCATCGTCTCGCCGACTTCATGCACGGCGTCCAGCAGGTGCGCGTCGCGCGCCAGGTCGGCGATGCGGAAGCTGAGCTGGCCGGTCTGCCGTGTGCCCAGCACTTCGCCGGGGCCGCGCAGCTCGAGGTCCTTCTCGGCGATGCGGAAGCCGTCGTTGGTTTCGCGCATCACCTGCAGACGCTCGCGCGCCAGCTGGCCGATCGGCGGCTGGTACAGCAGCACGCAGTTGGAGGCGATCGCGCCGCGGCCGACGCGTCCCCGCAGCTGGTGCAGCTGGGCCAGGCCGAGGCGTTCGCTGTTCTCGATCACCATCAGGCTCGCGTTGGGCACGTCCACGCCCACCTCGATCACCGTGGTGGCCACCAGCACGGCCAGTTTGCCGGCCTTGAAGGCGTCCATCACGGCCTGCTTGTCCTTCGGCTTCATGCGGCCATGGATGAGGCCGACGCCGTGGTCGGGCAGCGCGGCGGAAAGCTCCGCGTGCGCCACCTCGGCCGCCTGCGCGCGCAACTGCTCGGACTCCTCGATCAGCGTGCACACCCAGTACACCTGCCGGCCCTCGCCGCACGCGCCGGCAATGCGTTCGATCACTTCCGCACGGCGCGCGTTGGACACCGCCACGGTCTGTACCGGCGTGCGGCCGGGCGGCAGCTCGTCGATGGAGGACACGTCGAGATCGGCGTACGCGCTCATCGCCAGCGTGCGCGGAATCGGCGTGGCGGTGAGCACCAGCTGGTGCGGCACCTGATCGCCTTCCAGCCCCTTGTCGCGCAGGGCCAGGCGCTGGTGCACGCCGAAACGGTGCTGCTCGTCGACGATCACCAGCCCGAGTCGGCCGAACGCGACGCCCTCCTGCATCAGCGCGTGGGTGCCGACCATCACCGGCGCGCCCTCCGCCATGCGCTTGAGCGCCTGCTGGCGCGCCCTGCCCTGCACCTTGCCGGCCAGCCATTCGACGGCGATGCCCAGCGGTTCGAGCCAGTGGCGAAAGTTGCGCAGATGCTGCTCGGCCAGCAGTTCGGTCGGCGCCATCAGCGCCACCTGGTAGCCGGATTCCACTGCGGCCAGCGCGGCCAGCGCGGCGACCACGGTCTTGCCCGAGCCGACGTCGCCCTGCACCAGGCGCAGCATCGGCTTGTTGCGGGCGATGTCGTGCACCACCTCGTCCGTCACCCGCCGCTGGGCCGCAGTCAGGGTGAACGGCAGTGACGCCATCAGCTGTGCACGCAGCCGACCCGTGCCATCCAACGCGGGCGCGCGCCGCATGCGCACGGCCGCACGCATGCGGCGCAGGCTGAGGTGCTGGGTCAGCAGTTCCTCGAAGGCCAGCCGCTGCTGGGCCGGGTGGACACCGAGCGTGAGCTGGCCAAGATCCGCATCGGCCGGTGGCCGGTGCACGTAGAGCAGCGCCTCGCGCAGCGAAGTGAGCCCGTGTTCCGCGCACAACGGCGGCGGAATCAGCTCCAGCGCCGCCTCGGGCGGCAGCAGCGCCAAGGCTTTGGCGATCACTCCCGCCAGCCGCTTGATCCCCAGTCCCTCGGTGGTGGGATAGACCGGCGTCAGCAGCTCGTTCATCGCCGCCGGCGCGCTGCCGGCCAGCCGTTCGTACTGCGGATGGACCATTTCCAGCCCCTGGTTGCCCAGCCGCACCTCGCCGTAGCAGAGCAGGCGCGTGCCGGGCTTGAGCAGCTCGGCCTGCGCACGATGGAAGTGGAAGAACCGCAGTTGCAGCGTCTCGCGCGAATCGTCGCTGATCGCCACCTTCAGCTGCGGGCGGAAGCGGAATCCACGCTCCACCGCATCCACCACGCCCTCGACCTGGGCGCGGTCGCCCGGACGCAGGTCGGCGATCGGCGTCAGGCGGGTGCGGTCTTCATAGCGCAGCGGCAGGTGGAACCACAGGTCCTGCACGCGCTCCAGCCCCAGCCGCGCCAGCGCCTCGACCAGCGCGGGGCCGACGCCGGGCAGGCTGGCGACCGGCCGCAGGCCGGGGGTGTCCGTGGATGACAGGGCGGCGGCGTTTCGGGCAGGCATCGCGCAAGCCTAACGGAGGTGGCGCGCCTGCTGCAGCGGTGACGGCCGCGGCGTGCGTGGGTATCGGCCGCGCGACGGGCTCAGTCGAGCACCATCACCGCATCGACCTCGACCTGCGCCGCCTTCGGCAGGGCCGAGACCTCGATGGTGGAGCGCGCCGGATACGGCGTCCGGAAGTACTCGGCCATCACCGCGTTGACCTCGGCGAAGTGGCCCAGGTCGGTGACGTAGATGCCCACGCGCACGATCTGCGCCAGCGAACCGCCGGCCGCCTCGGCCACCGCGGTGAGGTTGTCGAACACGCGCCGCGTCTGCACGCGGATGTCGCCCTCGACCAGCGCGCCGGTGGCCGGATCGAGCGGGATCTGGCCGGAAAAATACACCGTGTTGCCAGCGCGGACGGCCTGCGAATACGGGCCGATGGCGGCGGGCGCGCGCTCGGTGGCGATGATGCTGCAGGACATGGGCAACCTCGAGTGGAGAAAACACGATTATGGTAGGAGCGCACCCTGTGCGCGAAGGCTTTTGGCTCTGGTCTCCCATCGAAGCAAGAGCATTCGCGCCATCAAAGCCAAAAGCATTCGCGCACAGGGTGCGCTCCTACAGAGGGTAGCGGTGCGCCCCGCTGACCACGCCGGTGCGGCGCACGCGGCGGATCACTTCGGCCAGGTGGCGGCGGCTCTTCACTTCCATCGTGAACAGCAGCGTGGCGGCGGCGGCATCGCGCTCGACGTATTCCACGTTCTCGATGTTGGAGTCGGCATCGGCGATCGCCGCGGCGACGGTGGCCAGCACGCCGGGACGGTTGATGACCTCGATGCGCAGCTCGGCGCGGTAGTCGCCCTGCACGTCGCGATCCCATTCGATCGACACCTTGCGCTCGGGCTGCTTGCGCAACTCAGCGACGTTCGGGCACTCCTCGCGATGCACCACGATGCCCTTGCCGGAGGAGAGGTAGCCGACGATCTCGTCGCCCGGCAGCGGATGGCAGCAGTTGGCGAAGCTGAGCACGCCGCGCTCGGCGCCGGTGATGCGGATCTTCTCGGTGCTGGCCGGCGGAACCAGCGCGCGCGAGCGCTTGCCGCGGGCGGCCACCAGCTGCGCGGCGACCACGTCGGGCATGCGGTTGCCCAGCGCGATATCGGCCAGCAGCTCCTCCAGCCGATGCAGCTTGGCCTCGGCCAGGAAACGGTCCAGCAGCGTCGGCGTGATGGCGTCCAGGCTGCTGCCCAGCGCGTCGAGCGCGCGGTCGAGCATGCGATGACCGAAATCGACCGCATCCTCGTGCTGCAGGTGCTTGAGGAACTGGCGGATCGCCGTGCGCGCCTTGCCGGTGACCACCGACTCCAGCCACGCCGGATTGGGCACCGCCGACGGCGCGGTGATGATCTCCACCAGTTGGCCGGACTCCAGCCGCGTACGCAGCGGCACCAGCTTCTTGTCCACGCGCGCGGCCACCGCGTGGTGGCCGACATCGGTATGCACGGCGTAGGCGAAGTCCAGCGCGGTGGCATTGCGCGGCATCGAAAGAATGTCGCCGCGCGGGGTGAACAGATAGACCTCGTCCGGAAACAGGTCGATCTTGACGTTCTCGATGAACTCGCTGGACGACGCCGTGTTGGCCTGGCTGTCGGCCAGCGAGGAGAGCCATTCGCGCGCGCGCGCCTGCGCGCTGTTGGCCGGACCGGAGTCGGTCTTGTAGGCCCAGTGCGCGGCCACGCCGCGCTCGGCCACCGAATCCATCTCGGCGGTGCGGATCTGCACCTCGATCGGCGCGCCGAATGGCCCCAGCAGCACGGTGTGCAGCGACTGGTAGCCGTTCGCCTTGGGAATCGCGATGAAATCCTTGAAGCGGCGGTCCACCGGCTTGTACAGCGTGTGCACCGCGCCCAGCGCCATGTAGCACTGCATCGCGCTGTCGACCACCACGCGGAAACCGTACACGTCCATCAGCTGGGCAAAGGTCTTGTGCTCGTTGCGCATCTTCGAATAGATGCTCCACGGCGACTTGATCCGCCCCACCACGCGCGCCGCGACGTGCTCGGACGCCAGCCGCTGGGTCAGCGCCGTCTCGATCTTGCCCATCGCCTCACGCCGGTTGCCCAGCGCGGCGCGGATGCGCTCGCTGATCACGCGGTAGCGGTCCGGATACAGGCCGCGGAAACCCAGATCCTGCAGCTCGGCCTTGAACTTGTTCATGCCCAGCCGCTGGGCGATCGGCGCGTAGATCTCCAGCGTCTCGCGGGCGATGCGCCGACGCGACGACCCATCCTTGGAACCCAGCGTGCGCATGTTGTGCAGGCGGTCGGCCAGCTTGATCAGGATCACCCGGATGTCGCGCGCCATCGCCAGCAGCATCTTGCGGAAACTCTCCGCATCCGCCTCCTGCCGATTGCTGAAGCGCATCTTGTCGAGCTTGGTGACGCCGTCGACCAGCTCGGCCACGGTCTCGCCGAATTCACCGGCCAGTTCGGCGCGGCTGAGCTGGGTGTCCTCCAGCGTGTCGTGCAGGATCGCCGCGATGATGGTCTCGGCGTCCAGCCACAGTTCGGCCAGGATGGCGGCGACGGCGATCGGATGGGTGATGTACGGCTCGCCGCTCTTGCGCGCCTGTCCGGCATGCGCCACGGCACCGACGCGGAAGGCGCGGGTCACGCGCTCGACCTGGTCGGGGGGAAGGTAGGTCAGTCGATCCTTGAGTGCCAGCACGTAGTCCGGCAACACCGCGGCTTCCGAAGGATCCGCCGCGGCAATGGGCGCGGGAATGCGCTGCCCGCTCAGACAGGCACCCCGTGCCCGGGAGCCATCGCGCCAGCCGTCCGAACGGCAAGACCGTGTCGGCGGGCGGCAGCCCGCGAGGCGCGACCATGCATCGGGCAACCGTCGAGCATGCTCAGTCGTCCCCGCCCTTGGACAGATCGTCATCCACTTCGGCCGCCGCCCACTCCAGCGCCTCGCGCTCGGCGCGCTCGCGCTCGGCCCGGTCGATCTCGTCGATGGTGGCCTGATCGATACGGCGATCGGCGATTTCGCGCAGCGCCAGCACGGTCGGCTTGTCATGATCGGGATTGACCGCCGGATCGGCGCCCTTGGACAACTGGCGAGCGCGCTTGGTCGCCATCAGCACCAGTTCGAAACGGTTGTCGACCACCTCAAGGCAGTCTTCCACGGTAATGCGTGCCATGCGAAATCCTCAGGCGGTAAAGCAACTTGGAAGGTCGTTCAGTGTATCGGAGCGCACGCTTTGCTGGCAATCGGCCAGCACGTATGATGCCCGGTTGCTTCGCCTGCCATGGGCGAAAGCGTGGCGAAACCGTGCATAAGTGCATAATATAAAACCAGGCAGTACACTTTCACCCATTCCCCCGGCTCTGCAACGGATTCGAGACCGATGCCCCACCCAAGACTCCTTCCCTGGCTGCGCCGCGCGGCCGTTCTCGGCGCGGTCGCGCTGCTCGCCGGCTGCGCCGTCGCCAAGCCGCGTACCGACGACCCGCTGGAGAAATACAACCGCAAGGTCTATGCGTTCAACGACGCAGTCGACCAGGCGGTGATCCGCCCGGTCGCAGTAGGCTATCGCAAGGTCACCAACCCGCCGGTGCGCCGCTCGATCGGCGATTTCTTCACCAATCTTCGCCAACCCGTCACGGTCGCCAACGACCTGCTGCAGGCCCGGCCAAGGCAGGCACTGCAGAGCACCGGACGCTTCCTGGTCAACCTGACCCTGGGTATCGGCGGCCTGTTCGACCCGGCCAGTTCGCTGGGGTTGCCGCTGCAGCAGACCGATTTTGGCATCACCCTGGCCCGCTGGGGCGTGCCGGAAGGCGACTACATCGTGCTGCCCTTCCTGGGGCCATCGACGGTGCGCGACGTCTGGCATGTGCCGGTGGACGGGTATTTCTTCGACCCGCTGACGATCTATGCCCGCAACCACAGTTACCATTACGGCCAACAGTACATCCCGCAACTGGTCTACCTGGTGAACCTGCGCTCGCGCGCATTCGATGCCGAGAGCTTTCTCAAATCGGCCTACGATCCGTATGTATTTGTGCGCGATGCCTACCGCCAGCGCCGGCTCTACAAGATCTACGACGGCAACCCGCCGACGAGCGTGATCGACCGGATGCAGGGCCTGGATCAGGACAACTTCGATCCCGACCAGTTGCTCGAAGAGCAGCACCAGTGGGAAAACAAGCATCCGGACCAGACCAACCCGTCCGGCGGCAAGGGCTGACTGCGCGCGCCGACGGGCGCGGACAGCGGACAGCGAAAAGGGCCCCGCGGGGCCCTTTCTCGTGGCGTCGGACGGCCATCCTCAGGCAGTGAGCAGATCCTCGACCTCGCACACCTGGGCCAATGCACGCAGTCCGTCGGGCAGATGGCGGACGGTCAGCGCCCGGCCATGCGCGCGGACATCGGCCAGCACGGCCAGCACGCACGCCAGGCCGGCACTGTCGCCGCGCTCCACACCGGCCAGATCCAGCGCCGTGAACACGCCCGCGGCGAGCTTGTCGCGCAGTGCCCGCAGCGCGGCGTGGGCGGTGTCGAACGTCAGCACGCCGCTCACCGCCAGCGTGCCGTCGCTGCGCGACTCCAGCTGGAAGGAGGCGGGCGGGCTCACGATGCCTTGCCGCCCTTTTCCATCGACTTGAGCGCGTCTTCGCCGCGGGACTCGAGGTTGGCGATCAGCTTGTCGATGCCGACCTTGCGAATCTCGGCATCCACCTGATTGCGATAGTTGGTGACGTAGGAGATGCCCTCGATGATCACGTCGTAGGCCTTCCAGTCGCCGCCGCGGGTCTTGCGGAAGGCATAGTCGACGGCGACCTTCTTGCCGTCCTCCAGCACCACCCGGGTGCGCACCACGGTGCGCTTATCGTTGAGGTCGCCATTGAACGGCAGCACCACCACGGCACCCTTGGTGTAGTTGAGCAGCCCCTCGGCATAGCGGTTGGTGATGGAGTTGTAGAACGCCTTGGCAAAGCGCTCGCGCTGTTCCGGCGTGGCCTCGCGGGCATGCTGCCCGAGCACCAAAATCGAGGCGTAGTCGATGTCGAAGTGCGGCAGGAAGATGTCGTCGATGACGCCGATGAGCTTCTGCTTGTTGTTCTTCAGCTCGTCGCGGTGACCGGCGATGGCGGTGTCCAGGTCGTGCGCGATGGTCTGCACCACCTGCTCGGGGGTCTTCTGCCGGGCGGGGGCCGCCGCCGCGGCGGTGTCCTGCGCGAGTGCCGGGGCGGCCAGCGAGGTAACGAAGGTCAGGGCGAGAGCGAGTGCCAGGGGACGCAGCATGGGGAAACTCCTAGGGGAGAGAATCATAAATCGCGCGATCACTTCGCGCCGGCGGCGGGCTTGTTGCCGCCCTTGTCGCCGGGCGAGCCGTTGACCAGGAACTTGCCGATCAGGTCCTCCAGCTGCATTGCGGACTGGGTGAGGATCATCTCGTCACCGTCCTTGAGCATGTCGGGGGAGCCGCCGGGCTGGATCGCAACGTACTGGCTGCCGATCAAACCGCTGGTGAACACCGCCGCCGAGGAGTCGTCGGGGATCTGGTCGTACTTCCTGTCGATCGCCAGGGTCACCAGCGCATCGAGCTTGACCGGATCGGCCTGCACTGACTGCACGCTGCCGATCGCCACGCCGGCCATCTTCACCGGGGCGCCCGGCGACAGCGTGCCGACGTTGCTGAAACGCGCCTTCACCGCATAGGTGCCGCCGAGATTGTCGGCCACCGCGCCGGCACCAAAGAACTTGCTCAGCATCGTCTCCAGCGGCTCGGCAGACTTGCTCAACGCCAGCGTACCGCCGTCGGCGACGAACTTCTTCGAGCTGCCGAACTGCAGTCCCACGTACTGGTCGCCGAGCAGTCCGCTGGTGAACACGGTGGCCACCGAGTCGAGCGGGATCCGGTCGTACTTCCTGTCGATCGAGAGGGTGACGTCGGCCACCTCCTTGCCGGGCTCCAGGACGATGGACTGCACCTGCCCCACGCGCACGCCGGCGATCTTCACCGGGGCGCGCTCCTTGAGCTGGCCGACGTTGGCGAAATGGGTGGTCACCGTGTAACTGGCCCCCTGGTGCACGTTGGCGACCGAGGTGGTCTGCGTGGCCAGGTAGGCCAGCGCGGCAAAGCCGAGCACGATGAACAGGCCGGTGCCGACGGCATAGGATTTTCGCTGGGTCACGGCACGATCCTCGAGGCGGAAGAAACGGAAAGGGTCACGAAGGGAGTCACATCAGGAAGGCGGTGAGCACGAAGTCCAGCGCCAGGATGGCGATGGACGAGGCCACCACGGTACGGGTGGTGGCATAGGCCACGCCTTCGCTGGTCGGCGGCGTGGTGTAGCCCTGGTACACGGCGATCAGCGAGACCACCGCGCCGAACACCAGGCTCTTGTAGATCACGCCGTTGACCACGTCCTTCCACACGTCGACGGTGGAAGTCATGTTCGACCAGAACGTGCCGTTGTCGATGCCCAGCCAGGTCACCCCGACCAGATGACCGCCGAAGATGCCGAGCGCGCAGAACACGCAGCACAGCAGTGGCATCGCGATCAGACCGGCGAGAAAGCGCGGGGCGACGACGTAGGCGATCGGGTCCACCGCCATCATCTCCATCGCGGCGATCTGGTCGGTGGCGCGCATCAGGCCGATCTCGGCGGTGATCGAGGTGCCGGCGCGGCCGGCGAACAGCAGCGCGGTGACCACCGGCCCCAGCTCGCGGTAGATCGCGATCGCCACCACCGTGCCGCTGGCGGCGGTGCCGCCGAAGATCGACAGCACGTAGTACAGCTGCAGGCCCAGCACCATGCCCACGAACAGGCCGCAGGTCATGATGATGGTGAGGCTCATCGCGCCGGTGAACCACAGTTGGCGCACAGTCTCGCGACCGTGGCGGAAACTGCGTGGCACGGCGGCCAGGATGGTCAGCAGAAACAGGCCGCAGGCGCCGATCTGTGCCAGCGCCTCGGTCACCGCGTTGCGTTGGGGCTGTGCGCTCATGCCTGGCTCCGCGGAAAACCGAGCGACCGGGCGTAGTCGCCCGCCGGATACTGGAACGGCACCGGGCCATCCGCCTCGCCGCCGAAAAACTGCCGCGTCCACGGCGAGCCGTCGTCGGCGATGGTCTTCGGGTCGCCCTGCGCCACCACCTTGCCGTTGGCGATCAGGTAGATGTGGTCGGCCACCTGCTTGATCGCGTCCAGCTCGTGCGCCACCAGCACGCTGGTGATGCCGAGCGTGGCGTTGAGCGTGCGGATCAGTTTCAGCACCTGGTTCAGCGCGATCGGATCGAGCCCGACGAACGGCTCGTCATAGAGGATCAGCATCGGGTCGAACACGATCGCCCGCGCCAGCGCCACGCGCCGCGCCATGCCGCCGGACAGCTCGCTGGGCATCAGCGCCGCCGCGCCGCGTAGCCCCACTGCCTGCAGCTTCAGCAGCACCACGTTGCGGATCAGTTCTTCCGGCAGGTCGGTGTGCTGGCGCAGCGGGAAGGCGACGTTCTCGAACACGTCGAAATCGGTCAGCAGGGCGGAGTTCTGGAACAGGTAGCCGATCTGCTCGCGCAGCTTGAACAGCTTTTCGCGCGACAGGCCCGCCACGTTCCGCCCGTCCACCCACACCTCGCCGCGGTCGCCGTGCATCTGGCCGGTGATGTGCTTGAGCAGGGTGGTCTTGCCGGTGCCGCTGGGCCCCATGATCGCGGTGATCCTGCCGCGGGGGATGTCCAAGTCCAGCGCATCGAAGATGGTCTTGCCGTTGAGCACCGTGGTCAGGCCACGGACGCGCACCAGCGGTTCGGCGTCGGTCGGCATGCGGACGGGTTCGGTCATGGGAGGCGGGGTCGGCCAAAGATGGACAAGGTAATGCAACGCCGCGGATGGCGCCATCGCGCGGCGGCGTGTCGCAGACCGCCGGCACTGGCGCAGGTTCGCGGCGATCGACGCAAGTTTTCGCGGTGCGTCACGGCGCCAGCAGGTCGGCGATCAGCGCCTCGTGGCGCGCCCACTGCAGCGTGCTGCGCAGGCGCACCGCGCGCACGATCGCGCGCAAGTCGGCCAGCGCATCCTCGAAGCGATCGTTCACCACGATGTAGTCGAACTCGTGCGCGTGCGCGATTTCCTCGCGCGAATTGTGCAGCCGCCGCTCGATCACCTCCGGCGCGTCCGAACCGCGCCCGCGCAGGCGCCGCTCCAGCTCCGGCCGCGAGGGCGGCAGGATGAACACGCTCACGCAGTCCGGCTTGCTGGCGCGGATCTGCCGCGCGCCCTGCCAGTCGATCTCCAGCAGCACGTCGCGCGACTGCGCCAGCAGGCCCTCGACGGTGGTGCGCGAGGTGCCGTAGAGGTTGCCATGCACCTCGGCGTATTCGAGGAAGATGCCTTCGGCGATCTCACGCTCGAACTCGGCGCGCTCCACGAAGTAGTAATGCCGGCCGTACTGTTCGCCCGTGCGCGGCGGCCGCGTGGTGTGCGACACCGACAGCGAGATCGACGGCTCGATCTCTAGCAGCGCGTTGACCAGGGTCGACTTGCCCGCACCGGACGGCGCGGCCACCACGAACAGGGTCCCTGCCGCCGGCGCGCTCATTCGATGTTCTGCACCTGTTCGCGCATCTGCTCGATCAGCACCTTCAGCTCCACCGCCGCGTTGGTGCTGCGCGCATCGACCGACTTGGAGCCCAGCGTGTTGGCCTCGCGGTTGAACTCCTGCATCAGGAAATCCAGCCGCCGGCCCACCGGTTCGGCCAGGCCGAGCACGCGGCGGGCCTCGGCGATGTGGGTGGTGAGGCGGTCCAGTTCCTCGTCGACGTCGGTGCGGGTGATCTGCAGCACCAGCTCCTGCTCCAGCCGGCCCGGGTCGGCGGACTGCCTGATGTCGGCGAGGCGGGTTTCCAGCCGGGTGCGCAGCGCGGCGCGGATCTCCGGCATCCAGCCGCGCACGTCGGCGACCACGCGCTCGATCGCGTCGAGTCGCTCGCGCAGCATCTGCGCGGTCTTCTCGCCTTCGCGTTCGCGGGTGGCGGTGAGCGCGTCCAGCGCGCGGTCGAGCACGTCGAACAGCGCCGCCTGCAGGGTGTCGCTGTCCACCTCGGCGCGATCGAGCACACCGGGAAAGCGCAGCAGCTCGGTGAACTCCACCTGCATCGTCGGGAAGCGCGGCAGCAGCTCGCGCGCCAGCCCACCGAGTCGCGCCAGCGCGGCGGCATTGACCTGCAGCGACTCGCCGTGATCCTCGCCGCGCAGGCGCACCGTGAGGTCGAGTTTGCCGCGCGACAGCCGCGCCGCCACACGCTCGCGCAGCAGCGATTCGAAACCGCGCAGTTCCTCCGGCAGCCGCGGGCTGATTTCCAGATAACGATGATTGACCGTGCGCAGCTCGCAGCTGAGCGTGCCGGTGGGTCCGGCCAGCTCGGCCGAGGCGTAGGCAGTCATGCTGCGGATCATGGAAGCCTTTGCGGACATGCGGAAAAGAGCGCAATGGTAAACTTTCCGGCCCTGCCCTGCCCAACCAGGCTCCCCGACCCATGCAAACCGTCAGCCGCCCGAGCGGCCGCGCCAGCGACCAGCTGCGCCCGATCACCATCGAACGCCGCTTCACCCGCCATGCCGAAGGCTCGGTGCTGGTGAGTTTCGGCGACACCCGCGTGCTGTGCACCGCCAGCATCGAGGACCGCGTGCCACCGTGGCTGCGCGGCAAGGGCGAGGGCTGGGTCACCGCCGAATACGGCATGCTGCCGCGCGCCACCCACACGCGCATGCAACGCGAGGCGGCCAAGGGCGGGCAGGGCGGGCGCACCATGGAGATCCAGCGGCTGATCGGCCGCAGCCTGCGCGCCTGCGTCAACCGCCAGGCGCTGGGCGAGCGCGTGATCACGCTCGACTGCGACGTGATCCAGGCCGACGGCGGCACCCGCACCGCGGCGATCACCGGCGCCTACGTGGCGCTGGTCGATGCGGTGAACCACCTGATGGTGCGCGAGCATCTCAAGCGCCATCCGATCATCGGTGCGGTGGCGGCGGTGTCGGTGGGCATCTATCAGGGCGTGCCGGTGCTCGACCTCGACTACGCCGAGGATTCCAACTGCGACACCGACATGAACGTGGTGATGAACGACGGCGGCGGCTTCATCGAGGTGCAGGGCACCGCCGAGGGCCATGCGTTCCGCCGCGACGAGATGGACGCGCTGCTGGCGTTGGCCGAGAAGGGGGTGGCCGAACTGGTCGCCGCGCAGCGCGCCGCGCTGGCGGAAGGCTGAGCGATGGGCCGCATCATCCTGGCCAGCGGCAACCGCGGCAAGCTCGCCGAGTTCAACCACCTGCTGGCCGACAGCGGGCTGGACGTGGTCGCGCAGGGCGAGCTGGGCGTGAACGACATCGAGGAGACCGGCCTCACCTTCGTCGAGAACGCCCTGCTCAAGGCGCGCCACGCGGCGCGCGTCACCGGCCTACCCGCGCTGGCCGACGATTCGGGCCTGTGCGTGGACGCGCTGCGCGGCGCACCCGGCCTGTATTCGGCGCGCTACGCCGGCACGCATGGCGACAACGCGGCCAACAACGCCAGGCTGCTGCGCGATCTCGACGGCGTGCCGGCCGAGCAGCGCCGCGCGTTCTTCATCTGCGTGCTGGTGCTGCTGCGCCACGCCGACGATCCGGCTCCGCTGGTCGCCGAGGGGCGCTGGCACGGCCGCGTGCTGCACGCGCCACGCGGCGAGGGCGGCTTCGGCTACGACCCGCTGTTCCTGCCCGACGGCCACACGCTGGCTGCCGCCGAGTTGGACAAGACGCTGAAGAACCGCATCAGCCACCGCGGCCAGGCACTGGCGCAGCTGCACGCGCGTCTTGTCGACCTGAAGGCCTGACATGGCGCTCACCGCCCCGCCGCTGTCGCTCTACGTGCACATGCCGTGGTGCGTGAAGAAGTGCCCGTACTGCGACTTCAACTCGCACGGCCTGCGCGACGCGCCGCCGCCGTATGCCGACTACATCGACGCGCTGCTGGCCGACCTCGACGCCGACCGGGCCGACTTCGCCGCCGCGCTGCGCGGTCGCACTATCGTCAGCGTGTTCTTCGGCGGCGGCACGCCCAGCCTGTTCGCGCCCGAGCTGATCGCCCGCTTCCTCGACGGCGCCCGCGCGCGGCTGCCGTTCGCCGACGACGCCGAGATCACGCTGGAGACCAATCCGGGCACGGTCGAGCACGGCCGCTTCGACGGCTACCTCGCCGCGGGCGTGAACCGGCTCTCGTTCGGCATCCAGAGCTTCGACGACGACAAGCTGCGCCGGCTCGGCCGCATCCACTCGGCCGCCGAGGCCGAGGCCGCGGTGAAGTCGGCGCAGGACGCCGGCTGCGCCAACATCAACCTCGACCTGATGTACGCGCTGCCGCGGCAGACGCTGGACGGCGCGCTGGCCGACGTGGCACGCGCCGTGGCGCTGGCACCCACCCACCTCTCGCACTACCAGCTCACGCTGGAGCCGAACACCGCCTTCGCCGCCAACCCGCCGCCGCTGCCCGACGACGACCACGCCTGGGCGATGCAGGAGGCCTGCGAGGCCGCGCTCGCCGACGCCGGCTACGACCAGTACGAGATTTCCGCCTACGCCCGGCCGGACCGGCGCTGCAGGCACAACCTCAACTACTGGCAGTTCGGCGACTACCTCGGCATCGGTGCCGGCGCGCACGGCAAAGTCAGTAACCCGGCCTCCGGCAAGGTGCACCGGCGCTGGAAGGCGCGGTTGCCGCGCGCCTATCTGGAAGCGGCCGGCGGGCCGGGGCGGATCGGCGGCGACGGTGCGGTCGACGCCGCCGAACTGCCGTTCGAGTACATGCTCAACGCGCTGCGGCTGATCGACGGCGTGCCGATGGACGACTTCGCCGCACGCACCGGACTCGCCCCGGCGCGCCTCGCCGCACCCCTGGCAGACGCGCGGCGCCGTGGCTGGCTGGTCGACGACACACGCCGGTTGCAGGCCACCGCGCAGGGCCAGCGCTTCCTCAACGACGTGATCGGACTGTTCCTCGACTGAGAGGCTGAGAAAAAATCGCCCGCCTACTGCGATCGTCGCCAAACGCCCGTGGGACTGTGCGCACCGTCACGCCGGATCGACGCCCAACTTGTTCAAGTTTCACGGCACAATTCCGTCACAGGTCACGGTATCCGCAGATGCGCCCTGCGCCTCTGCACCGGTTACGCTTGCCTGCCCACGCCTTCACCCGAGACCGAACCACCGCATGAACGGCCCCGCTCCATCGCCCCACGTCGTCCACGGCATGCGCTCGTCCGGGCCGCAGGGCACGCGGCTGTTCAGTGCCGATGAGCTGCACCGCTACGCGGCCGATTCGATGCCGCAGATCGAGGAGCGCGCGAGCGTCGCCCAACCCGTGCTCGAAGGACGCAGCCACGGCCTGGAGAAACGCCGCTTCGCGCTGCGCAGCGGCAAACAGACGGTGGGCCGCCGCGCCGACAACGACATCGTGGTCGACGACCTGAGCGTGTCCGCCTCGCACGCCTGGATCATCAACCAGCACGGCCACACGATGATCATGAACACGCTCTCGACCAACGGCACCTTCGTCAACGGCCGGCGCGTGCACGAGGCGATCCTGCGCCACGGCGATCGCGTGCGGCTGGGCCAGGCCGAGTTCGTCTTCCTCACCCGCGACATCCGCGCCTCGTGGTGGCTGTGGGCCGCGTGGACCGCCGCCGGCGCGGTGGCGCTCGGCGCGCTGGGCGCGCTCGTGTGGTGGCTGCTTCCCTGACCGCCGGCCCGTGCGCGACCCCAACCTTCCCCGCGCGATCGACCGCTACCGCATCGAGGGCGTGCTCGGCCGTGGCGCGATGGCGGTGGTCTACGCCGGCTACGACCCGCAGATCGAGCGCGAGGTGGCGATCAAGTGCCTGCACGTCGGCGTGGCGGCCGATGCCGGCTATCGCCGGCGCTTCCAGGTGGAGGCACGCGCGGCCGGCCGCCTGACCCACCCGCACATCGTCACCCTGTACGACGTGGGTGAAACGTCGGACGGTCAGCCGTTCCTCGCGATGGAGCGCCTGCCCGGCGACACCCTCGCCAGCCGCGTCGCGCGCGAGGGGCTGCCGCCGCTGCCGGTGGTGCTGGAACTGGCACTGCAGATGGCCGGCGCGCTCGACTACGCGCACGCCAACGGCGTGGTCCACCACGACATCAAGCCGGAAAACATCATGCTGGCTGACGGCTGGCGGCAGGCGAAGATCGCCGACTTCGGCATCGCCGAACGCCGCGACGCCCGGCATGCCGATGGCGCCCCGCGCAGCGAAGTGGGCGGCACACCCGCCTACATGGCGCCCGAACACCTGCGCGGCGAACCGACCGACGCGCGCAGCGACCTGTTCTCGCTGGGTGTGGTGCTGTACTGGCTGCTGGCCGGCAAGCTGCCGTGGAACGAAACGGCCGACGTGCCGCGCCTGCTGGAAGAACGCCAGCAGCATCCGCTGCCGCCGCTGGAACCGCTGGATGCCGCCACGCCGGCCATCCTCACCGACATCGTGCACACCCTGCTCGCGCCGGAGGCCTCGGCGCGTTACCAGCGCGGCGCCGAACTGGCCGAGGACCTGGCCATGGCGCGGCGCGAGTACGAGCGCCTGCACGAGCAGCCGCTGGTCAGCCGCATCGTGTCGCTGCGCTGGCGCTGGTCGGCGGTGCTCGCCGGCGTGCTGGGCCTGACGCTGATCGCCGGCATGGCGGCGATTTACGCCATGCAAGGCCGTGCGGTCAACGGCCTGGCGCTGGATTTCGGCAGCTCGCTGGGGCGCATGGTGGCCAGCGAATCGGCCGAGGATCTGCTGCTGGGCGACCGCGCCGCCACCCGTGCGCTGGTGGAAGACATCGCCCGCAACCAGCAGATCCGCTACCTGGCGGTGGCCGATCGCGGCGGCGACGTGGTGGCCAGTACGCGCCCGCAGGAGGTAGGCGCCGCGCTGCCGGCGCTGCCGGCGCACCGGCTGGCGCGGCGCGGCGAGATCGACAGCTACCGCGGCGACGACGGCGGCAGCGACGGCCTGCTGCTGTTCAACACGCCCATCCACTACCAGACCGCCACCGTCGGCACGCTGCGCCTGGGCATCAGCCGCGCCCCGCTGCGCGCGGCGCAGAAGACCACGCTCGGCGTGATTTCCGCGGTGCTGCTGGTGACCCTGCTGGCGGTGCTCGGCGCCGCCTATGCGCTGTTCCGCCGGCTGCTGGCGTCGCTGGGCATGGTCGGCGACGCCATGCTGCGCGTGGCGCGAGGCGATCTGCGTTACCGCATCCGGCTGACCCGCCGCGACGAGCTCGGCCGCCTGTTCGCGGCCTTCAACCTGATGGCCGGGGCGCTGCAGTCGCGCCAGCGCCGGCCGACCGCACCGCCGCCGCGGCCCAGCCAGCCTGGCGCCGCGGGCCACCCCACCCGGCTGGTGGCGGTGCCGCTGCGGCGCGCCTCGGATCAGCCCACCTCCGGGGAGTGACCGGACCGCCGGGACCCAGGCGCGTCAGAGCTGCTTGAGCCGGCGCTGCAGCTCCTGCGCCCGCGCCCGATAGGCCAGCGCCGGCTCGTACCTGGGCTCCACCGCCAGCACGCGATCCCACAGCGCGATCGCCGGTTCCAGTTTCTGGTCCCGGTAGAGCACGATGGCGCGCTGGTGGCAGCGCGACACCACGCGCTGACGCAGCGCCGAGGCGCTGCCACGATCCGAGGCCAGGCCCGGGTCCACGGCCAGCGCGGCGTCCAGGCGCGCCAGCGCCTCGGCGTCGCGGCCGGCGTCGAGCAGTGCGAGGCTCTCGCGCTGCAGGCGCTGCGATCGCGCCGCGGGTGTCTCGGCCACCGGACGAGCCGTGGGCGGCGCATCCACGGGCGCCTCGTCGCTCGCCGTGCGGTCGCCGGCCATGCCGCCGGGAGCCGGCAGCCGCAGCTTCTCGCCCACCCGCAGCAGGGCTGGCTGGGTCGATCCGTTGTAGCGGGCCAGGATCAGGAACAGCCGCGCATCGCCCAGATAGCGCCGGGCCAGCGTGCTGTACGACTCACCCGGCTGGACCACGTGGCTGGATACCGCCGGCCCCAGCATGCGCTGCGGATCGGCGGTGAGCTGGCGCAGCAGCGACTGCGCGAGACGATCGCCCGGATGCTCGCCGAGATAGGCCCGCAACGCGGCCTCGCCTTCGGCGTAATGGCCGCGCTGCAGATCGTCGTTGATGATCGAGCCGAGCGACCGCACCGGCGGCGCCGGTGCGGCGCCGATCGAGGCGGAGGCTGCCGCCGGTGCAGCGGCGGGTGCCTTCGGAGCAGGCTCGCCGCGATGGCGCAGGCGGTCGAACTGGGCGCATCCGCCGAGCAGCAGCAGCGTCATCAGCACCGTCGGAAGGCCGGTGGCGCGGGACATCGGGAGAGGCGACTTGGGGCGGGACATCGTGTTCATGACAGCGACCTTGGAGGGTCCAACCGGGAAAAATCAGACGGCATGCCTGCGCCGGCCGGTGCCGCGCCGTGCGGACCACCAGCGCAGCAGGCGCAGCAGCCAGGCAGCCCGCACGCGCGCGGCGCGAACCAGGATCAGGGCGGCATTGTCGCCGGCTTCGCCTGCCCGGGTCAGCACCAGCGCCAGCGCCTCGGCCACCGCGGCAGGCAGGTCGCTGCACGCGGCGAAGGCAGCCAGCTCCTGCGCGGACAACTGCTCCCATACGCCGTCGCTGCACAGCGCGAACGACTGGCCGGCGCGCCGTGGCGCGCAGCCGTGGTCGACGCGCGGCGGCACCAGGCCGCCGAGGCCGCGCAGCAGTTGATGCTGGTCGTCGGCGCGGGCGGCCTGGTCGGCCGTCAGTTCGCCGCGCCGCACGCGCAGTTGCACCGCGCTGTGGTCTTCGGTGCAATCGAGCAGCCGGCCTCGGGCGAAGCGATACAGCCGGCTGTCGCCCACGTGCGCCCAGTACGCCGTGCGGCCCTTGAGCAGCAGCGCCACCACGGTGGCGTGCGGCGCGGCGTCCACCAGCCCCTCGCCGCGCCGGCGCAGTTCGAGATGGGCGTCCTGGCACAACTGCTCGAGAAACAGCGCGCCGGGCAGCTCGCGCCAGCGGCCCTCGTGCCACAGCCGCCGCGCCACCGCGATCACGCCCGCCGAGGCCAGTTCGCCGGCACCGTCGCCGCCCATGCCGTCGGCCAGCACCAGCAGGCGCGACTGCGTGGCCTCGTCGACGAGACAGACCAGATCGTCCTGCTGGCTGGGCCGGCCGCCGCGCGCGCGGCCGGCGCCCAGCCACGACCGGCCCATCGTGTCGCCCCGCGCCATGTCGATCCCCTGTTCCATCCCGTGACATCCTCCCATCGTCGGTGCGCCGGTTCGTTCCGCGCGCGGTGCCGCCAGTGTAGCCAGCGGCGCCGATGCAACCGCGACCGACTCGACCAAACGACCATGGCGAGCCTCCGGCATCCGGCATAGACTCGGCGCTTCGGGGAGCTCAAGCCAAGGTCGACCATGGAAGCAGAACCGCAGGGGCGAGGCCGCCCGTCCGCGCGCAACGACGGCACCGGCAGTGGCCGCGAGCGCTGGTCCGGGCGGGCGCGCCGGCTCATCGAACATTGCCAGGCGTTGAGCACCGACTGGCTGTCGCGGCCGCTGCGGCTTTGCCTGGACGAACTGGAGCGCGAGCTGTTCGCGTTGTCGGAAACCGCGCACGATCTGTTCAACCAGCAGCGGCACTTCAACGTGCGCCAGCGCCTGATGCGCGAACGTGCGACGCTGGAGCAGCGCTTCTTCGAGCAGCTCGCGCTGAACTTCGACCAGTTGGGCGAGCCGCCCGCCAGCATGGCCGCCGAGCCGCTGGACCAGCCACTGAGTCTGGTCGACACCGACGAGCACGCGATGACCGTGGCGCTGGACAAGCTCGCCGCGCGCGGCGAAGCGCGCGGCGGTGCGGCGGTCTTAGAGCTCGGCTACCGGCTGGCCGTGCTGGTGGCATCGCCGCCGCTGGAGGGCGCGGAGCTGCCGATGGGGCCGCTGGCCGTCGCCAAGGCGCTGCGCCACGCCGCCGGCGCCGTGGAGCTGCCGGCGGAGCACGACCTGATGCTGGTCAGATGCCTCGAACAGGCGCTGCTGCCGGACCTGCCGAAGTTCTTCGGCGCCCTCAACGACGCCCTGCGGCACGAGGGCATCCTGCCGCAGTTGCGCCCGTACCCGCTGCTGCGCCAGGCCGCGCAGGTGGTGCGCGGTGGTGCGCCGGGCGGCATGCCCGCGGCCCCGGCCAGCGCCGAAGCCGCGGGGGGCGGTGCGCAGGCGAACGAACCGATCGCCGTGCTCGACAGCCTGCGTGAACTGCTCGCGCGCCGGCGCAGCGGGCAGACCACCATCGGCGGCGAGGCGGCCGAGGTCGCCACCCCCGAGGAACTGCAGACCGCGCTCGCCGCCCTGCAGCAACACCTCACCCAGGTCACCGACAAGGCCACCCGCGAACTGCGCAGCGCGCAACTGCTGCGCGAGGAACTGCTCGCCCAGCTCAACCACGGCAAGCCGGCCGGCGCCCCGCGCACCGGCCTGAGCGCCGAGCAGGGCGACACCGTGGAACTGGTGGCGATGCTGTTCGACCAGCTTTCGCACCAGCTGCGGCAGGACGAGGAAACCCACGCCCTGCTCGGCGGCCTGCAACTGCCGGTGCTGCGCATGGCGGTCACCGACCGCAACTTCTTCGAGCAGAAGGAGCACCCCGCGCGCCAGTTGCTCGGCACCGTCACCGAAGTGGCGCACGAGTGGCTGGACGATTCCGGCAGCGAGGCCGACCGCAGCCTGCGCGCCAAGCTCGAACAGCTGGTGGAGCGCGCCAGCCGCGAGCCGCCCAGCGCCGGCCTGTACACCGCGCTGCTGGCCGACATCCAGCAGCACCTGACCCTGCTCACGCGCAAGGCGCAGACCGCCGAGCGCCGGCATATCGAGGCGATGCAGGGCCGCGAACGGCTCGACCAGGCGCGCCAGCGCGCCAGCGCGCTGATCGGCGAGCGCTTCGCGCAGAACCCGCCGCGCGGGCTGCTGCGCGCGCTGCTCGACCGCGCCTGGTCGGACGTGCTGGCACTCACCCTGCTGCGCCATGGCGAAGACAGCGACGCCTTCGCCAGCCAGTTACTGATCACCGACCAGTTGCTCGGCCGCAAGCCGGTCACCGATCGCGCGCAACTGCAGACTGACGTGGAAACCGGCCTGCAGCAGATCGGCATGCATCACGAGGAGGCCGCGCAGGTCGCCCAGCGCCTGACCAACCCGGGTGAGAGCGTGCCGCTCACTGCTGGCGGCGAAGCGCTGAGCACCACCGACCTGGCGATGCGCCTGAAGCAGCACCAGCGTCTGGGCGAGCACCAGCAGGCCGCAGCCGAGCCTCCCGCTGCGGCCGCGGCTCCGGCCGCACCGGGCAAGGCAGGCGCGCCGGCCCGGCCCGGGCAGGCACATCCGTCGATCAAGCCGCCACCGCGCAGCCAGCCGGTGCCCGATCCGCGCGAAGTGGAACTGCAGGAGCAGCTGCGCCTGCTGCCGTTCGGGCGCTGGTTCGAGTTCACCGACCCGAAGACCGGCAAGCTCAGTCAGCGCAAGCTGGCATGGTTCTCGCCGGTGTCCGGCCAGACCCTGTTCGTCAACCGCCGCGGCGTGCGCGCCGAGGAGATGACCCTGCCGCAGCTGGCGCACGAAATCCTCAAGGGCCGGGTGCGCGAGCTGAGCGAAGTGAAGGAGTCGCTGCTCGATCGCGCCTGGCGCAGCCTGACCGGCACCCTGCTGCGGCCGGGCCCCGCGCGCGCCACGCCGGGCAAGGCCGGTATCTGAGGACGCCATGACCATCCATCCCGCCGCCAGCGAGCAGCGCCGCGCCCAGCGCAAGCGCGTCAACTTCACCGCCGTGGTCACCGATGTGATCAGCGGCAAGCCGATTGGCTTCCTCGGCAACCTCTCCGCCAGCGGCATGCTGCTGATCTGCCAGCAGCCCCCGCGCGAGGAAGCCATTTACCAGCTGCAGTTGCCGCTGCATGGCCTGGGTCCGCAGCCGCAGCACATCGAGGTCGGCGTGCAGGCGCAGTGGCACGAGCGGGCCGCCTCGCCGGGACAGGTCTGGGCGGGCTTTCGCATCATCGCCATCGGCAAGGACGACTCCGTGGTGATCAACCGCTGGCTGGCCCTGCCGACCTGAGAGGCTGAGAAAAAATCGCCCGCCTACTGCGACCGTCGCCAAACGCCCGTGCCGGCGGCGCTCTCGCTACGGCGGTCGAATTTTTCTCAGCCTCTGAGCCCCCGGGTGGCATCCTCCGCCGGGGGTTTGCGATCATCCCGGTTCCCCGCACGGCGCCACGCCGCCGTGCACTCGATGCGCACTGCCCGCCATGCGACACACGCGGGCGCCCCTGCCGAAAGGATCCCCGCATGAACGACCGCCTCGCCCCGCTCTACGCCCAGCACCTGGCCACGCTGCGCGAACGCGCCGACCGGGCGCTGGCGCGCGGCGGCTTCGATCACCTGCTGCTCGCCGCCGGCCAGCCCGGCACCAGGTTCCTCGACGACAACCACTACCCGTACGCGGTCAATCCGCCGTTCAAGCACTGGCTGCCGCTGACGGGCGCACCGGGCAGCTGGATCGCCTACACGCCGGCTGCGAAACCGAAGCTGGTGTTCCTGCAGCCGCGCGACTACTGGCACGTGGTGCCCGAGGCGCCGGCCGGCTATTGGGTGGAGCACTTCGAGATCGTCACCGTGCGCACCGCCGAAGAGGCGATCGCCCAGTTGCCCAGGACCAACGCCGCGGTGATCGCCGAAGTCTGTCCGCCGATCGAGGGCCTGCAGGCGAACAACCCCAGGACGGTGCTCGACTACCTGCACTACTACCGCGCGTACAAGACGCCGTACGAGCTGGAGCTGATGCGCGAGGCCAGCCGCATCGGCGCGCGCGCGCACCGCGCCGCCGAGCGCGCGTTCCGCGCCGGCGAGAGCGAACTGGGCATCCACCAGGCCTACCTCGCCGCGGCCGGCCAGACCGACGCCGAGCTGCCCTACGCCAGCATCGTGGCGCTCAACGAGCACGGTGCCGTGCTGCACTACATGGACTTCACCCGCACGCCGCCGCAGCCGCCGCGCTCGCTGCTGATCGACGCCGGCGCCAGCGCCAGCGGTTACGCCAGCGATATCACCCGTACCTACGCCGCCGGCGGCCATGCGCAGTTCCAGGCGCTGATCGACGCGATGGACGCCGTGCAGCGCCGCCAGGCCGCCAGCGTGAGGGCCGGCGTCGACTACGCGCAGCTGCACGTGCAGGCGCATCACCAGCTGGCCGAGGTGCTGCACGCCCACGGGCTGATCCGGATGAGCGCGGAGAGCGCGGTGGAGAGTGGCGTGACGCGCGCGTTCTTCCCGCACGGCCTGGGCCATTCGATCGGCCTGCAGGTGCACGACGTGGCCGGCTTCGCGAAGAACGACCGCGGCGAGACCATCGCCCGCCCCGATGGCCATCCGTTCCTGCGCATGACCCGCCGGCTTGAGCCGGGCATGGTGGTGACGATCGAGCCGGGCCTGTACTTCATCGACATGCTGCTGGACGAAGTGCGCCAGACGCCCGCCGCGAAGGACGTGGACTGGGCCAGGGTGGACGCGCTCAGGTCTTATGGAGGCATCCGCATCGAGGACGACGTGGTGTGCACCGACGGCGAGCCGGAAAACCTCACCCGCGACGCGTTCGCCCAACTCGGCTGAGGCCGGGCGGGCATCGCGCGGCGCCCCTTTCCACGCCGGCCCCGACAGGGCCGGCGCCGGTCAGTGGTAGCCGGCATCGCCCGCCACCTTGCCGCGGAATACCCGGTACGAATACACCGTGTAGGCCAGCACGGCGGGAATCAGGAACGCCGCGCCGACCAGCACGAAGCCCTGCGAGCTCGGCGGTGAGGCGGCCTCCCAGATACTCAGCGCCGGCGGCACGATGTTCGGCCAGATACCCACCACCAGGCCGATGAAGCCCAGCAGGAAGAAACACAGCGCGAACACGAAGGGCTGTACCTCACGCCGCCGGATCACCGAGCGCCACAGCATCACCGCGACGAACGCGGTCAACAACGGGATCGGCGACAGGTAGAGGAAGTTGTTGCCGGTGAACCAGCGCTGCATCAGCGCCGAATGCAGCGTCGGCAATGAAGCGCTGACGATCAGCATGAACACGATCACCGCCACCATCAGCGGCCGGGTGAGATCGAAGGCGATGCGCTGCAGCTGCCCTTCGGTCTTGAGGATCAGCCAGGTGGCGCCGAGCAGCGCGTAGCCGCACACCACCGCCACGCCGGTCATGATCGCGAACGGGCTGAACCAGGCGAACGCGTCGTGCGTCTGCCCCGGTGCCAGCGGCACGATGCCATCGACGAGCGCTCCGAGGATCACACCCTGCGCGAAAGCGGTCAGCAGCGAGCCGACATGGAAGGCCGCACCCCACAGCCAGCGCGAGGTATGCGCCTTGAAGCGGAACTCGAACGCCACGCCGCGGAAGATCAATGCGATCAGCATCAGCAGGATCGGCAGGTACAGCGTCGACAGCACCAGCGCATAGGCTTTGGGAAACGCGGCCAAGAGACCCGCACCGCCCAGCACCAGCCAAGTCTCGTTGCCGTCCCAGATCGGTGCGGCGGTGTTCATCATGTGGTCGCGCTGGTGCTCGTCGTCGGCGAACGGCGTGAGGATACCCAGGCCCAGCACAAAGCCATCCAGCAGCACATACATCATCACGCCAAAGCCGATGATGAAGTACCACACCACGGGCAATACGGTGGCCATGTCCATTGGTCAGCCCTCCACCGAATCGCTGGGGGCGGACAGCGGGCGCGCCGGCGTGCGGCGGTCGCTGCCGTGTACCGGCGTTGCCAGCACATGCTGCGGGGCCGTCTCCGGCCCTGTGCGGAACAGCTTCACCAGGTAGTACAGCCCCGCGCCGAAGATCCCCAGGTAGACCACCACGAAGGTGATCAGCGAGGCCAGCACGCTTCCCACCGGCAGCGCGCTGACCGCCTCGGAGGTGCGCGTGATGCCGTACACCACCCACGGTTGTCGCCCCACCTCGGCGACCCACCAGCCGGTGAGCACCGCGATGAAGCCGGAGGGAATCATCGCCACCCATGCACGCAGGTACCACGGCTTCTCCAGCGTACCGCGACGCCAGCGCCACAAGCCGACCAGCGCCAGGCCGAGCATCGCAAAACCCAGGCCCACCATGATGCGGAAGGAGAAGAACGGCAGCTTTACCGGCGGGCGCTGGTCGGCGGGAAAGTCCTTCAGGCCCTTCACTTCGCCATGCAGGCTGTGGGTGAGGATGATGCTGCCCAGCCGCGGCACGTCCACGGCGTAGTGATTCGTCTCCGCCTGCTCGTCGGGCCAGGCGAACAGGGTCAGCGGCACGTCGCTGCGAGTCTCCCAGCGCGCCTCGATGGCCGCCAGCTTGGCCGGCTGGTTCTTGTGGACTTCCAGACCGGACAAATCACCAATCGCGATCTGCAGCGGGATCACGATGGCAAGAAACGCCAGCGCCAGCTTGAGCGTGGCGCGCGACTTCTCGGCAAAGCGCCCCTTCAGCAGATACCACGCGGACACACCGCCGATCACCATCGCGGTGGAAATGAAGGCGCCCATCACCATGTGCGGCAGACGCACCGGGAAGGAGGGGTTGAAAATCACCTTCATCCAGTCGTCCGGATAGAACACGCCGTCCTTGATCACGTAGCCGGCCGGCGTCTGCATCCAGCTGTTGGCCGCCATGATCCAGAACGTGGAGATCAGCGTGCCGATCGCCACCATGCAGGTGGCCAGAAAATGCGTGCGGTCGCCGACCTTGCGCCAGCCGAACAGCATCACGCCGAGGAACGTCGCCTCCAGGAAGAACGCCGTGAGCACTTCATAGTTGAGCAGCGGCCCGACCACGTTGCCGGCCACCACCGAGAAGCCCGACCAGTTGGTGCCGAACTGGAAGCTCATGACGATGCCCGAGACCACGCCCATGCCGAAGGCGACGGCGAAGATCTTCAGCCAGAAGAAGTACAGGTCGCGCCACAGATCGGTGCGCTTGACCAGCCACACGCCTTCCAGGAACGCCAGCCACGAAGCCAGGCCGATCGAGAACGCCGGAAAGAGGATGTGGAAGGACACCACGAAGGCAAACTGCAGTCGTGACAGGAACTCGGCCGTCAGCATCATCGCCTCCTCGCAGACATATCCGGCGGACAATAAGCGCGAACCCTTGGCCGCACGGTAACGCGCGGCGATACGCCGTGCGGCCATCGGCCGCGGCACACCAGGCCACCTCGTGGCCGGAAGTCTTCACCCCTGCGCGTGCAGGGCACATGAGTGCGAAGCGAGCGCAACCACGCGTACAAACCTGCATTGGGTGGACGAGAAGCCGCGATGAGCGCGCGGCAGCGCGTGGTGCGTCAGCGCGCGGCCAGCAGCGCCTCGATCGCCTCCGGATCCTTCGGCACCGCCGCGGTGAGCACCTCGTGGCCGCGACGGGTCACCGCCACGTCGTCCTCGATGCGGATGCCGATGCCGCGCCAGCGCTCGGGCACGCTGCGATCGCCCGGTGGCACGTAGATGCCCGGCTCCACCGTCACCACCATGCCCGGCTCCAGCACGCGCGGCTCGCCATCGATGCGGTAGTCGCCCACGTCGTGCACGTCCAGACCGAGCCAGTGGCCGGTCTTGGCCGGAAAGAAGCGCCGGTAGCTGCCGGTGGCGACCGCCGCGTCGGCATCGCCCTCGAGCAGGCCGAGCGCGCACAGGCCCTCGGCGATCACCCGCACCGCCGCCGCGTGCGCGGCGCTGAACGGGTTCCCCGGGCGCACCTCGTCGATCGCCGCCAGCTGGGCGGTGAGCACGATGTCGTACAGCGCGCGCTGCTCGCGCGAATAACGGCCGCCCACCGGAAAGCTGCGGCTGATGTCCGAGGCGTAGCAGTCGACCTCGGCGCCGGCGTCGATCAGCAGCAGCTCGCCCTCGTTGAGCCGTGCGCGGTTGGCGGTGTAGTGCATGGTGCAGGCATTGGCGCCGCCGGCCACGATGGGCGGGAAAGCCGCCACCGCGCCGCGCCGCCGCATCGCGCGCAGCAGCTCGGCCTCCACCTCGTACTCGTGCCGTCCCGGCTGCGCCACCTGCATGGCCGCGAGATGGGCGTCGGCCGCGATGGCGGCGGCGGCACGCATGAGCCTGAGCTCGGCCGGCGACTTGAACAGGCGCAGGTCGTGCAGCAGATGCCCCAGCGCCACGAATTCCTTCGGCACCACGCCACCGCCGCGCAGCTGGCGCAAGCGCCGCATCCAGCCCAGCAGCTGCGCGTCGAACTGCGGCTCGCTGCCAAAATGGCAGTACACGCGGGCGCGGCCCTCGATCATGCCGGGCAGGATGTCGTCGATGTCGTCGATCGGAAACGCGTCGTCCATGCCGAACGCGGTCACCGCCTGCCCGGTGCCGACGGACGCGCCGTGCCAGCGCGCGCGCTCGTCGTCGTGCTCGCGGCAGAACAGCACCGCCTCGCCGTGCCGGCGCCCCGGCAGCAGCGCCAGCACCGCGTCGGGCTCCGGGAAGCCGCACAGATAGTGGAAGTCCGAATCCTGCCGGTACGGCCACGCCGCGTCGGCGTTGCGCATGCGCTCGGGCGCGGCGGCGACCAGCACCACGGCATCCTCGCCTGCCAGATGCATCAGCTGGCGGCGGCGGCGGGCGAATTCGGCCGGCGTGATCAAGGGCGACGCACGTCAATGCAGGGTATCGTTGCCGGCGGCCGGATCGCGCGCGCACTCGGCGTGCAGCAGCATTGCGCCCACCCGCACGAACTCGTGCACCTCGATCAGCGCGTCCTCGTCCTCGTCCTCGCTGCCGAAGTCGAGGCGGGAGGAGGCGATGGTGCCCAGGTCGCGCAGCACTTCCTGCGCCTCCTCGGACAGGCGCGCGTGCGATGCCGAGCCGGCCAGCCCGAAGCCGCCGAGAAAACCACGGCACCATTCCACCGTGGCTTCGGCGCGCTCGACCAGCGGACGGTCGTCCTCCGGCAGCATCGGCTCGAAGCCCAGTTCCGGGTCGGCAAGCTGGTCGGCGGCCTGGCGCGACAGGCGTTCCAGCAGGGCGGTGTCGGCGGCCGTGGGATTCGGCGCCTCGCCATCGAGGTGCAGCACCGCCAGCAGCGGATGGCGGCCCATGCGCCCGCCGCCGGCCAGGAAGCCGCTCAGCGAGCCGTGCAGTTCGCTGGGCGTGGCACCCAGTTTCAGGCGGTGCGTGAGGTCGTCCAGATCGTCGTATTCGACACGGGCGGCGGCCGTCATGGCGGGCTCCTTCAAAGGCAGGGCGGCAGTCTACCGCCTCGCCCCCCGAAGAGCGTCCCGGAGCGCAGTTTTGCGCCGGCCTGCTGATATAGTTTCGGCCCATGAGCACGCCGCCCGATCTCCAACAGGAACTCGCCGCGCTGAACCGCCAGGTCGATCAGCTGATCGAGACCGTGCGCCGCCTGTCCGAGGAAAACCGCAGCCTGCGCCATAGCCAGGAGCAGCTCGCCAACGAGCGCGCCGGCCTGATGGCGCGCAACGAACAGGCGCGCGGCCGGGTGGAAGCGATGATCCAGCGCCTCAAGGCCCTCGAGAGCAACAGCTGATATGAGCACCCCTGCCAGCGAACCGGTCGCGCTGCGGCTGATCGACCGCGAGTTCCTGATCGCCTGCGCGCCGGAAGAGCGCGAGGGCCTGCTGGAAGCGGCCAGCTACCTGGACCGCAAGATGCGCGAGCTGCGCGCCAACGCCAAGACGCCCGGCTTCGACCGCCTCGCGGTACTGGCGGCGATCAGCGTCACCCACGAGTTCCTCGCCCTGCGCAAGCAGCATTCCGGCGCCGACCAGAGCCTGACCGACGGCCTGGCCGCGCTGCGCCGCAAGCTCGAAGCGGCGCTGGAGCCGACGCCGCCGCGGGCCTGAACTGCGTCTGCCGCAAGGTGCCACGGCGCGGGCACGACGATAGCGTTGCTGATAAAATCCGGGACGGCGTTTTCTGCGGTGTGCGCCAGCACACTCTTACATTTGCCTTGTTCCTACATACGGCCCCGGGTCGGTTGCATTCAGGCTGTTGTGCATGTCCGCCGCGTGCGGAAAGCCTCGAAGCCTGGACAACCCTCCCACCTGATCCTCGTGGATCAAGGTCGTTCGGTGGGCAGCGGCATCGCGGTTGACGCCACCTTTTTCCACACCGGCCGACGCCCAGGCGCCGGCCGGTGTGTTGTCGGCAGCGCCCGTCGGCGCGCCCACCGGGAGACACGCGACCGTGGATGCCATCGCCCAGCGACGCGAGCTTCGCCAGCGCCTCAGCGAGCGGCGCAAGGCGCTCACTCCGCAGCAGCGCATCGCCGCCGCCCAGGGCCTGCGCCGCAGCCTTGAGCAGTTGCCCGAATACCACACCGATGCACGCGTGGCCGGCTACTGGGCGGTGAACGGCGAGTTGGCGCTGAACCTGGTGATTCCGCCCCTGCTCGCGCGCGGCCAGCAGTTCCTGCTGCCGCTGCTCGGCGCCGAGCGCCAGCTGCGCTTCGCCCCGTGGAGCGCCGGCGATGCGGTGGAGCCCAATCGCCACGGCATCCCCGAACCGGTGCATGTGACCGCGCCGCTGGCGCCGTTCCAGCTCGACCTGGTGCTGGTGCCGCTGCTGGCGTTCGACCGTCGCGGCCAGCGGCTGGGGCACGGCGGCGGCTACTACGACCGCAGCTTCGCCTTCCTCAACGAACAGGCGCGCCCCACCGAACCATTGCTGGTGGGCATCGCCTACGATTTCCAGGAAGTGGACGCGATCGAGCCCGCGCGCTGGGACGTGCCGCTGGATTTCGTCGCCACCGACCGCGAACTGATCGATTGCCACGCCGAACGCAGCCACGAGACGCCCGCATGAGCGCCGCCCGCAGCAAGCCCGCCCGCATCAGGTCCGCCCCTGTCAAGCATTGGCTGATGAAGTCCGAACCGGACACGTTCTCCATCGACGACCTGCGCACGCGCGGCATCGAGCCGTGGGACGGCGTGCGCAACTACCAGGCGCGCAACTTCATGCGCGACGGCATGCGCGTGGGCGACGGCGTGTTCTTCTACCACTCCAACTGCGCCGAACCGGGCATCGTCGGCCTGGCCAAGGTGGCCTCGGAGGCCTATCCCGATCCGAGCCAGTTCGACCCGAAGAGCGACTACTTCGACCCGGGCGCCAGCCGCGGCAACCCGCGCTGGATGCTGGTCGACGTGGCCTTCGTGCGCAAGCTCAAGCGCACCATCACGCTGAAGGAACTGCAGGCGCTGCCCGCGCTCGCCGACATGCCGCTGGTGCGCAAGGGCAATCGTCTGTCGGTGATGCCGGTGACCGCGGCCGAGTGGAAGACCATCCTCGACCTCGAATGACGCCGGCCGGCCCGGCGGCACGACTTTCCTCTCCCGTTCCGGAATTCCTTCCCATGAGCAACGAAAAGAAACTCGCCGGCGAAGCCGCCATCCGCTTTGTCGAGGACGGCGCCATCGTGGGCGTCGGCACCGGCTCGACGGTGGCCTACTTCATCGACGCGCTGGCCGATCTGCGCGAGCGCATCCGCGGTGCCGTGTCGAGCTCGGAGCAGTCGACCGCGCAGCTGAAGAAGCACGGCATCGAGGTGCTCGACCTCAACAGCAGCGGCCCGCTGGCGCTGTACGTGGACGGCGCCGACGAATGCGATCCGCACAAGCGCCTGATCAAGGGCGGCGGCGCCGCGCTGACGCGCGAGAAGATCATCGCCGAGGCCAGCGCGAAGTTCGTCTGCATCATCGATTCGAGCAAGCAGGTCGACGTGCTCGGCAAGTTCCCGCTGCCGATCGAGGTGATCCCGATGGCGCGCAGCCTGATCGGCCGCGAGATCGCCCGCCGCGGCGGCCATCCGGTGTGGCGCGACGGCGTGGTCACCGACAACGGCAACTGGATCATCGACGTGCACGGCTGGCAGATCACCGACCCGGTCGCGCTGGAGACCGATCTCAACCAGCTGCCCGGCATCGTCAGCGTGGGCCTGTTCGCCCGCCGTCCGGCCGACATCGTGCTGGTGGGCGATCGTCAGATCTGAGTGCCACCGCGGTCCTGCTGCAACCAACAAAAAAACCCGCCGAGAGGCGGGTTTTCTGTGCCGATCGCTACCGCCGACCGGCGTCTTGTTTGGCAGCCCCGGATGGATTCGAACCACCGAATGCCTGAGTCAGAGTCAGGTGCCTTACCACTTGGCGACGGGGCTATGAGACGTGAGTTTAGCGCTTGGAGAACTGGGTGGCACGACGGGCCTTGTGCAGACCGATCTTCTTGCGCTCGACCTCGCGGGCGTCGCGGGTCACGAAGCCGGCCTTGCGCAGCGGCTGCTTCAGCGTTTCGTCGTACTCGATCAGCGCGCGGGCAATGCCCAGACGGATCGCGCCGGCCTGGCCGGTGATGCCGCCACCGGCGACGGTGACCTTGATGTCGAACTTGTCGGTACTCTGGGTCAGTTCGAGCGGCTGGCGCACGATCATGCGCGAGGTCTCGCGGCCGAAGAACTGCTCGAGGGTCTTGCCGTTCACTTCGATCGCACCGCTACCCTTGCGCAGGAACACGCGGGCGGCGGAGGTCTTGCGGCGGCCGGTGCCGTAATTCTGCTGAATCGCCATGATGTTTGCTCTTGTTTAAAAGTCCGCACGGGGATGTGCGGGCTCTTGCGAGGGAATCGCGTTACAGCTCCAGCGCCTGCGGCTGCTGGGCGGTGTGCGGATGTTCGGCACCGCCGTAGACCTTGAGCTTGCGATACATCGCGCGGCCCAGCGGGTTCTTCGGCAACATGCCCTTCACGGCGATCTCGATCACGCGCTCGGGGTGGGTGGCCAGCAGATCGCGCAGGTTGGTGGTCTTGAGGTTGCCGACGTAACCCGTGAAACGGTGATACTTCTTGTCGTCCAGCTTGGCACCGGTGACGGCCACCTTCTGCGCATTGACCACGACGATGTAGTCGCCGGTGTCGACGTGCGGGGTGAATTCCGGCTTGTGCTTGCCGCGCAGGCGGCGCGCAATCTCGGTGGACAGACGACCGAGCGTCTTGTCCGTGGCGTCGATCACGAACCAGTCGCGCTTGACGCTTTCCGGCTTGGCGCTGAACGTTTTCATTTCGGAATACCTGTTGGCCGCCGTGAGGGCGGTGACGGAAATCGGGTCAAACAAAGGTGCGAGATGATAGCGGAGCTTTCATCCATCGCACAAGCCCACGGGTGGGCGAGCTGTGAGCCGGCAATGTTAGCACGGACAACGCGGCGCCTGAAAAGCCCTGCAACCGGGTGCAGCCCTGAAAACCGGGAAATCCGGGCCTGCGGCGTGCTGCCGGCTTGGCGTGGGCGCGCGCATGCCTTCCAATAGCGACCGCAGCACGCCTTCCCCCCGGAGACCGCCATGACCGTCCGCCAGCTCAGCCCACTCGACCGCCTGATCGCGGGCTTCGAACGCGCGCTGGAGACCGTGGCGGGCGATCCCGAAGCCGCCCGCCCCTCGCCGGCCAGCGGCCTGGACGAGGCCGACATGGATGCACGCGAACGTCGCCACGCCGCGGGACTGATGCGCATCAACCACACCGGCGAGGTCTGCGCGCAGGCGCTGTACGACGGCCAGGCCGCGCTGGCCCGCAACGAAGACACCCGTCGCCACCTGCAGCACGCCGCCGCCGAGGAGACCGACCACCTGGCCTGGTGCGCCGAGCGCCTGCGCGAACTCGACAGCCGGCCCAGCCTGCTCAATCCGCTGTGGTATGTCGGCAGCTACGCGATCGGCGCGGCGGCCGCGCTGGCCGGTGATCCGGTCAGCCTGGGCTTCGTGGTCGAAACCGAACGGCAGGTGGAGGCACACCTAGCCGAGCACCTGGAAACCCTGCCCGAGCAGGACCGGCGCTCGCGCGCGGTGCTGGCACAGATGCAGATTGACGAGGTCCGCCACGCGGACGAGGCGGCGGCCCGCGGCGGCATCAAGCTGCCCTTCCCCATCCCACCGCTGATGCAGCTGAGCTCGCTGGTGATGAAGAAGGTCGCCTATCGCGTGTAGGAGCGCACCCTGTGCGCGATGGCTCTTGGCTTTGATGTCGATCAGGAGCAAGAGCATCGCGCACAGGGTGCGCTCCTACAGGAAGGCCCGGAACCCGCCTTTCGGCGGGTTTTTCGTCACATCAGGTTGCGGCCGTGGAACAGCTCCTCGATCTCGCGTCGCAGCAGCGACTCGATGCGCTGGCGCTCCTTGAACGAGAGGTCGTCGGCATGCGCCTCAAACAGGTAGGTGTCCAGGTCGAAGTCCTTGATGTGCATCTTCGTGTGGAACATGTTCTCCTGGTACACGTTGACGTCGAACATCTCGTACTTCTGCCGGATGTGGCGCGCCAGGTAGTCCTGCACCGAGTTGATCTTGTGGTCGATGAAGTGCTTCTTGCCCTTCACGTCGCGGGTGAAGCCGCGCACGCGGTAGTCGGCGATCACGATGTCCGACTCGAAGCTGTCGATCAGGTAGTTCAGCGCCTTCAGCGGCGAGATTACGCCGCAGGTGGCCACGTCGATGTCCGCGCGGAAGGTGGCGATGCCGTTATGCGGATGCGTTTCCGGGTAGGTGTGGACGGTGATGTGGCTCTTGTCCATGTGCGCCACCACGGCACCGGAAATGGTGTCGCGGCCGAGCTTCTCCACCACCGGCTCCTCGGAGATGAGGATGGTGACCGAGGCGCCCTGCGGATCGTAGTCCTGGCGCGCGATGTTGAGGATGTTCGCGCCGATGATCTCGGCCACGTCGGTGAGGATCTGGGTCAGGCGGTCGGCGTCGTACTGCTCGTCGATGTATTCGATGTAGCGCTGGCGCTGCTCTTCGGATACCGCGTAGCAGATGTCGTAGATGTTGAAGCTCAGGGCCTTGGTCAGGTTGTTGAAGCCCTGCAGGCGCAGGCGGGGAAGTGGTTTCACCACGGCAACTCTCCATGGCCGTGTGGCGGCCAGCAGCAGAGGCGGGTTAGCGACAAGGGTCCCCGCGGGATGGTACGGCACGAAAAGACGAGCTTCCGCGACCCTTGTGACCGACGCGCGACACGTCATCGGTGCTGGAAGACCGCCAAGTATGGGGTAAAAAGGACCAAAACTGAAACTGCGCCCAGGGCGGCGGGTTTGCCATAATGCGGCGCCACAGGGGAAAAACGCTTACGCTCACGCAAGGCCGAGCCTGACCGGCCAACCGGGTCACCTTCATTCGGAAAACCATCGTGGCGCAACTCAAATACCAGCTGCAGCAAGCTTTCGAACGGTCCCAGGCTCCGCTGGGATTCGCCCCCGATCCGGCCTCGATGGAGCGCTTCCTGGCGCTGTGCCATCGCCGCCGCTACCCCGGCAAGACCGCGATCATCCGTCCGGGCGATCCAGCCAACACGCTCTACTACGTGGTCGACGGCTCGCTGGCCGTCTGCACCGAGGACGAGCAGGGACGCGAGCTGATCCTCGCCTACATCAGCCGCGGCCAGTTCATCGGCGAGATGGGCCTGTTCGTCGAGCAGTCCCAGCGCGAGTCGCTGGTGCGTACGCGCACCCCGTGCGAGATGGCCGAGATCAGCTACGAGCGGCTGTTCCAGCTGATGGAAGGCCAGCTGCGCGAGGAGTGCCCGAAGATCCTGTTCGCGATCGGCGCCCAGCTGACCAACCGCCTGCTGCGCACCTCGCGCCAGGTCAGCCGCATGGCGTTCATGGACGTCACCAACCGCATCTCGCGCACCCTGCTCGATCTGTGCCAGGAACCGGACGCGATGACCCACCCGGACGGTACCCAGATCCGCATCTCGCGCCAGGAAGTGAGCCGCATCGTCGGCTGCTCGCGCGAGATGGTCGGCCGCGTGCTCAAGCAGCTGGAGGAGCAGGGCATGATCCAGGTGTCCGGCAAGACCATCGTGGTGTTCGGCACGCGCTGATGCTCCGCCGCCTCCCGCAGGACGGGAGGCGCACCGGCCAGCCGCCGCAAGCACGAGCGGCGTTCACGCGCCCCGCTGATAGACCATGTAGACGTCCGCCCGCTCGTAGTGCGAGCCCGGGCGCACGCCCGGCTGCATCACGAAGCCCGCCTTCTCGTACATCCGCAGCGCGGTCGTGAGGCGGCTGTTGGACTCCAGGAACAGCGTATGCCCCTTGCGGCGGTGGAACTCCGCGATGCACGCATCGAGCAGGCGCCGGCCGGCGCCGAGCCCGCGGAAGGTCTCGTCCACGCCCATCTTGGTCAGCTCGAACACCCCGGGCGATTCCTGCAGCAGGGCGCAGGTACCGATCACCTGCTCGCCCAGGCGGGCAAAGAAGATCGCGCCGCCGGGCGCGAGGATGTGGCGCTCGGGGTCGCTCAGCACGACGCGGTAGCGCTAACGTATCTCGGGAAATCGCCGCGACTCAAGTGCCTCGTGGCGTTCAGGCGCCCCCCGCAGATCAGACGACGGGAAGCGCGGGACCGCGCCCCTCAGTACCAGGCCACGCGCTCCACCGGCCGCCCCAGGGCCTGCTCGACCCGCTTGCACAGCTTCGGCGTGCCGTTGACCAGCACGGGTTCGGCGGCGGCCTTGAGCATGGGCAGATCGTGCAGTGAGTCGCCATAGGCCCGCTGCCAGGCGGGCACGCCGTAGGCGGCCAGGGCCACGGTCTTGCCGGCACCGACGTTGTGATGGACCAGGCGCATGCCGAGCCAACCGGGCCTGAGCCGGGAAGCGACCAGTTCCACCCCGACCAGCCCGAGCTGCACCAGCAGGCTCTGCGCCAGCGTGTGCTCACAGCCGGTCACCACGATCACCCGATCGCCCTGGGCCTGATGGCGTCGCAGCGCGAGCAGCGCATCGCGCTGGAATTGGCGCGGGCGGCGCACCAGCCGCGATGCGAAATTCTGGGCCAGCTCACCGTAGCGTCGCTCGCCGATGCCGAGCAGCCCCACGTGCACCAGCGTGCGTACGCCCAGTCGCCAGGAAAACGGCCACACCAGTGCCAGCCAAGGCAGCGCCGGCAGCAACAGCAGCTTGCGGACCACGCCCGCGTAGCGCTCGCGCATGAAGCGGGCGAAGGTGTCGTCCACGGTGATCACGCCGTCCAGATCGAACAGCACCGTGCGCGGCCCGGCCACCGGTGCCGATGCGACCGGTTGCGGCACCGCCTGATCAGGCACCGGCATGGTCACCTCGCGCATGGCTCAGTCCGCGTCGAACAGGCGCTTGAGCTCGGTGCCCGGATCGACCGCGCGCATGAACGCCTCGCCGACCAGGAACGCGTGCACGCCCGCCTCGCGCAGCTCGCGCACGTGCTCGGGCGTGTGGATGCCCGACTCGGCCACCAGGATGCGGTCGTACTCCACCAGCGGCTGCAGCTCCAGCGTGGTTTCCAAGGTGGTCTCGAAGGTGCGCAGGTTGCGGTTGTTCACGCCGATCATCGGTACCGGCAGCGCCAGGGCGCGTTCGAGCTCCTCGGCGTCGTGCACCTCGCACAGCACGTCCAGGTCCAGCTCGGCGGCGAGCAGGGCGAGGTTCATCAGCTCGGCATCGCCCAGCGCGGCGACGATCAGCAGGATGCAATCGGCGCCGATCGCGCGCGCCTCGTACACCTGGTACGGGTCGATCACGAAGTCCTTGCGCAGGATCGGCAGCGAACAGGCCTCGCGCGCCTGGCGCAGGAACTCTTCGCTGCCCTGGAAGAAGTCCTTGTCGGTCAGCACCGAGAGGCAGGCCGCGCCGGCGGCCTCGTAACTGCGGGCGATCGCGCCCGGGTCGAAATCGGCGCGGATCACGCCCTTGCTCGGGCTGGCCTTCTTCACCTCGGCGATCACCGCGGGCAGGCTGGCGTCGATCTTCGCCTCCAGCGCCGCGGCGAAACCGCGCGTGGGCGGCATGTCGGCCACGCGCGCGGCCAGCTCGTCAAGCGGGACCTTGGTGCTGCGCTCGGCGATTTCTTCCGTCTTGCGGACGAGGATGCGGCTGAGGATGTCGGGCATGGTCGTGATGTCGTCGATGGCGCCGCGCAAGCGCGACAGTGCAGACGGGTACCGCCGCGCAGCAGGCGTCAGGCGGTATCGGCGAGGCGTCGGGTAGTGGAAACGAACTGCTGCAGTTTCGCATGGGCGGCGCCGCTGGCAATGCTGGCGCGCGCCAGCGTGATGCCGTCGTCGATGCTGTCCACCACGTCGGCGACATACAGCGCCGCGCCCGCGTTCAGGCAGACGATGTCATGCGCCACACCGCGCTTGCCATGGAGTGCCTCTTCCAGCATGGCGCGCGACTCGGCCACGCTCTCCACCCGCAGGTTGCGGCTGGAGGCCATGGCGAGGCCGAAATCCTCCGGCTCGATCTCGTACTCGCGCACCTGGCCGTGGCGCAGCTCGCCCACCAGGGTGGCCGCGCCCAGCGAAATCTCGTCCATGCCGTCGCGGCCCCACACCACCATCGCGTGGCGTGCGCCCAACTGCTGCAGCACGCGAATCTGGATGCCGACCAGGTCGGGGTGGAACACGCCCATCAGGATGTTCGGCGCATCGGCCGGGTTGGTCAGCGGCCCGAGGATGTTGAACAGGGTGCGCACGCCCATCTCCTTGCGCACCGGCGCCACCACCTTCATCGCCGGATGATGGTTGGGCGCGAACATGAAGCCGATCTCGGTCTGCGCCATGCACTGGGCCACCTGGTCGGGCTTCAGGTCGATCGAGGCGCCCAGCGCCTCCAGCACATCGGCGCTGCCGGACTTGGACGACACGCTGCGCCCGCCGTGCTTGGCCACACGCGCTCCGGCCGCCGCGGCGACGAACATCGAGGCGGTGGAGATGTTGAAGCTGGACGCGCCGTCGCCGCCGGTGCCGACGATGTCCACGAAGTGCTCGTGCGGCGGCGCCTCCACCCGGGCCGACAGCTCGCGCATCACGCGCGCCGCGCCGGTGATCTCGCCGATGGTCTCCTTCTTCACGCGCAGGCCGGTGATGATCGCCGCGGTCATCAGCGGGCTCACCTCGCCGCGCATGATCTGGCGCATCAGCGCGATCATCTCGTCGTGGAAGATCTCGCGGTGCTCGATCGTGCGCTGCAGCGCCTCCTGCGGCGTGATGTGGAGCTCGCGCGGCGTCATGCGGCGAGCTTCCGCGCCGGCAGGCCGAGGAAGTTCGCCAGCATGTCGTGGCCGTGCTGGGTGAGGATCGACTCCGGATGGAACTGCACGCCCTCGACCGGCAGCGTCCTGTGGCGCAGGCCCATGATCTCGTCGATCGAGCCATCCGCATGCTCGGTCCACGCGGTCACTTCCAGGCAATCGGGCAACGAACCCTGCTCGACCACCAGCGAGTGGTAGCGGGTCGCCTCGAACGGGTCGGGCAGCCCGGCAAACACGCCCTGCCCGCGGTGGCGCACCGGCGAGGTCTTGCCGTGCATGATCTGCTTGGCGCGGATCACCCTGCCGCCGAACGCCTGGCCGATCGCCTGGTGACCGAGGCACACACCGAACACCGGAATCTCGCCGGCCAGCCCGCGCAGCAACTCCAGCGAGACTCCGGCATCGTCCGGCGTGCCCGGTCCGGGCGAGATCATGATGTGCGAGGGCCTGAGCGCGCGGATGCCGGCCACGTCCAGCGCGTCGTTGCGCACCACGCGCACCTCCTGCCCCAGCTCGCCGAGATACTGCACGAGGTTGAAGGTGAAGCTGTCGTAGTTGTCGATCATCAGGAGCATGGGGCGACCCAAATAGAAGAAGTCAGCGCTTCAATTGTGCGGGACAACGCAGGCAGCCGCCACCGGGAGCGTTACTTCCATAGCTCGTCACCCGACGGCGTCGCGTTCAGCAGATCCCTGTGCTCGCGCCACCGTGGCATCCGGCTGTCGAGCAGCGCCATGAAACGATCGTTGTGCTGGCGCTCGATCAGGTGAATCAACTCGTGCAAGACGATTACCTGATGGGACTGCTGTGTATTGCACAAGGGCTGGTGCGTATCCGCCCGAGCTGGTGTGTATCTGCCCGCAAAACCGGGGCGGTGACAACGAGCCGGAAATCGGGGCTGCGGTGAGTGCGCCTCGTGACATGGCTCGGCCGCATGGGCACCGCCCTCTCAACGCTGCGCATCGATGACCTGCCGCATCTGCTCGATCTCGGCGCCGCGCAGGCCCAGCGCCCGGGCCCGTTGTTCCCAGCCGCTCACCGCCTGGCGCACCTCACGCGCAATCGCCTGGGCGGCCTTGGGCTTCAGACGATAGAACTCGGCGGTGGCCAGCAGTAGACCGGAATCGGGCGAGGGGTCGCTACCGTCGATACTCAGCACGTGCACGCCCTTGTCCGGGTTGGGGTTGACGTCGAACGCGGGCGAAAGCACCCAGCCGTTGCCGTCACGCAGGAAGCCGTGGTTGCGCAGGTGGTCGTCGCGATTGCCGATGAGGATGTTGAACAGCACGCGGCGGAACAACTGGGCGAGCTGGTCGGCGATGCGGGTGCTGGCGCCTTCGTGCTCGAGCACCTCGACCAGGTCCAGGTAGCTGGCGCCGTCGCTGTCCTGGCGCGCCAGCCGGGTCATGGCCGAGCTGTAGAGACGGCGCGAGGCGTCCGTGCGGTCGAACCGGCGCACGGCGAAGGTGTGGCCACGGCCGGACAGCTTGAGCGCCCGCGCCGGCGGCATGTCCACGCCGGCGTCCTGCGCCAGCTGCCAGGTGAGGTATTCCCAGTGGCCGACGTCGAGGCGATCGTCCACGGCGGGAAACTTGGCCAACCACAGGCTGCCATCGGTATCGCGGAAACTGGCCTTGGGGCGGGCGCCGCCCAGCGAGGCGCCCGGGGCGATGAGTTGCCGGATCCACGGGTCGACCAGCTCGTCGCCGTCGCGCTCCACCCGCTCCGCCGCGGCTTCCAGCTCACGCAGCGCGGTGACCGGCGGCGCGCTCAGCGCGCGTGTATCGACGTATTCGCCGCTGGCCGGATCGCGCAGGCGCAACGCGCCCATGCGCGATTCGTCGTTGACGCCGAGCAGGAAGTCCCAGCTGCGCAGGGTCCGCAGCGGGCGTTGCTGCTCGCGCGCCTCGATCGCCTCGCGCCGCTCCATCAGCAGCTTGCCCCAGCGATCCGGCGAGCAGTCCTGGAAGCTGCCCGACAGCTGGTCGGCGCCGGCATGGGCATACATGGCGCCGCTGGCGAGCGGCAGCTCGTGATCGAGCGCAAAGCCGGGCAAAGGCGCTGTCTGCTGCAGCCACTCGGGTGTGTACTCGAAGCGCACGGTGTCACCGGTCTTGCTGCTGTCGCGGGTCAGCGTGGCGACTTGGATCGGCGCGCCGAGGGCGGCGGCGTCCAGCCAGACCTCGACCGCGTTCATGCCGGCTTGCCCGGCGCTGTCGCCGCCCCGCGCGAAGCGCGGGACGGGCGCTTCAAGGCGTTGTCCTGCAGGCTGCGGCCCAGGGTGTCCTGCGCCGCCAGCAGGTCGATGTCCGCCCCCATGCCCAGCACGGTCAGCACGCGCAGCATGGTGGCGAGGCTGGTGGACGGGTCGCCGGCCTCCAGTTTGCCCAGCGTGGGCACGCTGATACCTACCCGCTCGGCGAGCATGGGCTGGGTCATCTTGCGGCGCAGGCGTGCCGCGCGCAGCCGCTTGCCAAGGGCAACGACCTGGCGGCGCGCTTGCGGGTGAGTGGGCGGGGTGCGCTTGGACATACAAATTAAATTACATTTCAACTGAGCGAAATGCAATTTTATTTATATAAACCATCGACGACCAGCGCCTTGATCTCGGCCTCGGCCAGCTCGCCGTATTTCGCGGTAGCGTTGCGCGTGAACCCACAGCAGACACGCGATCAGCGCCAGCGCGCCGGGCAACAACAAGGCGCCGAGGCCGCCGACGGCGAGCGTCGTGATGATCCTGGAGCGCATGGCCACTCTCTCCACAGACTGGAAATCTGCAGATCGGCGGATGCCGGGAGAACTGCAGGTTCAGCGCAGGCGATCCGGCGCCAGCATCGCTGCAGTGAGCCCGGCGTCCTGCAGATGCGCCGGCAGCGCGCGACCCAGCGCCAGGTTCGCGCAGGCCTCGCCCATCGCCGCCGAGGTCTGGATGCCGTAGCCGCCTTGCGCGGCGACCCAGAAGAAACCCGGCGCATCACTCGCGAAGCCACCGACTAGGTCGCCGTCGGCGACGAACGAGCGCAGCCCGGCCCAGGTGCGGGTGGGGCGGCGGATCTGCAGCGTGGTCGCCTGCTCGATGTGATGGATGCCCAGCGCGATGTCGAACTCTTCCGGCTGCACGTCGTGCGGATGGGTGGGATCGGCATTCGCCGCCGAGCCGAGCAGCTGACCCGCATCGGGTTTGAAATAGAAGGTTTCGTCGAGGTCGCAGACGAACGGCCAGTCGGCGGTGGCGAGGCCGGCTGGCGGCTCGAACACGAACGCCGAGCGCCGCTTGGGCACCAGCCCCAGCGGTGCCACGCCGGCCATCGCGGCGACCTGATCGGCCCAGGCACCGGCGGCATCCAGCAGCAGCGGCGCATGGAAGCGCCGCGCGCCGACGCTCACCGTCCAGCCGCTGCCGTCGCGCCCGATCGCCGCGATCGCCTGGTTTACGTGCAGCGCACCGCCGCGTGCCTTCAGGCCGCGCAGGAAGCCCTGGTGCAGCTCGTTGACGTCGATATCGGCGGCGCCCGGTTCGTGCAGGCCGATCGCCGCCGCTTCCGGGCGCAGCACCGGCACGTGATCGCGAACGTGCGAGCCGTCGTGCAACTCCAGGTCGGGGGTGTCGCGGCGCATGCTTTCGAACATCGCGCGCACCTGCTCCGCCTGATTGGCGCGGCCGATCACCGTGGCGCCGCGCGGGGTGAGGATCGGGTGCGCGGCGAAGTCCTGCGGCGGCGCGGCCAGGAACGGGCGCGTGGCGCGGGTCAGCGCGCGCACCTGCTCCGTGCCGTAGGTCTCGCTGAACAGCGCGGCCGAGCGGCCGGTGGAATGCATGCCGGCGTACGGCTCGCGCTCGAGCACGATCACCCGCGCATGCGGGGCGAGGAAATAGGCCACCGACGCGCCGGCCATGCCGGCGCCGATCACGATGGCATCGGCGTGTTCGATACTCATGCGCCCTCCTTCGCCGACTGCCGCGCCACCACGCTGGTCGCGGTGAGATCGCAGGTGACATTGCCCAGGGTGGCCAGCGTGTCCGGCAGCGTGTCCACCGCCAGCATCAGGCCGAGCGGCCCCACCGGTACGCCCATCGCCTGCGCCACCGGCAGGTTGGTGGCGATGAAGGTGACCTGTCCCGGCAGGCCCACCGAGCCGAGGCTGATCACCACCGCCAGCGCGGCGCCGGCGGCGAGCGCGGCGGGCGACAGGTCGATGCCATAGGCCCAGGCGATGAACGAGGCCGACACCACGTATTGCACCGGACTGGTCAGCCGGCACAGCGACACCGCCATCGGCAGCACCAGCGCGGTAACGCGCTCGGGATAGCCGAGTCGGCCGTTCGCGCTCTCCAGCATCGCCGGCAGCGAGGCCAGCGAGGACTGCGTGCTCAGCGCCACCGCCTGCGCCGGCACCAGCGCGGGCACGAAGCGCCGCCACGTCTCGCCACCCCAGCTCACCGCCACCACCAGCATCGCCAGCGTCACCGTGACGTAGAGCAGGCACTCGACCAGCACATAGATGCCCAGCGCGCCGAGCATGCTCAGCCCGGCGCGGGCGCACACCGCCAGGATCAGTGCGAACACGCCCAGCGGCGCCACCCACAGCACCCAGCGCACGATCACGATCATCGCGTCGGCGATGGACTGGAAGAACTCCACCAGCATCGCCCGTCGTTCCGGCTTGATCCGGGTGAGCGCGAAGCCGAGGAACAGCGCGAACACCACCAGCGGCAGCATCGCGCTCTGCGCGGCGGCGGCGATCGCATTGGTCGGCACGACCGAGGTGACGGCCTCGACCCAGCCGGTGGGCGCGGTGCGCGCGGACAGCGGCACGGTGGCGTGGCTCAACGCCTCGCTCAGCGCCGGGTTGTGCGGGAACAGCCGGAACAGCCACGGCGCCAGCAGCGCCGCGAGAAACGCCCCGCCGGTGAGCAGCACCAGGAACACCACGATCGCCCGCCGTGCCACGCGGCCGGACGCCGCCGCGTCACTGGCGGTGTTCACGCCCACCACCACCAGCGACAGCACCAGCGGCACCACGGTCATCTGCAGTGCCGCCAGCCACAGTCTGCCGGCTGGTTGGACCACGGCGGCCACCTGGCTCGCCAGCGCCGGATCGAACGCGGCCAGCCCCAGCCCGACCACGGCGCCGAGCGCCAGGCCCAGCAGCACGCGCACGGTCGGGCTCATCGGCCGACCTCCAGCGGCGGCAGCTGCCAGTCGTCGCGCACGGCGGCGTAGGCCTGTTTCGGCAGCAGCACGAACACCGGATGGTCTTCCGGCCGGAGCCAGCCGAGCAGGCTGCGCATGGACTCGGGCGTCATCGCCGTGCAGCCGGCGGTGCCGGTGGTCGGCGAGGCCCACAGGTGGCCGAAGATGCAGCTGCCGGCGCCGGGCTTGGCGCCCGGATTGCTGTCGATCACGAAGCCCATGCGGTAGCGCTGGTCGCCGTGCACGTGGATGTCGCGGCGCATCGGCTCGGAGGAGCCCTTCACCGCATCGGCACCCACCACCTGAGCGTCGACGATGCGGTTGTAGTAGCGCGCGCCGCTGACGTCCATGCACCAGTCGGTGGCACCGAGCGCGCGGTACGGCATCGCCGTGGCCAGCGTCTTCGCATAGCCGAACGCAGTGCCGATGCGGAACACGCCGGCCGGGCTGCGGTTGTCGCCTTCGCGCTTGACCGGGCCGTCGGCGCGCGGCGGCTGCAGGCCCAGTCCCCAGGCCGCGCCGCGTTTGCCGATCACCACCGGCCACGACGCGCCGACCGCGACCCACTGACCGCCCTCGCGGGCGAAGCGGCGCAGCGTGCCCTGGTCGGCGTCCCAGCCATCGATGGTCACCAGCACCATCTGCCGCGCACCCTGCCACGGCGGTGCGGCCGGTGCGGCGAGCACGTGGGCGGAAACGGTGACGATGGCGAGCGCGGCGACGCGCCGCAGGAAAGTGAGCGTGGGGATCATCGGGAGCCCTGCCTGCCGGAGCGGTTACGGTTCGAGGATGTGCTGGATGCGTTCCAGGTTGCCCAGCAGTTGCGTGCGGCGGTCGTCGTGGCCCTCGCACAGGCGCACGAAGATGCTGTCCAGCAGGTGCTGCGTCGCCGACTGGTACAGCAGCGACTGGATGTACGGCTGCTCGTCGTGCGCGGACACCACCAGCGCGATGTCGGCCAGCGTGCGCAGCGGGTTGGCGGTGTGCCGGGTCAGCGTCACCAGCTGGCCGCGCCGCTCGCGGAACTGCCGCGCGATCTTGCCCAGCGCGGCGTGCTGGCCGAACTCGGAGATCACCGCCAGCACGTCGCCGGCCTGCGCCGCCGCCACGTTGGAGACCATCCGCACCATGTCGAAACTGTGCACGGTGAGGATGCCCAGCGTCGCCAGGCGCAGCGCGAAGGCACGCACCAGCACGTCGTCGTCGCCCATGCCGAGCAGGAACACGCGGCCGCTGCGGCCGGCGCGGTCGATCGCCTCGGCCACCGCCTGGATCGCCTCCGGCGCGTTGATGACGCGGGTCTCTTCCTCGGCCGCGCACTTGCGCCGCCACAGCCGGTCGCCGAGCGCCAGGCTGGCGGCGCCCTGCGTGGGCGACACCGGCGCGGTCTCGCCGGGCGCGGCGCGGGCGATCGCCTCGCCGATCGAATACTTGAGGTCCGGGTAGCCCTTGAAGCCGAGCTTCTGGGTGAACTTGACCACGCTGGACTGGCTGATGCCCAGCGCATTGGCCAGTTGCTGCGAGGAGTAGTCACGCAGCAACTGCGCGTTCTCCACGATGAAGTCGGCAATGCGCCGCTCCACCGCCGACATCTGGTCGCGCTCCGAACGGATCTTCACCAGCGGTGACATGCTCACGCCCCTACTCCGACACGGGCTCCAGCCCCCGGATCTCGCGGATGCCCAGACCCGGGGCGTCGGTCACGGAGATCTCCGATTCGTTGAAGAGTACCCCGCCGTCGACCGGATTGAACTGGCTCAGCGAGGGGCCGTCGAGATCAACCTTGGTGATCACGTCGGCCTTGGCCACCGCCACGTGCACCGCGGCGGCCACGCTGATGGAGCTCTCCAGCATGCAGCCGATCATGCATTCCACCCCGTGCATGGCGGCAATGTCGGCGATGCGGATCGCGTTGGAGATGCCGCCGGTCTTCATCAGCTTGATGTTGATGATGTCGGCCGCGCGCAGGCGGATCAGCTCGATCACCTCCATCGGCCCGAACACGCTCTCGTCGGCCATCACCGGCGTGTGCACGCGCTCGGTGACGTAGCGCATGCCGGCCAGGTCGCGCGCCTTCACCGGCTGCTCGACCAGCTCCAGCTTGATGCCGGCGTCCTCCAGCGTCTGCAGCGCGTACACCGCCTGCTTGGCGGTCCAGCCCTGGTTGGCGTCCAGCCGCAGCAGCGCGCGGCCTTCCACCGCCGCATAGATCGCCTTGACCCGCTCGATGTCGACGCCGATGTCCTTGCCCACCTTGATCTTCAGCGACTCGAAGCCGCGCTCCACCGCGGCGATCGAGTCGGCCACCATCTTGTCGATGTAGTCCACGCTGATGGTGATGTCGGTGGTGATCACCGGATCGCCGCCGCCCAGCAACTGGTACAGCGGCGCGCTGTAGAGCTGGCCCCACAGGTCGTACAGGGCGATCTCCACCGCCGCCTTGGCCGAGGAGTTCTTCTCCATCGAACCCTGGATCAGCCCGGTCAGCCGGTTGAGGTCGGCGACCTCCTGGCCGATCAGCCGCGGCGAGATGTAGTGGCGGATCGCGTCGACGATCGAACCGTGCGTGTCGCCGGTGATCACCGCCGTGGCCGGCGCCTCGCCGTGGCCGACATGGCCGGTGTCGGTGTGCATCATCACCACGATGTCCTCGACCTGGCTCACCGTGCGCAACGCGGTCTTGAACGGGGTCTTCAGCGGCACCCGCAGCATGCCGAACTGGATGTCTGTGATCTTCATGGGTTCGCTGTCACTTGTCCTGGGTGCCTGGAGCCCGCGTGGGCGATGGGTCTTGGTGGCTGTGGCGGAAGAGCACGATGGATTCCCGCCTTCGCGGGAATGACGCCAGCTTGAGGATTCGCGTGTCTGGGTTCTTTACGGCTTTCCGGAGAAGCCGTAAGCGATGAAGGCCCGTAATCCCGCACCACCTGCGCGCCGTCATTCCCGCGAAAGCGGGAATCCATCGTGCTCTGGATGCGCACCCCCACCTCCATCCCCCTCAATGCCGGATGCGCACGATGCTGGTCATGTGGTCGATGAAGGTGGAGCCGTCCTTGCCGTAGAGCATCGGCAGCAGCGGCGTCACCGACACCGCGTTGAGCTTGACGTGGCGGGTGCTGCCGTCGCCCTGGCGGTAGCTCATGCTCAGCACGTCGTGGATCACCCACGGCTGGCCCTGCCACTGGCCGATCACCATCATCACGTGGCCGGGGATGTAGACCAGGTCGCCCACCTTCAGCGCCATGGCGGCCTTGAGCCGTTCGGCATGATCGTCCCGCGCGGTGAACGCGCGGTGATCCAGTGCCGGGCTGATCGCCTGCCGGCTGGTGTTGCGCGGCATCTGGACGCCCATCGAGCGATACACGTCCGAGACGAAGCCGGAGCAGTCGCGACCGTCGTACGCATGGCCCCAGCCGTAGCGCTCGCCGAGGAACTTGAACCCCTGGCGGATGATGTTCGCCTCGGTCAGCGGCAGGTAGTCGGGCGCGGTGTCCTGGTTGATCTGCACCAGCGCGGGGGCGAAGGCCAGCGTGCCGTCGTCGTTGCGAATCGGCAGCTCGAGCACGTGCGCGGCATACGGCGTCTGCCCGTTCACCGGCTGGTCCGGCGGCAGGCCGGTGGCCAGCGGCACGCGTTCGCCCATGTCCAGCTGCAGCTGCGATACCGCCGGCTGCTCGCGCGTGTAGACCGTGTGCACCGTGCCGCCGGTGACCACCCGCGCCGCGGTCCGTCCGGCGTAGCCGAAGACCTGGCTGGCGCTGCCGATCGCCACGTTCTCGCGATGCGTCCAGGCGGCATAGCGTGGGCTCACCACGAACAGCCAGCGGCCGTCGGCGCTGGTATGCGCCACCACCACCGGCGTGCCGGGGAACTCGGCGGTTTCCTGGAAACGGTCGATGTCGGTGCCGCCGGGATGGCTGAACACGCGCAGGTCGGTGGGCAGGCTGCGCAGCGCGGCGCGCTTCACCACCAGGCCATAGCGGGTCGGCTCGCTGGCCGGCACGGCATCGCGGTGGGCGTTGGCGACGATCGCCTTGATCGTCGCCTCCGCCACCGGCTGGCCGTCGACGTCGTACAGCGGCCGGGTCGGCGGCGTCGACACCGTGTCCAGCCAGGCGTCCACCCGCGCGCGATCCAGCGTGGCCGGCAGCTTGCGCAGGTCGTGCATCGAGGAGTCGTCGGCCAGCAGCTTCGCGTTCTGCGCGGCGATCCGCGCCGGCGTCAGCAGCACCGCATCGGGCTGCGGCCGCAGGCCGATCCAGAACTCCGGCGTCAGCTGCGCCGGGCCCACGCCCGGCACGCCCGAGGGCGGCACCGGCAGGTTTTGCGCGGCATGCAGGCCGGGCGACGCGGCCGCGCCAGCCAGCAGCAGGCCCAGGCACAGCGCACGGAACGATGAAATGGTCATGGTCGGATTCCCGTCGTGGAGGCCCGGCTCAGGGCATGGCCAGCGTCGACATCACCGACGCCACCAGCAGCCCGAACCCGGTACCGAGGATGTAGCCCAGCAGGGCGAGCAGGATGCCCACCGGCACCAGCGCGTGCGAATACGCCGCCGCCAGCACCGGAGTCGCCGCCACGCCGCCGATGTGCGCCAGCGAGGAGATGCCGCACAGGTACAGGTCGAAGTGGAAGATCCGCGCAAACCCCACCAGCAATACCGCATGCAGCATGATCACGGTGGCGCCGCACAGGATGTACAGCGGCGCCTCGCCCAGGCCGTGGAAGTTGCTCTGCGAGGCCAGCATCGCCACCACGAAGATCAGCATCGCACCGGAGATGCTGCCGGCCCCGGGAAAGCGCGCCACCGGCGTGTGCGCCACCGCCAGCCCGGCCAGGGTCGACAGCAGGATCGTCCAGGTGCCGGCACTGACCATCGCGGAAGTGGGCAACCAACCGCCAACCACCCGCGCCAGCGTCGTCGCCAGCAGCGCCGCGCCCAGCCACAGCAGCACGTTCTCCGGCACGGTCGGGCCGCCCGGCGCGACTTCCGCCACCACCAGCTCGCCGCTGGAGCGCGCGCGGGTCCAGCGGTTGAACGCCGGCGCCAGCCGCGCCACCGAGAACAGCACCACCACCCACATCGAATAGCAGACCGCATCGGTGAGCAGCGACATCGCCAGGTGCGGGTCGGACATGCCGATCGCCTGCTTCACGCCGATCATGTTGGCGGTGCCGCCGACCCAACTGCCCGACAGCGCCGCCAATGGCTGCCAGTCGTCGCCGCGCAGCCAGTGGCGGTAGATCAGGAAGGTGGCGATGAAGGCGATGAACAGGCTGACCGTGGTGCAGGCAAACACCGCCAGCACGCGCGGCCCGAGCCGGAAGATCGCGCGCAGGTCGCAGTTGATCATCAGCAGGAACAGCAGCGCCGGCACCAGGTTGCCGATCAGCAGCGACTGCGCCTGGTGGATCGCCGGCGTGACCTGCCATACCCCGGCGATCGCCATCGCGGTGATCGACAGGTAGACCATCACGATCGGCGGCAGCACGTCGAAGATGCGCCAGCCGGTGCGCCGCTCCAGCGCTGGAAAGAAGCCCGCCACCACCAGCATCAGGCCCAGGAAAGGCCATACCGTCTGGATCACCTGCACCCCCTTCGCGTGACCGCACCCGGCCCTCGTTTGGAATATCTCATTCCATAAAATTTCAATCGCAGCATAAATTATTGACGCTGTTTTGCAAGCGTGCTACACAACGGTTTCGCAAGTTCATGTCGGGGGAAGCACGCATGACGAAGGGCCGGCCGGCGCAGCACGAGCGCAACACCATCACGCATCGCCCCGCGCCTGTCGCCGTCATCGACGGGCGCCGATGCCTGCTCCCGCTGCTGTGCGCCGCCCTGCTCGTCGTTCCCGTGCTGTCGCCCGCCGCCACCACGCCGTCGTCGACACCGCTGCCGGCCATCATCGCGCAGATCGACGCCGGCCATTTCCAGGCGGCCGATGCGGCGATCGCCCGGGCGCTCGCCTTGTCCGATCTCAGCGCCGACCAGCGAGACGCGCTCGCCTTCCAGCGCGAGCGCATGCGCCGGCTGCGGCTGGATTTTTCGCTCGACGCCAGCCAGGTGCAGGCACGTGTGCGCAGGCAGATTCCCGACCTGACCACCGCCGAGTTCGACCGCTGGAACCGCCAGGGCCTGTTCGAGCAGCTCACCATCGACGGCCACACCTATTACTTCAACCGCTCGCCGGGCAACCTGTTCCGCATCAGCGCCGAGGCGCGCGCGCGCCGCGCCGTGCAGGCGCCGTTCGACGACGGTCCCAACGAGATCCTCAACGACCACCACCGCACCGTGCTGCGCGAGGCGCTCGCCAGCGGCCGCAGCGGGGTCGACCCGCACCGGGTCGAGGTGACCCAGACGCTCACCGTCGAGGCCGACGCCGTGCCGGCCGGCGAAACGGTGCGCGCATGGATTCCCTACCCGCGCGCCATCACGGGCCAGCAGGAGGACATCCGCCTCATCGAGAGCTCGCCCGCCGGCGCCCGCGTGGCGCCGGAGTCCACGCTCCAGCGCACGGCGTATCTGGAGAAGAAGGCGGTGGCGGGCAAGCCCACCGTGTTCGCCATCACCTACGACGTCACCGTGCTGGCGCAGTACCACGCGATCGACCCGGCCAAGGTCAGCGCCGAAACGATCACCCCGGCACTGGCGCCCTACGTCGCCGAGCGCCCGCCGCACATCGTGTTCACCGACGACCTGCGCGCGTTCTCGCGCAAGGTGGTGGGCGACGAGAAGGATCCCTACCGCATCGCGCAGAAGCTGTTCGCGGCGGTGGACCGGATTCCCTGGGCCGGCGCACGCGAGTACTCCACCATCAGCAACATCAGCGACTACACGCTGCACGCCGGCCACGGCGACTGCGGCGAACAGACGTTGCTGCTGATGACCCTGCTGCGCCTCAACGGCATTCCGACGCGCTGGCAATCGGGCTGGATCTTCTCCGACGGGCGCTACAACAACATCCACGACTGGGGCCAGCTCTACCTGCCGCCCTACGGCTGGGTGCCGATGGACGTGACCTTCGGCCAGCTGCAGCCCAGGCCGGGCGACGACCCGGCGCTGCGCTGGTTCTACCTCGGCGGGCTGGACGCCTACCGCATCGCCTTCAACGACGACTACAGCCAGCCCTTCGTGCCGGCCAAGACGTTCCCGCGCTCGGAGACGGTGGACTCCCAGCGCGGCGAGGTCGAGTGGAAGGGCGGCAACCTGTACTTCGACCAGTGGGACTACCACTTCGCCTGGAAGCGGCTGCCACTGCAGGGACGTTCCGACAACTAAACCGGCCGCGACCAAGGGCGGCCCGACAGCAGCAAGGGGAGATGGGGCAATGAGCAGCAGTCGGCACATGTGCAAGACCGCATTGAGTATCGCCTTGGGCCTGGGCCTGATGGCGGCGTTCCCGGCCGCGCAGGCGGCCAACAACGATGGCTCGGTATCCGGCCACACCCGCGCCGGCGCGGTGGTCACGGTGACCAATCCCGAGACCGGGCTGACCCGCACGATCACCGCCGACCGCAACGGCAACTATCGTTTCCCGTTCCTGCCGGTGGGCCGGTACACCATCACCGCCAGCAAGGACGGCCAGGCCGTCGCCCCGGCGCGCAACGTCACGGTGGCGCTGGGCACCACCACTTCGGTGGACATCGGCTCGGTGCGCGCAACCAACCTCTCCGCGATCAGCGTCACCAGTTCGGTGCTGCCGGTGATCGACGTCAGCTCCACCGAGTCGGCCACCATCGTCTCGCGCGCCGAGCTGGCCCGCCTGCCGGTGGACCAGAACGTCGCCTCGGTCGCGCTGCTGGCACCAGGCGTGGTGAAGGGCAACTCGAACTTCGGCGGCATCTCCTTCGGTGGCTCCTCGGTGGCCGAGAACGCGTTCTACGTGAACGGCCTCAACGTCACCGACTTCTACAACCGCAACGGCTTCTCCGAGGCGCCCTTCGCCTTCTACGACCAGTTCCAGGTGAAGACCGGCGGCTATTCGGTGGAATTCGGCCGCACCACCGGCGGCGTGGTCAACGCGGTGGCCCGCTCGGGCACCAACGAGTTCCATGCCGGCACCGAGATCACCATGGAGCCGTCGAGCTGGCACTCGAAGGCGGACGACCACTACACCCCCGACGGCCGCCGCTACATCACCGCCAGCCGCGACACCGAGTCGCTGATCAAGACCAACGTCTGGGCTTCCGGCCCGATCGTGAAGGACAAGCTGTTCTTCTTCGCCATGTACGAGGCGCGCGGCAATACTCCCCGCAACACCAACGACGCCGGCACGACGATCACCGACAACCGCTCCGGCACCGGCTTCTGGGGCACCACGATCGACTGGAACATCACCGACAAGAACACCCTGTCGCTGATGGCGTTCTCCGACAAGAACCACAACGCCGGCGACGTCTATGCCTACGACTTCGACACCGACACCCGCGGCAAGAAGACCAACCGCATCTTCACCGACACCGGCGGCCGCAACTGGGCCCTGACCTGGACCAGCTACCTCACCAACGACCTGTCGATGAAGCTGATGGTCGGCCGCAACGAGCGCGAATCCTTCACGCGCTCGCAGCTCGATCTGGCATGCAACGTGGTGGCGGCCAGCAGCGCGCTGCTGGACATCAACGATCCGGGCGTGCCGCTGGGCTGCACCACCAGCTCCACCGTCTACAAGCGCAACGACGTGCGCAAGCAGGGGCGTGCCGATTTCGAGTGGACGCTGGGCGACCACCTGCTGCGCTTCGGCTACGACCACGAGAACAACACGTCCGACTACGCCCGCCACTACGCCGGCCCGGGCGCCTACTACTACAACGTGTACGCCGCCACCGCCGGCGCCACGATCCCCAACGGCGCCACCCTGCCGGCAGGATACGAGGGCTACGTGCGTGCGCGTCGCTACGAGATCGCCGGCACCTTCACCACCATCGACTCGGCCTATTACCTCGAGGACAACTGGCAGATCACGCCGAACCTGGTGCTCAATGCCGGCCTGCGCAACGACAGCTTCGACAACCAGGACGCCGCGGGCCACAGCTACATCAAGATGGACCGCCAGATCGCACCGCGCCTGGGCTTCTCCTGGGACATGCACGGCGACGGCAGCACCAAGCTGTTCGGCAACCTCGGCCGCTATTACCTGCCGGTGGCCAACGTCATCAACATCAAGCAGGCCGGCGGCCTGCTCGACGAGCGCACCTACTACGCGTTCGACGGCTGGGAGATCAAGACCCTCGACGGTACCCAATACGCGGTGCCTGGGCTGGGCCCGCAGCTCGGCAACGTAGACACCTCGCAGGGCAACGGCACGGTCGGCGACCTACGCTCGGAAGTCGACCGGAGCATGGATCCGGTCTACCAGGACGAGGCGATCCTCGGCTTCCAGCAGATGCTCGACGCCAGCTGGTCGTGGGGCGTCAGCGGCACCTACCGCCGCCTGCACAACGCCATCGACGACATGGACATCACCGCCACGGCACAGTGCGGCCCGGCCGGTGCGATTGGCTGGGTGATGGCCAACCCCGGCAAGAAGGTCACCGTGTGGGGCGACACCAACTGCGACGGCGCACCGGACGGCTATGTCACCGTGGACACGTCCAAGGAAGGTTGGGCGATGTACGACGCCAACGGCAACTACCTCGGCCAGCGCGGCTGGGTGAAGCCCAAGCGCACGTACGCGGCGCTGGAGTTCCAGCTCAACCGCGCCTGGGACGAGAAGTGGGCGTTCAACGCCTCCTACGTGATGTCATGGAACCGCGGCAACGCCGAGGGCCCGGTGAACTCGGACACCAATTTCGACGATACCGGCCGCACCGAGAACTTCGACGATCCGTGGGTGAACTATGGAGGCGATGGCTTCCTGCCGAACGACCGCCGCCATCAGCTCAAGCTGCGCGGCACCTACGCGCTCACCCCGCACTGGCAGATCGGCGGCGACCTGGACGTGCACTCCGGCGGCCCGATCACCGGCTTCGGCGTGGGCAATCCTTTCGACAAGCGCAACTACCACAGCTATTACATCTGCGTGCAGAACTGCGAATCGCCGGTGTCGGAGGATCGCGTCTACGTGCACTCGCCGCGCGGCAAGTACGGCCGCCTGCCGTGGACCTACACCCTGGGCGCCAGCCTCAGCTACCTGCGCCCGTTCAACGGCGGCAACCTGCGCGTGAAGCTGTCGGTCTACAACCTGCTCGACCAGCAGCGCACGGTGCAGGTGGACCAGGATCTGCAGACCGACATCTCCAGCTCCACCAACCCTACCTTCCTGCGACCACTCGGCTTCCAGAGCCCGCGCTTCGCCCAGCTCACCGTCGCGGTGGACTTCTGAGGCCTGGCCTCCCAACCCGGCCCGCACCGCGTGTGCGGGCCGTCTTTTTCGCGACCCCTGCCCATACCCACAAGGACGGATGGCCACTTGCTGAAGCCCGCTACCGATCACCCCCACGCGCCAACCGGGACGCCGAACAGGGACGAGACCGCCAACCTGTTCGACGGCGTGGACCTGGCCGCACTCGCCGCCCAGATGGGCACGCCACTGCATGCCTATTCGGCCAGCGCCATCCGCGGCCGCATCGATGAACTGCTTGGCGCGCTGGACGGCCTCAATGCGCTGGTCTGCTACGCCGCGAAGGCGAACAGCAACGTGGCGATCCTGCAGCTGATGGCCGAGCATGGGCTGGGCGCGGACATCGTCTCCGCCGGCGAACTGTGGCGCTGCCTGCAGGCGGGCATCCGGCCCGAGTGCATCGTGTTCTCCGGCGTCGGCAAGACTGCCGCCGAGATCGCCGAGGCGCTGGAAGCCGGCATCGGCCGCTTCAACCTGGAATCGCGCGACGAGTTGGAGACGCTGGATCAGGTCGCCGCCGCGATGGACGTGGTGGCCCGCGCCGCCGTGCGCATCAACCCGGACGTGGACGCATGCACCCACGCCAAGATTTCCACCGGGCGCGCCGAGAACAAGTTCGGCGTGAGCCTGGACGAAGCGCGCCGCTGGTTCGACGACGCGGCGCACTTTGCGCACGTGCGGCTGGACGGCCTGCACGCGCACATCGGCTCGCAGATGCTCGAGCTCGCGCCGATCCGCGAAGCCCTGCAGCGCGTGGCCGCGTTCTGGCGCGAACTGCGCGACGCCGGCCACGCCATCGCCAGCATCGACGTCGGCGGTGGCCTGGGCGTGTGCTACCGCCCGGGTGTCGATCGGCCGCCGACTGCCGCCCAGTACGTGGGTGTGATCCGCGAGGCGCTGGCGGACTTCGACGGCCGGCTGCTGCTGGAGCCCGGCCGCTGGCTGGTGGCTGAAGCCGGCGTGCTGCTGACCCGGGTGGTGCGCATCAAGCCCGGCGCGCAGCGGCAGTTCCTGGTGCTGGACGCGGCGATGAACGACCTGCTGCGCCCCAGCCTCTACGACGCCTGGCACGAGATCGCGCCGGTGGAGCCCAACGCGCTGCCTGCCGAGGTCTACGACGTGGTCGGTCCGGTCTGCGAGACCGGCGACACCTTCGCCCGCGAACGCCGGCTGCCGCGCTGCGCGCCCGACGACCTGCTGATGATCCGCGGCACCGGGGCCTATGCTGCCTCCATGGCCTCCACCTACAACTCCCGCCCGCTGGCCGCCGAAGTGCTGCTGGATACCGGCCGCTACGCCGAGGTGCGCCGCCGGCAGAGCTTCAGCGAGATGATCGCCGGCGAGCCGTCCGCCCGGCACTGGCGCACCACCTGAGCACGAGGACCCGAGCGATGATCCGACCCCTGGCCTGCCTGATCGCCTTCGCCCTCGCCGGTAACGTACTGGCCGGCACCGCGCCGGCCCAGGACGATCCGCCGATCACCCTCGACACGCACGTCGATATCCCCTTCACCTACATGCACGAGTCGCGCTTCGACGTCGGCGAGAACACGCCGCTGCGGGTCGACCTGGGCAAGATGGAGCGCGGCGGGCTCAACGCCGCGTTCTTCGTGATCTGGGTACCGCAGCACACGCTGGACGCCGCCGGCTACGCGAAAGCCGTGCAGCAGGCCGAGGAGAAATACGACGCCATCGGCGACATGCTGATGACCTACCCCGACCGCATCCGCCTGGCCACCACGCCCGCGCAGGCGCTGGCCAATCGCAAGGCCGGCCTGCTGTCGGCGATGATCGGCGTCGAGAACGCCTACTCGCTCGGCCATGACCTCAAGCGACTCGATGCCGCCTACGACCGCGGCGCGCGCTACGTCGGCCTGGTCCACGTCGGCAACAACGACCTGTGCACCAGCTCACTGCCCGATACCGAACACGGCGAGAGCGCGATGAACAGCCCGGGCGACCGCGGCATGAGCGACTTCGGTCGCGCGGTGGTCAAACGCGCCAACGCGCTCGGCATCATGGTCGACATCTCGCACGCGTCGGACCGCTGCGTGCGCGACGCGCTCGCCGCGTCCACCGCGCCGATCATCGCCTCGCACTCCGGCGCGCGCGCCGTGCTCGACCACCCGCGCAACCTGCCCGACGACCTGCTGCGCGCCATCGCCGCCAGGGGCGGCGTGGTCCAGGCGGTGGCGTACAAGGAATTCCTGAAGAAGGACCCCGGCCGCGAGGCGGCCGAAAAGAAACTGCAGGCGCAGGTCGCCCGCGAGGCCGGCGACAAGGCCTACGACTCCGACAAGCACGACTACCTGCCGGCGATGGCCAAGGGCATGGCCGAGATCGAGAAGACCTACCCGCTGCCCACCGTGGACGACTACGTCGGGCAAATCCGCCACATGGTGGACGTCGCCGGCATCGACCACGTCGGCATCGCCTCCGACTTCGACGGCGGCGGCGGCATCACCGGCTGGAAGGACGCCAGCGAAACCCGCAACGTCACCGCCGCCCTGCGCCGCGCCGGCTTCAGCGAGGACGACATCGCGAAGATCTGGGGCGGCAATCTGCTGCGGGTGTGGGGCGAGGTGGAACGTGACGCGAGGCAGTGAGGTGATGTCTTCTTTAGAGCAAGAGCGCCCCCTCACCCCAACCCTCTCCCCCCGCGGGGCGGGGGGAGAGGGAGTCAGAGCGCGCTCCGCCTGTGCTCCCTCTCCCCTGGCGGCGAAGCCGTCGGGGGAGAGGGCTGGGGTGAGGGGGCGCCTTGGCTTCGCTCTGGTTCTCACCCTGGCCACGATCACCGCCACAGCCACACCCCACCCACCGCCAAACCCAACCTACGACCACATCCTCGACAGCGTCGTCGCCCGCTACCACCTCCCCGGCATCGCCCTCGGCGTCATCGAACACGGCAAGATCGTCTACACCGCCACCCGCGGCGAAACCGTCGCCGGCTCCGGCCGCAAGATCGACGCCCGCACGCTGTTCAAGATCGCCTCCAACAGCAAGGCCATGACCACCGCCCTGCTCGGCCGGCTGGTCGATCAGGGCACGCTGCACTGGGACGACCCGGTGACGAAGTATCTGCCCGACTTCGCCATGCACGATCCGTGGGTGACCCGGAACATGCGCGTGGCCGACCTGCTCACCCACTCCAGCGGCCTGCCCGAGGGTGGTGGCGACCTGATGCTGTGGCCCGAGCCGAACGCCTACACGCGGCAGGACATCATCCACGGCCTGCGCTACATCCAGCCCGGCTACAGCTTTCGCTCGAAATACCAGTACGACAACCTGCTCTACGTGGTGGCCGGCGAAGTCGCCGCAGCGGCGGGCGGCGCGCCGTATGAGACGCTGATGCATCGCGAGGTGTTCCAGCCGCTCGGCCTCACCCGCTGCCAGGTCGGCACGTGGAACCGCGATGCGGTAGGCGACGTGGCGCAGCCGCATCGCCAGGTCGACGGCCGCAACGAACCGATCCGCGAAGACGGCGCGACGATTCCGGCGATCACCTCGGCACCGGCCGGCGGCATCCGCTGCGACCTCACCGACATGCTCGCCTGGGCCAAGAACTGGCTGGCGCCCACGCCGGCGCAGCTCCCCTGGCTGTCGGAGGAACAACGCCGCGTGCTGCAGTCGCCGCACATGCTGATCCCGGTGTCCAAGCAGCGTCGCGCATGGGACCACAGCCACGTCATGGCCTACGGCTACGGCTGGCGCATGGCCGACGTGGACGGCCACTGGACCGTGTGGCACACCGGCACGCTGTCGGGCATGTACTCGGAGCTGATGCTGCTGCCGGACCAGCGCAGCGGCTTCGTGTTCCTCATCAACGGCGAGGCTGACGATGCGCGCACCGTGCTGGGTGAGCTGCTGCTCAAGCACTTCACCGCACCGCACGACACCCGCGATGCCGCCTGGTACGCCGAGGCGCTGGACCGCGCCGCGCAGGCCGACAGCCGCCGCACGCCGGCGCCGGACACCTCGCATGCCGTGCCCGTATCGCCCAAGGAAGCGGCCGCGTGGATCGGTCGCTACCGCGATTCCTGGCTGGGCGAGATGACGCTGTGCGCCGCGAACGACCGCGTGCGCTTCGTGGTGGCCAAGTCCCCGAAGTTGGCCGGCGACGTGCGCCGCCTGGACGGTCGCCTGCTGGTGCACTGGGACGACGCCACGGTCTATCCCGACGCATGGCTCGACGTGCACCCCGGCACGCCGGTGACACTGACGATGGCCAAGGCTGACGCGCTGGCCGACTTCAGCTCCGACTACGAGGACCTGCACTTCGCGCGCACCGGAGACTGCCCATGACGCACCGAACCGTTCGCGGCCTGCCGCCCATCTCTCATCGAACCCCTGTAGGAGCGCACCCTGTGCGCGAATGCTCTTGCTCCGGCTTCCCATCAGAGCGAAGAGCATTCGCGCACAGGGTGCGCTCCTACACGATCACGTGGGCCCTGTTGATCGCCATCCCGCCGGTCTGCGCCAACCAGCCCGTCACGCGCTCCCCCGCCAGGACGGCCGCCGGTGCGCACCTGGTCGACATCCGCATCCTCGTGCCGGACATCCACCAGGACATCAAGTACGCCGGGCACGACAACTTCGTCGGTCGCCCGGTGGACGGCTACGCCGCGCCGAAGTGCCTGCTGCTGAAACCCGTCGCCGAGGCGCTGGCGCGCGTCGAGCGCGACCTGCGCCGCGAACACGCGCGCCTGCGGATCTGGGACTGCTATCGCCCGACGCGCGCCGTGGCCGACTTCGTGCGCTGGGCGCACGACCTGTCCGACCAGTCCACCAAGGCCACGCATTACCCGAACCTCGACAAGTCGAAACTGCTCGGCGACTACATCGCCCCGGTCTCCGGCCACAGCCGCGGCGCCACCGCCGACCTGACCATGGAGCAGTGCGACGCGCACGATCGCCATTGCAAACCGCTGGACATGGGCACCGGCTTCGACTGGTTCGGACCGCGCGCCAACACCGACCATCCGGGCATCACCGCCGCGCAACGCGCGAACCGCCAGCGCCTGCTCCAGGCGATGGCGCGCGAGGGTTTCCGCAACTATCCGATGGAGTGGTGGCACTACACCTTCCAGCCCGAACCCACGCCGCACACGATGTACGACGTGCCGATCCGGTAGGGATCACCCGTAGGAGCGCACCCTGTGCGCGATGCTCTTGCTCCGATTCAGGATCGGAGCATCGCGCACAGGGTGCGCTCCTACGGGCCGGACGGCAGGCCGGCGGTCTGACCAATAACCAAGGAGCAACGAGCATGTACCGTGTGTTGGTGGGTTTCCGCAACGTGATCGTGCGCTGGCCCAAGCGGCACCTCACCGTGATCCTGCTGACCAACCGCAACGACCCCGAGTCGTACCAGACCGTGCCGAGGATCGCGCAGCCCTGGCTCGTCGATTGACGACGCGCTCAACGCACTTGATGCACGCCCGAAGGAAAGCTCCATCGATGTCCCGCTCGCTCCTGCCTCGTACGATCCGCCAGCTCGGCCTGCTCGTCGGCATCGCCCTGCTCGGCGCCTGCGCGCACGCGCCGCCGCGCAATCCACTGGCGACCTGGGTGCCCTCGCCCAACCACGACATCCGCCGGCCGGTGCTGATCGTGGTGCACTTCACCGACGAGGACTCGGCGCAGCAGGCGCTGGACACCCTGCGCACGCGCAACAGCGGCGGCCCGGTCAGCGCGCACTATCTGATCGGCAGGGACGGCCACATCTACCAGCTGGTCAGCGACCCGCTGCGCGCCTGGCATGCCGGCGGCGGCCGCTGGGGCACCATCACCGACCTCAACTCCGCCTCGATCGGCATCGAGCTGGACAACGACGGCCATTCGCCGTTCGCCCCGGCGCAGATCGGCAGCCTGCTGCGCCTGCTCGGCGACCTCACCACGCGGCTGAGCATCCCGCCCACGCAGGTCATCGGCCACGAGGACCTGGCGCCCACGCGCAAGGACGACCCCGGCCCGTACTTCCCCTGGGCCACGCTGGCCCAGGCCGGCTTCGGCCGGTGGCCGAAGGGGCCGCTGTGCGATCCGCCCGCCGGCTTCGACCCGTGGATGGCGCTGGCCGTGGTCGGCTATCCGCTGGACGATCGCCCGGGCGCGGTGCGCTCGTTCCACCACCACTTCCGCGCGATGCAGGGCGAGACGCTGGATGCCGAGGATGCGCGGATTCTCTACAACCTCGCGCAGCAGATCGACGGCGGCGGCAACGCGTGTGCGGCGCCCGTGGTGCCGGACGTCGCTGGCGACGGCTGAGAACGCCCAACCCGCCGTCGATCTGTAGGAGCCCACCCTGTGGGCGACCGACCCGGCGAATCGCGCACAGCGGCGAATCGCGCACAGCGGCGAATCGCGCACAGGGTGCGCTCCTACAGCGGCCCGCTTTGTAGGAGCGCACCCTGTGCGCGAAAGATGTAGCTACAGAGCCCAGAGCCGTTCGAACACAGGGCGCACGCTATGCCCCCACGCAACAGCCGCTCAGCACCCGCCGTCCTCCCGCAACAACCTCTCCGCCAACCCGCCCGCGCGCTGCACCGGTCGATCCAGCGCGGCGGCGACCGCCTGCGCCGTACCCCACAGTTCGACCCGCCGCTTCGCCCGCGACAAGCCGGTGTAGAGCAGCTGGCGCGACAGCAGGCGGTGTTCGGGATCGGGCGGCAGCAGCACGGCGGCGAGGTCGTATTCGGAGCCCTGGCTCTTGTGCACGGTGATGGCGAAGCCGCCCTCGTGCGGCGGCAGCGTGCCGGGGGCGAAGCTGCGCGCGCTGGCGCGGCCGTGCTCGTCCACCGTCTCGAACCACACGCGCAGCGAACCGTCCGGCTCGGCCAGGCACAGCCCGACGTCGCCGTTGTACAGGCGCGCGGCGTAGTCGTTGCGGGTCACCAGCACGGCGCGGCCGGCGTACCAGTGGCGGTCCGGCGGCACGTTCCAGAGCTGTTTCAGGCGCTGCTCGATCCAGCCGTTGAGGGCGAGCGCGCCGAAGACGTCCTCGCGCAGCGCCGACAGCAGCTGGCGCTGCGCCAGGGCGCGCAGCGCCTGCACCGCCACCGCCGCCCGCGCCTCGGCATTGGCCTCGTCGCGCGGCGGCAGCGCGGGACGGATCGACAACGCGGCCAAGGCGTCGCACCAGCCGGCCAGCGCGCGGCGCAGCGCCGCGGCGTCGGCGATCTCGCGCCAGCGCGCGTCGTCGCCGGCGGCGCTCATCGCCTCGCGCAACGCGCCTTCGTCGCCCCGTCGCACGGCCTGGTTGATCGGCACCAGCTGCCGCTCGGCGCGGAAGCTGTGCTCCAGCCGTATCAGATCACCGCGCGGATCGGCCTCGAACGCGGTCACCAGATCCATCAGCACCGAGCCGGCAGCCACCGAGGTGAGCTGGTCGGCATCGCCCACCAGGATCAGCGTGGCCTGCGGCCGCACCGCGTCGAGCAGAGCGCGCAGCAGGGCCAGGTCGACCATCGAGGCCTCGTCCACCACCACCACGTCGGCGGCCAGCGGATGCGCCGCATCGCGGGTGAAGCGGTTGCGGCGCGGGTCGTAGCCGAGCAGGCGATGCAGGGTCAGCGCCTCGCTGTCGGGGATCGCCGCCAGCGCGGCATTCCAGCTGTCGTCGAGCCGCGCGGCCAGCGCCTGCTTGCCCTGCCGCAGCGACTGCACCAGCCGCTGCGCGGCCTTGCCGGTGGGCGCGGCGACCTGGATCGACAGCGCGGCACCCGCCGCCTGTCGCTGCAGGGCGAGCAGCATGCGCAGCACGGTGGTGGTCTTGCCGGTGCCGGGACCGCCGGTGAGCACGAACAGCTTGTGCCCGGCGACCGCGGCCACCGCGTCGCGCTGGCGCTGCACGGCGTCGGAGCGGTCGCCGTGGAACAGCATGTCCACCAGCTCATCGTCGGCCGGCGCGGGCACGGCCGCGTCGCGTCGCGTGCGCACCGCGTTCGCCACAGCGACCTCGTGCGCGTGGTTGCGCCAAAGGTAGAAGCGGTCGTCGGCGTCGATCACGTACGGCGTCGGCGCGCGGCCGTCGCCGACCAGCGGCTCGGCGCGCAGGGCAGCGAGCGCCTCGGCGTCCGGTCGCGGCATGCCGTGGCGACCGGCGCCCTCGCCCGCCAGCGGCAGCGCGGTATCGCCCTCGCCGTCGGCGTAGCTGGCCCAGGCGACGACCTTGGCCAGCAGCGGCGAGCCGCCGTGGCCCAGGGTCCAGCGCAGCACGGCGCGGTCGAGCGGACGCCACGGTGCATCGGTCAGTTCCAGCGGCGAGGGCACGAAACGGTAGGCGCTCATGCGGTCGGATCGTTCGGTGGCCATGTTCCCGCGTCGGTGCGGTCGCGGTACCAACGGTGCATGGCAGCGTCGTCGACGGCGTACTCGCTGCGCGCGGATTTCCAGACCATCGGCGGCTGATGTTGCCGCAGGCTTTCCAGTGCGGTCTGCGCCTTCTGGGCCGTGATTTTCTGGCCTGTTTTGTGCTGGTAGAAGCGCAGTGCATCCGCGTCGTAAGGACGAAAGCGGTGTTCCTGCTCGAGCAGTCGCCACAGCACCGCACGCTCCAGCGGCCTCAATCCGAGATATTCGGATTCCATCCGGGCTTCATCGTCCTTCTGGCGAAGCTCTGCGGCAGCGATGACCGCGTCTTCGAAGCGCCCTTCGAAACCCGAGAAGGGGCTGAGGGCCTCGCCGAGCGCCGCCAGGAAAAACTGGGGGCGGTGACCGAATCGCGCGAAGGCCTTCGCGAGCAGAGCTCCGTTGGCGGGCCGCAGTTCCGGCCGCTGTTTCTCGATCAGACTCACGACGTGCTCGATGAAGTCGTCGCCCAGCACCGGCATCTTCTGGACCTGCGAGCCGTAAAACGGCGCGCTGTTGCTGTTCACCAGTCGCAGCAGCTTGTCCCTGTCCGAACCGGACATCACCAGCATCAGATCGACCCTGCCGGGGGCATTGAGCTGGTCTCGGGCTGATTTCAGCGCGGCCATGACGGCTTCGCCCACTTCACTGGTCAACGCATGCTGGGCTTCATCGATCACGAGCACGACGGGCTTTCTGGCCGCCTCATGCAGCACGCGAAGCGCTTCAGACAACGTCATGCCGTCAATGCGGCCGATCTTGCTCGTGTCGATCTTCAAGGCACCGACGATGCTGATGCTCTCCAGGCCGGCCGCTTTGGCCGTCTTCGCGACCATGCCGAGGTACATGTCCAGGGCATGACCGACGGCATCTGAAATCAGGTTTCCAGGATCGCGTCGCTGGTCGGACCAGAGGTCCACATAGACCACGACCAATCCCTGGCGCTCCAACTCCGGCTTCAGATCCTCCTTCAGAAACGTGGACTTTCCGGTGCGCCTGGGCGCGGCGAGAAACAAGCCGTTGTGGGCGTCGCCGAACAGATTCCTGCCCTGGATGGCGCTTGCCAGCTCTGTGGCCAAGGCAGTTCGCGGGAAGTGCATCATGCTTTTATCCCCCAATCATGGCGAATGCATAATTTATGTTTTCATTCATAATAAATCATAATCCGGCAAGCACCCTGTCTGCCATGTCGACCAGCGCATCGTCGAAGCGGTGGCGCCAGATGCCGGAGCGCGGCGCCAGCCCCACCGCGCGCACGAACAGGTAGATCGCCTCGCCCAGGTGCCGGTCGCGCCGATAGCCGGGCAGGCGCTGGCGCAGCATGCGGTCCACCGCCACGGTGTAGAGCAGCGCCTGGAAGCGGTACTGGTGGGCATCCATCGCCACGCGCAGCGCGTCGGGCGTATAGCCGTCCAGACGGTCGCCGAGGTAGTTGCTCTTGTAGTCGAGCACGTGGAAGCGGCCCTCGTGTTCGAGGATCAGGTCGATCTTGCCGGTCATCCGCCCGCGCAGCCGGTTGACCGCGGTGAACGGCACCAGCGCCGGCTCGCCGTGGCGTGCGCAGGCTTCGCGCAGCGCGGCCACCGAGGCGGCGTCGAGCACATAGTGGAATTCCATCTCGGCCAGCTGGCGCTGCGGCGGCAGCTCACCGAGCCGCAGGCCGGGCAGCAGCTCGGCTTCCAGGTTGGCCTGCAATCGCCGCGCGATGCGGTCGATCAGCGCCGGGCGCTCGCGCGGGTCCAGCGGCACGCCGGCGTCGCCGAGCTCGCGGTCGATCAGGACGAGCTGGCGGGTCATCGGCTCGCCGATGGTGCGGTGCTCGAACATCGCGTGCAGCGCGTTGCCGATGTCGGCGCCGCGGATCGCCGCCAGCGCCTGCAGCTCCGGATGCGGCGATGCCGGCTCGGCGGCGGGCAGCGCTCCGTCCAGCGCCTCGGCGAGTTCGTCGGTCAGCGGCACCTCGTCGCTGGCGGCGGCGTCTTCCAGCGTGCCGGCGTGGGCACCGCGGACCAGGGTGGAGAAGCTGTAGACGCGGGCATCGGGATGCGGCGGCGGCTCCCGGCGCGCGATGCGCGGACCTTCCGGCGGCGCCTCCAGCGCGAGCCGGCCGGCGCGCCACGGCCAGCCGTCGGCGGACCAGCCCAGCTGCGGTGCCGCTGCGGCGAGGTCGAGGCCGGCCGCCCGCGCGGCGAGCAGGCGCCCGATCGACACGTCCAGTGGCGCGCGTTCGGGATCGCCCGCCGGCTTGTCGCTGTTGGCCTGCTTCGGGCGATCCGGCGGCAGCACGTAGACATGGCAGGCGTGAACGGCGCGGGTCAGCGCCACGTAGAGCACGCGGAAGCGCTCGTCCTGGCCCTCGCGGTCATACTGCGCCCTGGCCGCCTTGCCGAAGCCGATCACGCGCCGACCGCACAGCGGCTCGTCGATCACCGGCAAGGTGTCGTTGGCGTTGCGCGTGTGGTCCCACATCAGCGGCAGGAACACCAGGTTGAACTCCAGCCCCTTGCTCGCGTGCAGGGTCATCAGGCGCACGCGCCGGGCGTCGGATTCGATGCGCAGCTGCTGCTCGTCCGCCGCCTCGCCGCCGGCGGCCTCGCCCTCGCGCTGGCGGGCGAACCAGGCCAGCAGCTGCTCGCTGCCGTGCAGTTGCTCGGACTGCGCCTGCAGCAGTTCGCCCAGGTGACGCAGGTCGGTGAGGGTGCGCTCGCCGTCGTCGCCGGCCAGCAGCGCGGGCGCGGCGTGTTCGATCAACGCGCGCACCACCGACAGCACGCCCTCGCGCTGCCAGCGCGCTCGCCACTGCTGGAACTGCTGCTCGTAGTCGAGCCACGCCTCCGGCTGCTCGCGCAGCGCCTTGAGCCGTTGAAACGTGAGCCCATACAGCCGTGTCGCCAGCGCCGCGCGCAGCGCCCCCTCGTCACTGGCGTGATCGATGCCGTAGAGCAGGATCTGCAGCTCACGCGCCACGTCCAGCGCGAACACGCTGGAGCGACCCGCACCCACGCAGGGCACGCCCAGCCGCTGCAGCCGCGCGCGCAGCTCGGTGATGTCGTGGTTGCCGGGCAGCAGCACGGCGATGTCGCCCGGCTGCACCGCGCGGTCGCCGATGCGGTGGCGGCCGGAGGCCAGCAGCTCGGCGATCTGCCGCGCGCAGGCATCCAGCGCCTCGCGCGAGCGCGCGGGCACCGACGCGGGATAGTCCGGCTGCCAATGCAACTGCAGCGGCTGCGCCAGCGGCGCGCCGTCGACGGTGTACGGCGCGTCGTCGCGACGACCGCTGGCCTTGACCGGCTCGACGCGGATGCGACCGTCCGGGTCCGCGCTCAGCACCTCGCCGGCCGCGGCGTAGAACTGGTTCAGCGCCGCGACCATGGCGCGCGAGGAACGGTGGTTGATGTCCAGCCGCAGCACCTCATCGGCGCCGTCGGCGGCGCGCAGGTAGGTGTGGATGTCGCCGCCGCGGAAGCGGTAGATCGCCTGCTTGGGGTCGCCGATCATCACCAGCCGCCCGCGCGCCGCGCCGCCGCCGTCGCTGTAGATCGCGCGCAGGATGTCGTACTGCTGGCCGTCGGTATCCTGGAACTCGTCCACCAGCGCCACCGGCCAGGCGGCGAACAGCCGGTCGGCCAGCGCACGGTCCTCGCGAGCGAGCGCGCTGCCGACGCGGGCGATCAGCTCGTCGTAACTGAGCTGGCCGCGCGCGGCGAGGCGTTCCTCGCGCCAGGCCTGCACCTGCGCCAACCAGCCCTGCCAGGCGCGTACTTCGTCGGCCTTGGCGGCGTACTCGAACAGACGGCTGGCGCGGGCGGCGAAGGCGAGCAGGTCACGCGTGGCCGGGGCGACCAGGGCATCGGCGGAAAGTTGTTCGTGGGCACCCGCTTCGGCCGCAAGCAGGTGGGCGATCACCGAGGCCTTGGGCGGCTCGCCGCGATCGCGCAGCCACTGCGCCAGCGCCCGCAGCGCGCCCTTCAGCGCGGTCTTGCGTGGCAGAAAGTTCGCCTTGTCGGCAGCGAAACTCTCCAGCGCCTCGGCCTGTGACGCCGGCAGTTCAGCCTCCAGGCACGCTGCGTCGGGCGCCCACAGCGCCACGCCGGGCTGCAAATAAGCCTTGAGCTGGCGACGCAGGGTGGCGAGCTTGTCCGGCGCCTCCGGCACCGCGACATCGCCCTGCTGCAGTCGCCGCCACAGGTCGGCCGACCATTCATCGAGCAGCGCCTCGGACGAGACCATCTCGCCCAGCTGGAAGCCGGTGCCGCTCTCGAACGGGTAGTCGGTGAGGATGCGCCGGCACAGGCTGTGGATGGTGCCGACCGGGGCCAGATCCAGCTCGGCCTGGGCGAGGCGCAGGCGCAGGCGGTCGCGTTCGGCCTGTGCCGGATCGTCCTGCCAGCGCGCCTGCAGCCATGTGAGGTCGGGCCCGACGTTCGCCGCGTCGATGCCGGCCTGCCAGTCCGCCGCGGCCATCTCGCCCCACACCAGTTTGGCGCGCAGGCGCTCGCGCAGCTCCTGCGCCGCGGCGTCGGTGAAGGTGGTGACCACGATGGCGCGCGGGCTCAGGCCCTGCTCCAGCAGCAGGCGCAGGTAGAGCACGGCGATGGTCCAGGTCTTGCCCGTGCCGGCGCTGGCCTCGATCAGGGTGCGGCCGTCGCCGGCCAGCTGCAGCCGGGTCCAGTCCAGCGCTGCGGCGTGTTCGGCGGTGCCGGTCATGCGTTCACCTCGTCCAGCGTGGCCGGGTCGATCAGGCGCGACAGGCGCAGCGCCAGCGACTGCAGTTCGGCGTGCTGCGACTGACCGTCGGCGAAATTCATCTCGCCGGCGAGCAGGCGCGCGTAGCCGGGCGCGTAGTCGCGCTCGCCGGTGTGGTTGAAGCCGCCCTCCCAGGCCTGCCGCGCGGCGTCGGGCTTGTCGTCCAGCGTGGCCCAGCTGGTGCGCGGGAAATACGGCAGCGGCCGGCGCTGCGCCTGGCGCCAGATCGCCAGCAGCGCAGCGACGCGCGCGGCCAGTGCGTCACGCATCGCGCGCGCGGTCTGCGGCGGCGCGGCGTGCAGCTTCTCGTCCCACTCGTTGAACAGTCTGCCCACGTCGGCCGTTTCATCCGCGGTGAACACCGCCACGCGCACCGGCGTGGTGGCGTCGACCGCCAGGCGCAGCAGCGCCCAGTCGAGGAACAGCGGCACGCGCTCGCGGAACGTCAGCGACACGGGCTGCTTGCCCGGCCAGGCCTCGAACAGCCACAGCGCCTCGTCGGCGGCGAACACGCGCTCCAGTACGCCCTCCACCGTGTGTTCGCCCACGACGAGCGAGAACGCGCGCGGCTGGCGCTGCGGCAGGGCACCGGCGAACAGCGGATGCGCCCGCGCCGCCTGCAGCAGCGCGTTCACCGCCTCGCGTTCGGCCGTCCAGGCGGCCAGACCGAGCCGCCCGCCGGGCAGCATGCCGCTGAGCCGCAGCCAGGCCGGCGGCGGCTCCGGCAGGTCGAAACGGCCCGCGGCCAGGGCGTCGAAGAACAGCCGGCGACCGACCTGGTCCATCGCGCCGAAGCCCGACTGCAGCGGCTCGTCGGCCTGCAGGCGGTCGTCCTCCAGCGCGTCGAGCCGGATGTTGAGCCGCTGCGCCAGCAGCTGCCGCGCCGGATCGCGGAAGTAGGCCTGCACCTCGCGCAGGGCGATGGGTCCCGGCACCTCGTCGCCCGCCTCGTCGCCACCGTCGAGGAACGGCGCGGCCGGCGCGCCGCGCACCATGCCGGCGCTGCCGCCATCGAAGGTGAACAGGCGCGGATCGCTGCCGTCGAAATAGCGGCGGTCGAACGGCTGCAGCGGATGCTTGATGCGCCACGGCCGGTGGATCGTGCGCGGCGCGTCGGGGACCGGCGGCCGGTCGTCCTCGTCGGCGTCGACACCGCGCAGGCCGGCCTGGTCGTCCAGGCACTGCAGCAGCTCGGCCAGCGGCGCGGCCGGGTTGCGCGGCTTGCCGTCGCGCACGCCTTCGCCGATGTACGAGAGGTGCAGCACCTCGCGCGCGGCCATCACCGTTTCCAGGAACAGGTAGCGGTCGTCGCTGCGCACGTCGCGGTCGCCGAGGCGGCGATGACGCTGCATCAGGTCGAGTCCGGCGTCGCCCGGGCCGCGCGGGAACTCGCCGTCGTTCAGGCCGAGCACGGCGATCACCCGGAACGGGATCGCGCGCTGCGGGACCATGCCGCAGAAGGTGACGCCGCCGAGCAGGAAGCGCTGGCGCTCCGGCGCGGCGGCGAGCCGTTCGCGCAGCACCTCACGCACCACGGAGAATTCCAGCAGCGGATCGAGCCCGCAGTCGGCCGTCTCCAGCCGGGTCGCCTGCAGGAAGCGGCGCAGCAGCGACAGCGCCTCCACCGCCTCGCGGTCGCGCGGGTCGATGCGGAACAGCGTGTCGAGCAGGCGCTCCAGCCGCGTGGCCCAGGCCGAGGCGGTGCGCGGCTCGGACGCGTCGCGATGCAGCTCGGCCAGCGCCAGCAGCAGGCGGTCCAGCGCGCCGAGGATCGCCGCCTGCGGACCGTGCACGCCCTCCACCGGCCACAGTTCGCCGTCGGGCAGGTTCCAGCCGTGCTCGCCGGTGTCGGCGTCGCCCAGCACGTAGCCGGCGAGCAGACGGTCCATGCCCCAGGCAAAGGTGTGCTCGTCGATGCCGGGCACGCCGAAGCCTTCGCGGAACGCGCCGTCCAGCGCCCAGGCCACGCGCGCCTGGCGCAGCCATCCGGCCAGCGTGTCGAGGTCACCCTCGCCCAAACCGAGCGCGCGGGCCACTTCCGGCACCTGCATCAGGTCGAGCAGTTCCGGCGCGGTGAGCCGCGACTCGGGCACCGCCAGCAGGCGGCTGAACGCGTCCAGCAGCGGATGCGTGCGCGCCACCGCGACGTCGGCGAGGTGATACGGCAGCGGCCCCTGCTGGCGGCCGGCCTCGCCGAACACCGCCGGCAGCAGCGGCACGTAGGTGGCGATGTCCGGCGCCATCACCACGATGTCGGAAGGTTTCAGATCCGGCCGCGCGGCCAGCTCGGCGAGCAAGGCGTCGCGCAACACCTCCAGCTCGCGCAGGCGGGTGTGGCACAGGTGCACGCGCAGCGAGCGGTCGGCCAGGGCAGCCGCTGCACCGCCACGCAGCGGATCGATCAGCGCGGGATCGAGCTGGCGCAGGCTTTCCTGCAGGCGCTGCAGCAGGCCCGGGCTTTCCCCCGCCGGCGGCGCCTCGTCCCGCCAGTGGCGCACGTCCATGGCGATGGCGTCGTCCACGTTCTGCAGGTTGAGCATGAAGTGCTGGCCCATGCGCCCCCACGCGGCCAGCAGCGGATGGCCCATCTGCAGGAAGTACCGCTCGGAGGCCTCGCCGAAATCGGTGCTGCGGGCCAGCTCGCGCAGCTGCTCGCGCTCGCCGCGCAGGCCGGCCCAGAACTCGCGGCACGGGTCGGGCACGTACAGGATCACCGGGCGCAACCGGCTCACCGCGCGCAGCAGCGCCAGCTCGGCCGGGGCGAGGTGGCTGATGCCGAACAGGTGCAGCGGCTCGTCGCCGGCGTGGCGCGCCGGATCGCGCGCCAGTTCGCGCACCAGCGCCTGCACGCGCTCGCCGCGGTGCGGCAGGGCGATCTCCGCGCGCAACTGGCGCCACAGCGGCGCGAGGAAGGCAGGTTCCGGCAGGTCGTCGCGGCCGCGCTCCCAGGCGTCCAGCCAGTCCGGCCGGTAGACCAGGTACTGGGTGTAGATGCGCGCCAGCCGGTCGGCCAGCTGGTAGCGGCGGCGGGCCGGGTCGGCGCCGGCGAGGTAGCCCTGCACGCGGGCGTCGTCGATCGCCGGCAGGTGCTCGTGGATGCGCCAGCGCAGGCGGTCGCGCCGATACGGCGTGAGCGCCACCGCGCCGCTGCCGAGCACGCTCAGCGCCAGCTCGTCGAGCCAACTGCTGGGCAGCGAGATGCGCAGGTTGGCGACGATGCCGCCGGGGCCGCGCTTGCGCGCCAGCGCGCCGGCCAGCCAGTGGCGCATGCCCGGGTGCGCGGCGATCACCGTCTGCGGCGCCAGCACGTGCGCCGGCGGCACGCTGTCGAGCAGCTGCAGCAGCGGATCGAGCAGCGCTTCGAGCCGGCTCGCGCGGTAGATCACGAGGCCGCGGCCAGGGTCGTCCGTGGGGGCGGTGTGCATCGTGGGGATGATAGCCGTGCGCGGTGGGCGCACAGCACACCCGGGACGCATCGCAGGGATTGCGACGCGCGGCGATCAGCGATGGATCACCAATCGAGCTGCGCGGGGTCGACGGGGTCGGCGGGCGGCGCATCCGCGCCACCGCTCGCCGGCGGCGCGGCAACCGGTCCGTCGGACGCATGCTCCAGCTGCGTCTGCGCCTCGCGCCGGGCCAGGCGCAGCGCCAGCACCGAGCGCAGGTTGCGTTCCAGCTCGGCCAGCGTGATGGGGAAGAACGAGGCCTCGCGATCGCTCACCGTCCAGCTCTTCACCCGGCGCAGGTCCACCGGCACCCGAACGGCGTGCAGCGCCTCCATCACTTCCCGCGCATCGATCGCGCCCAGCTCGCAGATCAGCCGCCACAGCCAGTTCATGCGCTGGGGATCGATCCCGCGCGTTATCGGCGGACGGCGGTACGGCAGTTGGCTGAGGTCGGGTTCGTTCATGGCGGTCCCTGGCGATGCGGTGCGGAGACTCCGCGGAAGGCTCTCCGATAGCGGCCGGGAACGCGCCGGCTTTAGGGTGCCGCGCGCGGCGGAGCGAACGCCAGCACCTGCTCGGTATAGGTCTCGATCAGCGCGCTGAACGGGCGGCCGTCGCCGTCGAGGCCATGCCGTGCGCGCCGCACCAGCGCTCCAGCGTCAGCGTGGCGCTGTCGTGACTGAGCAGGTCGGCGTTGAGGGTCTGCAGCAGGGCCAGCGCCTCGGTGCGGGCGAGCGCGGTGTCGGGCCAGACGAAGGTGGCGGCTGGAGTTGCCGCACACACAGCAACGCCGGCAGCGGCCAGAGCCATGCCGGCTCCCGCGCGCCTCATCCAATGGTTTGGCGACCGACGTCTCACGAGTTCACCTGGTAACGCAGATAGTCCCCCCACCGCTTCGACTCGACCACCTCGTCGTGCGGAATCAGCAGGTAGCGCCAAGGCTTGGAACCCACCTGCACAGCGTATTCGGACGCATGACGGCACCAGCGGGAACCGGCCTCGGCCTTGGCCTTCACCTCGTCCAGGGTGATGTCATCGCGGGCCTTGGTTTCCACCATGAAGATGGCATCGCCCATCTCCGCCGCGAAGTCCGGCACGTACTCGGGCTGTTCGATGCCCTGCTTGTAGTAGATCTGGAACTGCCGCTTCGCCGGCTTGAACCACTTCAGCGCATCGCGCTCCAGAATCACGGCGAAGCGCCGCTCGGTATCCGAATCGAATCTCTGCAGCGGGTACAGGCAGCGGGTAAAGCCGCCGAACAGCAGTTGCTTGATCCGCCCCACCTCCTTCGGTGCTTCGCGGAAGTGGAGCACCGGCTGGTTTTCGGCGACGGTGTAGGTGCTGGGGCGCAGCCCGGTGAAGCCACGGCTCACCTGCACCTCGTACGAGGTGGCCCGCGTCCAGAAGTGCTGCTGCATCTGCGCATGGATCTCGCGAGCGATCAGCTTGCGGCTGCCGTTGAGCACGCTGCGCGCCTCGGACTCCGACAGGTAACTCGACAGGTGCCGCACCATCTGTCCGGCCAGCTCGTACAACAGGTCGGCATGAGCCTCGTAGTCGATGTCGTCGTAATCGACCAGCGCGTGGACGATGTAGTCCTCCAGCCGCTCTTCGTGAAAGCCCTGCTCGGCCGCCATGGTTTCCTGCGCATGGGTGTGCAGGTTCTGGATCACGATCTCGCGCTCGCTCGGCTGCAGATGCAGCGAGGCGACGTCCAATACAAACGGGTGGAAGCCGGTGCCGACCTCGCCCTTCGGCACCACCGCGATCCGCGGGATGTCGATGGTCTGGTCAATCAGCAGCCGCGTCGTCCTGGCCACCACATCGGACAGGTCGATGGCCGGCTCCGGCAGCAGCGAGGACTGCATCGGCTTCAGCCGCTCGGCCACCTGCGCCGCAATCTCCCGCTGCACGTCCGCCTGCATCAACGCGCCGCGGGTGGGCACCTCGGCGCTGCGCACTTCATAGGTGCCGATCACGTCCATCACCATGCGCGCCGCCCGGCGCTCCGGCTCGGTAGTGAATAGCGGCTGCGTGGGCACGACGCGCCTGTCGCCGTTCATCGCCGCAGGCTGAATCGCGGGTTCGACCAGCCCCAGCCGCTCGTCGACACTGGCGGGCACCTGCACGCTGGTCTTGCGCTCGTCCCGGTCCGGCGCGTCCAGAATCAGCTGCTTCAGGCGGATGGGCGAGTCGCCGCGATTGGCCTCGTCGATGATCTCCTGAAACTTGTCGTGCGCCACGATATTGAGCCGGTCCACCGCCGCCACACCGGTGCGCTTGCCGTACGGCAGGCGCAGGCCGCGACCGATCGACTGCTCGATCAGCGTGCGGGCATTGGCCGCGCGCAGCGGCACGATGGTGTACAGGTTGGTGACGTCCCAGCCTTCCTTGAGCATGTTCACGTGGATCACGATCTCGGTCGGCTCGTCCACGCTCTCCACCGCCAGCAGCCGGGCGATCATTTCCTCCTCGTCCTTGCCGGACTTGCTGGAGTCGACCTGGATCACCTTGCCCGCGTAGCGGCCCTCGAAGAACGCCGCCGATTCCAGCAGCGCCAGCAGCTGGCCGGCGTGGGTGGTGTCGCGGGCGATCACCAGCACGAACGGCTTGACCACCGGCACGTCGTTCTCGCGCGCGTAGGTCAGCAACTCCACCTTGGTCGCCTCGTGCAGGCGCACACCGTCTTCCAGCTTGATCTTCTCGATCTCGTCGGGCGTGTGCGCCCGCGCATCGAAATTACGCTGGGTGACGGCCGCGGGCTCCTTGACGAAACCGTCATCCATCGCCCGTGCCAGCGGGTAATCCATCACCACGTTCCTGAACGGCACCGGCCCGCGGCTGGACTCCACGAATGGCGTCGCGGTGAGCTCCAGGCCGAACAAGGGCTTGAGCTCGTTGATGGAGCGCACGCCTGCGCTGGCGCGGTAGCGGTGCGACTCGTCCATCAGCATCACCAGGTCGTCCAGCCCGGCCAGATAGTTGAAGTAGCTGTCGCCCAGCACCTCGCGCATGCGCTTGATGCGCGGCTCCTTGCCGCCGCGCACCTCCGAGTTGATCTTGGAGATGTTGAAGATGTTGATGGTCACCGGCGACAGCAGGCCCAGCGAGCTGCCGCGCTCCTCGTAGTTGTCGCCGGTGATGATCTCCGGCGACTGCTGGGCGAACTCGGCGATGCCCTTGAACACGTACTTGGGCGTATTCGGGGTGAAGTCCGCGATCAGCTTGTTGTAGATCGTGAGGTTGGGCGCCAGCACGAAGAAGTTGTCGATGCCATAAGCCAGGTGCAGGTAGGCGACGAAGGCGCCCATCAACCGGGTCTTGCCCACGCCGGTGGCCAGCGCGAAGCACAGCGAAGGGAAGTCGCGCTCGAAATCCTCCAGTGTGGCGAACTCCGCCCGTAGCGTCGCCAGCACCACATCCAGTTCACGCTCGTGCGAACGCATGCCGGGCGCCGCATCCAGCGCCTGCGCCAGCCGCGCCAGCGATTCGGCCTGCGGCGGCCGCAACGACAGGCGCCCCGCCACGTAGTGTTGCTCGCGTGCGCTCATGCCTCGCTCCCCTTGTCACCGCCACCCGCTTTTCCACCGCGGCTTTTTTTCAGCGTATCCAGCGTTTTGGTGGCCTCGTCGAAGTCACGCTCCACCGCCGACGGCTCGTTGATCCTGCGCTGGCGGAAGCGCTCGAATTGCGTGTCGGCGAACTCCAGCGCCTGCTCGTGGCTGATGCGTCCGGCGTGGGTCAGGATGTCCCGGTCGCTCAGGCGCAGAAAGTCGTCCAGCTTGGCAATCCAGGCCGCCATGGTCATCGGCTTGCGATTCATGGCCTGCAACTCGGCAAACTCCAGATAGGCCGTGACGATGCGGTTCAACGCCTCCAGCTCGTCCGCATTCAAATAGCTCTTGGCCACGCGCGCATCCGCCTTGCGCGGGGCGCTGCCGGCCCAGTTGGTCATGCCGTTGTTCGGCTTGTCGCCATCGGCGCGCGCCACGATCAGCTCGGCGGCGGTATGCCCGTGCGCGGCCCAGTGCATCTTGTTCTGCACCGTGGCGAAGAACTGCTGGCTGGCCTCGGCGGACGGGTCGTAGTCCACGCTGGTGGCGTAGATCTCCAGCACCTTGCGCCAGAACATCTTCTCCGAGGATCGGATGTCCCGGATCGTCGCCAGCAGATCCTCGAAGTAGGCGTCGTCCTCGCCCCGCTTCAGGCGCTCGGCGTCGATGCTGAAGCCCTTGACCAGAAACTCGCGCAGGTGCGCCGTGGCCCACTGGCGGAACTGGGTGCCGCGTGGCGAGCGCACGCGATAACCCACGGCTAGGATGGCGTCGAGGTTGTAGTGCCGCAGGCGGCGCGACACCTGGCGCGCGCCCTCCTGACGAACTTGTAAGTAATCCTTACAGGTTGCCGCCTCGTCCAGCTCGCCCTCGGCGAAGATCGCCTTCAGATGCAGGGTGATGTTCTGCGGCGAGGTGTCGAACAGCTCGCCCATCTGCGCCTGGGTGAGCCACACCGAACCGCCCTCCAGCCGCACCTGGATGCGCGTCTGTGCATCCTCGGTGCGGTAGAGGATCAGCTCGGACGCCGGCGTCTCTTCGTCCTCGCCGCTCATGCCTCGTCCTCGGCCGTTGCATCGCCGAACAGATCCGGCCCGGTATCGGCCACGCGCTTCCTGCGACGACCCGAGTCCGCGGACGCGGACGCGGAAGGAGTAGCCGCGGGCGCCGGCTCGGCCAGCGGCAGGTTGGCCACGTTGAGGCTGTAATCGTCGTGGCCCCACTCACAGCGGCTCAGCACCATCCTGGGGATCTTCTTCAGCGTGAGGTTCGGCCAGCGCCCCACCGCGGCGGCCGCCGTCACCCCATGGAACGCCGCGCAACACACCAGCAGGCTGCGCTCGGCACCCACCTCCTCCGCCAGCGCCTCCAGCTGCTCGGCGGACAGGTTCTGCGTGGTGACGCAGATAAAGTCCCGCTCGCTGGAATGGCCGTGCTGCCACCACAGCGTTTCCGACGGCGCGTAGGTGAAGCCCTCCAGCTTGCACAGCGCCTCGGCCAGCTGGGCGGCGTTGTACGCGGGGTTCACCACCGGATTGCCCCAGCGGTCGTTGACGATCAGGCTCGGCGCCACGCGGTAGTAGCGAAAGCCGCCGCCGCCGCGCCAGTTCACCGCCTTGCTGATGCCGCCCTGATCCTCGCCGTCGATCACCTTCTTCAGGCGCGGAATGATGTGCGTATGGCAGTGCTCGCCCAGCTCGACCATGATCCACCGCCGGCCCATCTTGTGGGCGACTGCACCGGTCGTGCCGGAGCCGGCGAAGGAGTCGAGGACGAGGTCGCCGGGATTGGTTGCTATCTCCAAGACCAGCTTTAAAAGCTTCTCCGGTTTTGGAGTATCGAATTTTGATTCAATGTTAGCCAGGTCGGAAATCTCTTTGGCCTCACGATTTGCTTCACGGTTATCGCCAGCCTCCTCATAACCCCACCAGGTCCAGGGCACAATTTTATTTTCCGACTCGCTCCAAAACTTTTTCCTCTGCGCCATACCTCGACCATCCAAGCCGAAGTAAATCCGGTTGTCCGCAACAAGCTCTTCGAATTTTTCTTTCGTAGTGCTCCAGCACCTCCCCTTTGGTGGCCAGAGTGAGCGCCCCCCTGGCGTGATAATTTCATACGTTAGATTTGGCCTAATGTTCGGTGCATGAAACGGCACCGGAAGCCAGTCTCCACGGGGATCGTTGTCGCGGTTCTGATAGGTCGCACGCTGCTTATCGCTCGAATCAAGCTTGTTTACTATGAACTTTTCAAAAACTTTAGCGTAAACGAGCACATGGTCATGCGCAGCAGAAAGAGCGCGCGCGTCATTACGTCTGGTAAGTGTCTTTTGCCAAACTACATTAGAAATGAAGTTGCCACGACCAAACACTTCGTCGCAGAGCACCTTGAGGTAGTGCGCTTCATTGTCATCGATCGTGATCCACAACGACCCGTCCTCCGACAAAAGCCGCCGGATGATCTCCAGCCGATCACGCATCAATCCCAGCCAGATCGAATGCTCCAGCCCGTCGTCGTAGTGCGTGAAGGCGCTGCCCGTGTTGTACGGCGGATCGATGAAGACACACTTCACCTTGCCGGCAAACTCCTGCTCCAGCGACTTCAGCGCCAGCAGGTTGTCGCCGAAGATCAGCCGGTTGTCGAACAGGTCGCCCTCGCTCACCCGCTGCGCCGCGTGATACGACCGCTCCGACTCCTCCAGCAGAATCCGCGGCTCCAGCTTCGGCCGCTTCTCCTTGCCGATCCAGGTGAGCTCCAGTTTTTGCTTGGTCATCAATATTTTTCCGGAACCTGCAGGCCGATTCGCTGGGCAATATCGGTGGCAAGTGTCTTGAAGTCCGCGTAGGCGTTGGTCACTGCATTGGCATGGGCGCCAATGGCTCCATCGGCGGAGCGCAGCGCGAAGATCGGCTTGCGCGCCTCCTGCCCCAGCGGCATCAGGCTGTTGTAGTTCTTCAGCATGGCCAGGCAATACGGATCGCTCTGGATGGGTGGCACCGGCATGAAACCGGGCGCCTCGCCCAGAACGCTGTGCCGGAATTCACCGGGAATCTGGTCCAGCCACCGCGTATACGCCTTGACCGGCCGAGTCAGCCGCACCCCATGGCGCATGGCCACGTAGCCCACGGGCACCATGTCGCCCGGCGGCAACGCGAACTCCGGCACCGCCCAGTCATTGCGGCGCTTTTCCCAGCCGGCGCGCCAGGTGCGCAAAGTGGGGCCAAGGTTACGCAGGCCCTGCAAGGAAAACAGGTCGGCGCCCAGGGGCACGATGACGTGGTTGCTGGCCAGCAGCGCCGCGCGATTGATCGCGCCCAGATTCGGGCCGACATCGAACGCGATCAGGTCAGCCTGGAAGCGCGCGGCCGATTCCTGCGCCGTGCGCCAGAACGCCGTGAGAATGCGAAAGGGTCTGGCCTTGTTCTGGTCTCCCAACGCCTGGGTCCAGGTGCCGGACAACTCATCCTCGAAACTGGACAGGCCCAGATCACCCGGTATCAGGGCGAGCCGCTCTTCCATCTGCTGGTAGGCGACAGGCTTGAAGTCGCCAACGTCGGTCAGCGGCTTGATGCTGCGATAGATGGTTGAGACGCCAGCACCCTCGCTCCAAAGATCGGCGAGCCGGTCTTCGTCCAGAAACGCCGCGGTGAGGTTGGCCTGCGGATCCAGATCCACCGCCAGCACGCGCACACCAAGGTTGGCGAACATGGCGGACAGGTGATACACCAGCGAGGTCTTGCCGACGCCGCCCTTGTTGTTGAAAAACGTCAGGACGGGAATGCTCATGCAGCCCTCCGCACGATCACCAGTACATGAGTCGCGCTGGGCGAAAACTCGGGTGCCGGGTTGCCATTGGCCGCAAGCAGTCGGCGCGCGGTGGCGATGCCCACCCCGAAGCGTTGCACATAACCCAGCACCTTCATGGCTTCAGCCAGATGAGGGTTGCGGTAATCGGTCATGCCAGGCATGCCGAAGTTGGCCTCCGTCACCATGCCGTAGGGGCCGCCCGGATTGACGATCTCGATGCGGTCGTTGAACCAGGTGAGCCTGATCGGGGCGTTGGTCGCTTCATAGCTGCGGTGCATCACCGCATTGCGAACCAACTGCTGGAGTGCAGCCAGCGGGTAATCGGCCTGACGCCTTTCCGTATCCGCCTCGATGTTCACCCGCACCGAAATGTGGGCCTTGAGCTTGTCGTCGATACGCCCAAGCACTTCGCCGAGACGGCCGTCGATGGCCGCCTCATCGATGATCGGATCATCCAGGCCGGTGCCGTCGATCCGCAGAAACTGCACATAAGCGCTCGGAACCAGGTCGCGGGGACGGTTGCCGATAACCAGACTGCCGAGCACCGTGGGAATGGGGTTGTCCACGCCTTCGATCATGCGACAGGCGCTGAGGCGTTCTTCATAGCTGCGATGGTTCGCCTCCAGCACATCGGCCGAGAATGCGCCCGGCAAATACTCGCTCTCGAACACGCCGCGGTTGAGATCCGCCAGCGTGGCGAACGAAACCGGCTGCAGGTCGAACGGCAGATGACGATGGCGACGACGTTCGTTGAGGATTCGTTCGTCTTGCGCCGTTGCGATGCCGCGCCGCGGCCCGACGCGCACCCACGTTCGCCCCTTGCAACGTACCGGTGGAGCATCTGACGGAAGTACCGTGATGACGGCAACGTCATGCCCGTGGAGAGTGCGCTTTTCCACGCTCATCGTTGGCATCGGCTGGATATTTCCGTCCGAACGCATGTCCGAGAGCGTGCGCAGCAGCTCATCCGTAATCGGCAAGCCAGCAGAGCTACCGTCGTCCCTGACCCCCACAAAAGCCACGCCAGCGCGCTGGTGGCCGGGCAGGTCATTGGCAAAGGCACAAATGGCCTGCCGCAACTTCTCCGGCGCGTCCCCTTTGGCGCTTTCCTTGCGCTCCGCCCTGTCCGATTCGATGTCCGACAGCAGGGCTTCGAGTTCTTCGTCTGAAAGTCGCATGATTCCAATCCTGCCTGGGGCTTCGATCTTCCCATACTAGGCCTCTGCGGCTGGCTGTGGCTTGCGCCATGCATCGCCGCGCTTCGGGATATCAAGGGCCATTACTTGTCGCGAAAAAGCTCTTGCGTCAGCTCCACTCGGCGGTCCACGGCAAGCGCGCCACAACGTGTTGCCGCGCCCGATCTTTCCGCTGTTCAATCAACCGGTGCATGGCGCAGACATCAAGACAGAAAGCGCCACCCGCGCTGTCGGTGCCGCGATGATCAGCTGCCGCTGCTCCGTATCACCCCGTCGAGCAGCTTGATGAAGTTTCGCTTCGGCTTGTAGCGCACGCGCAATTCCGCCAGGTAATCGCCAAACGGCGCCGACTGCCGCTGCGCCTTCATCAGGCCACCCATCCTGCGGATCAAGATGATGGCTTCGGCATAGGCCGCATTGTTGGTCTGCTCGACGATCGGGGGAATCACCAGGCGATACAGACTGATGGCGTCGTCCGGGCGCGTGGGTTCGAGCTTGCCCGCCAATACGATCAACAGGTTCCGGTTGCACGGCCCCGACTGGGCGGCTTGCCATGCGGCATCGAGGTCGTTTTCCCATAGCGCGATTTCCATGCGCAGCGAGTAGTCGGGCGTTGCCGCCCTCGGCCAGTGACTGGAATGGCTCGACCCGCGCAATGCCGCCGCGGCTACCCATGCCAGGGCCCGCTCACGCTGCGCGGGCCAGCAGCGGAGCTTGCGAGCCACCTCATGCAGCTTCTGGTAGTTGCCGAGCGCCGGCTGCTCTTCGAACTGGATCCAGGTCAGCTGCAGGGCTTCGTCGTTGCGCTTGCGCTTGAGGTAGCAGGCCACCAGAAAATCCCGCAGGCGGTTGTCGGGGCGCTCCGGGAACGCCTGCAAACCGCGCTCGGCCCACTCCAGCGCCTTGTCCGGCTGTTTGGCCTTGGCCCAGATTTCGGCGATCTCCAGGTAGCGATAGCCGCAGGAGAGATCCTTCGACTTGATCGCCACCAACTCCTCGATATTGCCGCTGGCCTCGGCCAGGCGTTCCATGATGCGGGTGATCGTGAACCGGCTCGAATCGAAGGCATCCTGCGCATCGCGGGGCTTGAGCTTGCGCCACGCCGTCTGTGCCACTTCCCGGTACCGTTGCAGCCCCGCCGCGCCCAGGACATTGCGATAGGTCAGCGCATCGAAACTCCAGACGCCGAACGGCAGCGTGGTTTCCAGCGCAAACAGGCGTTCGGCCAACGCAGCAGGGTCGGGCATCGCCATGAGACATGCCTGCAGATGCAGTTCTCCCAGTCCATGGACGATGTTGCCGACCTCGCCGTCCGAGTCGTCGACCTGCTCCATGGATTTTTCGAGCCGCTCGACCGCGTACTCCGTCAGTTCCACCAGCAATGCGGCGGTGTCGGGCCTGAGCAGCTCCGCTATCGATTCGGCCACCTGCTGCATGTCGCCGGCAAAGGTGCCCGCCTCGCGCCAGTCGACGAAACCGTGGATGCGCGTCGCCTCGTCAATCGCTCGGCGGAATGCCCTGGCCACATTGCCGCGCCCGCCACCGGCACGCTCGGCCTTCAGCAGCAGGGACTGGTACAGCCGGTCGTCGCGCCGCGCCACGTCCAGCAACAGTTCGATCAGGGTGTCCGCAGGTTGTGCGGACAGGTACTGCTCGATGTCGCGCCAGGGATCGCGCCGCCTCTTCCTGCCGGATGCGGCATCTGCCTTGCGCTCGGCCTCCGGCCGATCCAGCCACGCCAGCCCCAGCGCCACGCCATGCTTGCAGAAATAGCCATCGGCAGCGTGCGGACAGCTGCAGTCGAAGGCCAGCGCACCGTCGTCGTCGCGCAGTTCGACCCGGTAGGTCGTGGTGCCCTCGACCTTTGCGGCAACACTGTCACCGGTGATCCGCAGGCGCCCGACGGCGCCGACCGCGAGATATTCCTCACCGCACCGGAATGCGCGGGGACCGGCGAGGCCTTCGAGGCTCGCGCGCGAGATCAGATCATCGAGCATGGTTCTGGTTGTCCACTCCCGGAAAGCAAATGGCAAGGTACCCATTCACAAGCCGCCATCGCCATCACAACCCCTTCGCCGCCTGCGCCACGGCGCGGAACAACGCGCGGCCCTTGCTCATGGTCTCCTCCCATTCCGACGCCGGATCGGAGTCGTAGACGATGCCTGCACCAGCCTGCACGTGCAGGCGGCCGTCCTGGATCACCGCGGTGCGGATGGCGATGGCGGTGTCGGCGTCGCCCCACCAGCCGATCCAGCCGATCGCGCCGGCGTAGATGTTGCGCTTGACCGGCTCCAGTTCCTGGATGATTTCCAGCGCGCGGATCTTCGGCGCACCGCTGAGCGTGCCGGCCGGGAAGGTGGCCTTGAGCACGTCCATGTAACTGAGGCCCGGCCTCGCGGTGCCCTGCACCTGCGAGACGATGTGCATGACGTGCGAGTAGCGCTCGATCGCGAACGAGTCGGTGACCTCCACCGTGCCGGTTTCGCTGATGCGGCCGATGTCGTTGCGGCCCAGGTCGATCAGCATGACGTGCTCGGCGCGCTCCTTCGGGTCGGCCAGCAGCTCGGCTTCCAGCGCCCGGTCCTCTTCCTCGGTGGCGCCGCGCTTGCGGGTGCCGGCGAGCGGGCGCACGACGACCTTGCCGTCCTTCAGCCGCGCCAGGATCTCCGGCGAGGAGCCGACGATCTGCGTGGTGCCCAGGTCGACGAAGTACATGTACGGCGACGGGTTCAGCGCGCGCAGCGCGCGGTACACGTCCACCGGCCTTGCGTTGAAGCCCACGGAGAGGCGCTGCGAGGGCACCACCTGGAAGATGTCGCCGGCACGGATGTATTCCTTGGCCTTCTCCACCATCGCCTCGAACTCGGCCTTGGTGAAGGAGGATTTGAAGTCGCTCTCGTCCAGCGCCACCGACTGCGTGAGTTGCGGATACGAGGCGCCGCCCTGGCGCAGGCGGTAGACCAGCGCGTCGAGCCGGCGCTGCGCCTGCGCGTAGGCATGCGGCTGCGCCGGATCGGCGTGCACGATCAGGTACAGCCGGCCCTTGAGGTTGTCGAACACCGCCACTTCCTCGGCCAGCATCAGCAGCACGTCGGGCGTGCCCAGCTCGTCGGGTCGGTCCCACTGCGCCAGCCGCGGCTCGATGTAGCCGATGGTCTCGAAGCCGAAGTAGCCGACCAGGCCGCCCGAGAAGGCCGGCAGCTGCGGCAGCCGCGGCACGTCGTACTGCTGGCGGAGTGTCTCGATCTCGGCCAGCGGGTCGTCCAGGTGGCGGCGCTCGGTGACTTCGCCGGCGTCCTCCACTTCCAGCTCGTGGCCGCGCAGGCGATACACGCGGCGCGCCGGCAGGCCGATGATCGAATAGCGTCCCCAGGTGGCGCCGCCCTCGACCGATTCGAACAGGAAGGTGTACGGGCCGTCGGCCAGCTTCAGGTACACCGACAGCGGCGTGTCGAGGTCGGAGAACACCTCGCGCACCAGCGGAATGCGCGTGTGGCCCTGGGCCACCAGCGCGTCGAATTCGTCTCGGGAAATCACGGGGGGATCGATCCAGGCAGGAAAGACAACCGCGCCAAGATAGCAGCCCATCGCGCCACGGGCATCGATGACGGATGTTGCGGACGCGCACGTCCAGACCTAGGCTCCTCGGAGAAATCCAGGGGAAACGACACATCCGCTCTTAACCGCCCGGCGCCGGCATGGCGTCGCGACAGCGCATATGTGCGAGCACCCCGCACGCCCCAGAGATCCGTCCGTCATGGGCGTCACGGGCGTCACGGGCATTTGATCATCACGACAAAGGAGTGTGGCAGTGAGTAGCGAGGCGAATATCTGGATCGGCCAAGACGGCCAGAAGTACGGACCCTACACCGAGGCGAATTTGCGCCAGTGGATCGGCGAGGGCCGCTTCGGCCCGGACACGTTGGCCTGGCGCGAGGGGATGGCGGCGTGGAGGCCGCTGGCGCAGCTGTTCCCTGATGCGACCGCAGTGGCACCGCCGCCGTTCAGCGCGCCGCCTCCACCGCCGAAAAGCTTTTCCAATGGCGACGCCTCCGGCACGGCTACGACGCACGAACAGCGGCGCGCTGAACTGCCCTCGCCGCCTTCGCTGCACTGGGGGCTTGTACTGCTATTCACCATACTCACGCTGGGCCTGTTCGGGGTGATCTGGCCGTTCGTGCAGTCGAACTGGGTGCGCAAGATCGATCGTCACAGCCATGCCACCTGCTGCTCGGCCTGGCGCTCGGCTGTTTCGTGACAGGCTACGCCATGGTTATTGCTGCGGCGCCGGCGCGGGGAGCTTCGGCGGGTCTCTCAACTCTTGGACTGGTGCTCCTGCTGGCCTACTGGGTGATTTATCTGGTCGCCTACTTTTCGATGGCCGGCTCGCTGGAGAATCGCTTTCGGCGGGGCACGCCGACCGTCCACATCGGCGGGGTCACCCTGTTTTTCTTCAACATGTACTACCTGCAGGGACAGCTACGCTGGCTGGCGCGATGGAAGGAAACCGGTCGAGATGACCCTTCACCGCCGAAAGGTGTCTTCTACCTGCTGTGGCTGTTCCCGGGAGTCATCGCGATACTCGCCGCCATCGCCATCCCGGCTTACCAGGACTACGTCCTGCGCGCACAGGTCGCCGAGGGATTCGCGGTCGCTCGCGATGCCGAGGCGGCCGTGGCCGCCTACTACGCCGACCATGGCGATATGCCGCAGGACAACGCCGCCGCCGGCATCGACGAGGCCGCGTCGATGAATAACCGCTACGTGTCGTCGATCAACGTGGAGGCGGGCAAGTTAGTGATCGCGTACGACGCGCCGCAGGCGAACCGGGCTCTGCGAGGCCGGGTGCTGGTGCTCGTGCCATACCGTGACGCGCAGGGACAGGTGCAGTGGAACTGCAACACACCAGACACCACGATCCAGCCGCGATATCTGCCGCTGGCCTGTCGCGGCTGAACATATCGCGTTGATGGCGCACCCGCGGCGAACGGCACGATCGGCGGGGGCTTGGGTAAGCTTGCAGACGATCCCTTCGAGGAATGCGTGAGGCATGGACACGTTCTGCTTGGTTCTCACCGGCGAGTACGCATATCCGGATGCCGGCGCCGTCGAGGCGCGGCTGGCCGACGCCTTCGGCATGTCGCCGGAAGCCTTCCGCGACAAGGTGTGGCAGCGCGCGCCACTGATCATCCGGCGCACCCTCGACCAGGCCACCGCGCAGGACCAGGCCAGTCAGTTGAAGGCGCTGGGCACCGAAGCGGGCGTGCATCGCGACGAGGAGACGCTGATCTGGCTGCTGCGCGGCGAGCGCGTGCTCGGCCCGCTGCCGGCCGGCGCGCGTGATCTGTACGCCCGCGCCGGCGATCGCTGGCGCCACGATGGCGACGCCAGTTGGCAGGCGCTGCCGCACGCCGCCACACCGCCACCCTTGCCGGGGCCTGGCGCCATGCCACCGCCGTTGCCTCGTCGTTCCCCGCGTGGACGCGGCCGCCCCTTCGCCTGGCTCGGCGGCATCGCCGCGGTGCTGGTGCTGGCGTTGCTGTGGCACCAGCATCGCGCCGCGACGCCGGCAGCCACCGCGCCGCCGGTGCGCTACGTTCCACGTCCACTGCAGCCGTTGTCGGCTGCCGCCCCAGCGAGCACGGCCTCCTGCCCGGAGGGCAGCGCCGCCCATAACGACGAAGACCGCTTCCTGCTCGCCGGCGGCCAGCGCACGCTGACCGGCCGCGCGCAGCGCAGCGGCGATGACTACGTGGCCGAGGCGGTGTTGCAACGCGACGGGCACTGCCGGCCCGGTGCGGTGCAGCTCTATATCTTCCGCCACGGCGCCTTCGTCGGCACCGCGATGGATGCGCCGATCGATCCGCGCCGCACCCAGCTGACCGACTTCACGCTCGATGGGCAGGGCCAGCTCACCTACAGCCTGCGCCGCTGCGACGGGCGCACCGGCGGCTGCGGCGAGCCCGAAACCTACCGGGCGCACCTGCAGCGCGGCGATGGCGGCTGGGTGCTGGCCTATGGCGCCATCAGCGCACCGGTGGCGGTGGAGATCATCAGCCGGCCGCCGCCGCGCTATCCGGAGGAGGCGCTGCGGCAACGTCACCAGGGCACCGTGCTGCTGATGCTCACCATCGGCGCCGACGGCCTGCCGCGCGAGGTCGCGGTGGCGAAGTCGAGCGGATTCCCCGAGCTGGATGCCGCCGCGGTGGCTTCCGCCCGTCAGTGGCGCTTCCGCGCGCTACGCCCCGACGGTGGCGCGACCACGACGACGGCGCGCGTGCCGGTGCGCTTTCATCTGGATGGGCCGGCGCTATAGCCGTGGGCGCGGCATGCCGAACAGCTGCAGGGTGAACGCCACGCCGCCGCCGTCGTCGAGGTTGCGCGCCAGCGCCGTGCCGCCGTGGCGCTCGGCCACCAGCCGCACCACGTACAGGCCCAGCCCCAGGTGCGGCGCATCGCCCGGCGTGGCCTTGTCGCGCAGGCTCACCAGCGAATCGAACAATCGCGCCTGCATCGCCGCGGGCAGCAGCGGTCCCTGGTTGGCCAGGGTGATCTCGGCGCCGCCATCGATCGCGCGCAGTTCCAGCCGCAGCCAGCCGTCGGCGGGGGTGAACGAAAGCGCGTTGTCGAACAGCTTGTCCAGCGCCTGCGCCACCAGCTCCGGCGCGCCGTGGAACGGCAGCGGCGCGGCGGGCAGCACGCTCTCGAAGCGCCGGGTGCCGGCCAGCGCGCGATAGGACTCGGCGCAGCCGCGCAGCACCTCGCGCAGGTCGACATCTTCCGGCTCGGCGGCGGCGATCGCGCGCTCCATCCGGCTGGCCTCGCTCATCGCGCGCACCAGCGCGCCGAGGCGGGCGGTGCCGTCGCGCGCGCGCGCGAGATACGACGCGGCATCCGCGGGCACGCCGCCATCCGCATCGAGCGCGTGCTCGAGGTTGTCCAGCGAGGACTTGACGATCGCCAGCGGCGTGTTGAGTTCGTGCGACAGTCTGGAGGCCAGCGTGCGCAGGTAGTCGGTATAGCCGCCGACCGCCTCGAACAGCTTCTCGAAGCTGCGCGCCAGGTCGCCGACTTCGTCCGGCGCGTCGGTCATCGGAAAGCGCCCGCGCTGGAACAGGCCGTCCAGACGGCCATCCGCCGCCTGCGCCCGCTCGGCGGCGTCGCGCAGCTTGCCCAGGCGCAGGCTCAGCCGCGTGGCGAAGGCGAGCAGGATGCCGCCGGCCACCAGCAGCACCGCGAAGCTGGTGAGCAGCAGGCCGAACAGCGCGCGATTGGCCAGCAGCGGCACCGCCCGGCTGGCCTGTTCCAGCAGCAGCACGCCGCGCACCTGGCCACCCCGCTCGATCGGCACGGCGGCGTCGAGCACCACGCTGGCGCGCGTCTCGCCGTCGCGCCACACCGCGGCGGGCGTGCCGTGGCGCGCCCGGGTGACCTCGTCGGTGCGCAGGCGCGGCGCGTCCTGCATCCACGGCTGCGAGGCCTGCACGCGGTCGGCCAGCAGCGCGCGGTAGATCAGCGCGGCGAACCAGCCCGGCTGGGGACCCTGGCGGCGATCCGCATCGCGCCGTCCGCTCTGCGCCAGCAGCCAGCCGCCGGGCGACAGCACGCGGGCGTGCACGTCGTCGGGCGTCAGTTGCGCCAGTTCCGCCGACAGTGCGTCCGAACAGGCCAGCAGCGGCCGCTGCTCGACGGCGAGCGGATCGCCACCGTCGGCCGGATCGAACACGCCCACGCCCAGCGCACTGATACCGGCCGCGCGCGGCACGCGCAGCTCGATGCGATAGCCGCTGCCGTCCTCCTGCCACTGCGCGGTGAGCAGGTCGGGCAGGCCGTCGACCGGTGGGTCCAGCGGGCGGGCCGTGATCGGACCGGGCGCGGCGCTGGCCAGCAGGTAGCGGCGCCGCGCTGTCCCGCGCACCAGGGTGAGCACCACGTGGTCGGCACGCAGCACCAGCGGATCGTCGGCCTCGGCGCGGGTGCGGCGGCTGTCGCGCACGTCCAGCCACAGGTAGAGCCAGTTGGCGTCGCGCGCCAGCAGCAGCTTGCCGCGCGTGCCCACCGGCTCGCTCCACGGCGTGAGCGGCGCCCAGTCGTCACCGTAGCCGTCGACGGTGATCGGCGTGTCGGCGTTCTGCACGTACCAGCCCTGGCGGGCATCTGGCAGCGCCGCGCCGGTGACCACCAGGCTGCGCGCCACGGCGCGCGCCGAGGCGGTGAGCGCCTGCGCCTGGCCGTCGCGCAGCAGGTTTTCCATCTGCCGCACGTACAGCCAGCCGGCCACCGGCAGCGCCAGCGTGCACAGCGCGACCAGCAGCAGCTTGCGGCGCAGGCTCATGGCGCGGGAACGCGCCGCATCAGGGTTGCGCGGGAGCCGGCAGCGCGGTGGCGCCGCGGCGATGGGCGGTGCCGGCCACCACGCGCAGCAGCGCATCGAGCAGCGGGCGGCGCTGCGGCTCGTTGGCGGCCAGCGTCATCGACCAGCTCAGCCGCACGCCGCTGGCCTGGCCCGGATCGCAGAACACGACCATGTCGTCGAGGTGGTCGCTGCCTTCGTAAACGTTGGCGAGGCAACGCATGTGCGGCTGGGCGATCGCCACCGTGGCATCGCGACCGGCCGGATCGCGCTGGTGGTAGCGCGTGCGGTCGGCGGCGAGTTCCGCCTGCAGCGAGGGCAGCTTGGCCGGCCAGACGTTGAGCACCATCACGCGCTGCGGTTCGCCGGTCCACTCGCCCCGGTAGACGACCACATCGACGCCGATGGCGCGGGCGTAGGTGCAGCAATCGGCAGTCCAGCCGTCGGGCGCGGTGCCGGTGATGGTCCACGCGGGCGTCGCGCCATCGCGTGCACCGCTGGCCACGATGGGTTCACCGGCACGCGCCTGCGTGGCGGCGAGCAGGAGCAGTAACGCAAGCAGGGTGGATCTCACGGCTTCCACCGGTAGCCCACGCCGTGCACGGTCTCGATCGCGTCGAACTCCGGCGCCACCGCGATGAACTTCTTGCGGATGCGCTTGATGTGCGAGGTGATGGTGGCGTCGTCGACCACCAGCTCGGCTTCGCGCATCAGCTGGTCGCGATTCTTCACGTGGCCGGGGAAGCGCACCAGCGTGTGCACCATCCAGAACTCGGTGACGGTGAGCGGAATTTCCTCGCCGTTCCAGGTGATCCGCATGCGCTCGGATTCGAGCTTGAGCGGGCCGTGCTCGATCACCGTCTCGCTGGCCGTCGGGGCCTGCATCGAGGCGATGCGGCGGAACAGCGCGGCGATGCGCGCGGCCAGCTGGTGCAGGCTGGTGTCCTTGCTGAGGTAGTCGTCCGCGCCCAGGCGCAGGCCGGAGATCACGTCGAAATCCGAGTCGCGCGCGGTGAGGAAGATGATCGGCAGCGTCGGCGCCTTCGCGCGCAGCTCGCGGCACAGGTCGAAGCCGCCCTCCGGCTCGTCGCCCAGCCCGATGTCGATGATCACCAGCTCCGGCAGGCGCATCGCGAACGCGCTCGACGCCTCCTGCCGCGAGCCGTAGCCGCGGGTGTCGTAGCCGAAGCGGTTGAGCGCCTCGACGTAGTTGGCGCGGATCAGCGGTTCGTCTTCGACGATGGCGATGCTGCGGCCCATGGGATCGACTTCCTTGCTGGCATGAGTGGATGGCGTGCAGCGTGCTATGCGCGCAGGACCGGCGCAAGCCGGTTCGGCCGCCTGCCCGTGATTTGCCCGAAGCCGTCGCCGCATGGGCTCCTTTGCGTCGCGCGCCACGCCGACGCCGGGCGCCTGATGACCCTCACCGCCCGCAACCCCGAGGAGTTTCACCAATGGCCCGCAGTACCACCGACGACACCGACCGCCATGCCGAACTGCACGGCTTCGAACCGCTGCGCGTGGTGCTGGCGATCGGCGCCCTGCTGCTCGGCCTGCTGACGGGCATTCACTGAATCAGGCTCGTCATCCCCGCGAAAGCGGGGATCCAGTGACTCCAAGGCCCTGAAGAACAAAGACACTGGATTCCCGCTTTCGCGGGAATGACGCGCGAAGAGCAGTTTTTCGAGGTTCCCACCAGGGACGCCCTGATCAACCAGGAGAATCCGGATGAATTCACACCCGCTGTTCGTGCTCGATGCTGGATCCGATGCCATGGAAGGCCGCTACGCCGCCGCGCAGGGACGCGCGGCGGCGCCGGGCGAGGAGCCCGACCCGGAGTGGCAACCGCTGTAGCTCAGCAGGCAACCGATCCACCGCCGTTTCCCCGACCTTCATGGCGGTTCCTTCTCCCCTCCACGCGAGGGGAGTCTTTTTCCGGGATCGCAAGAAAATCCTGAACGGGTGGGAACCATCGCCGCCTGCGGTGGCTCCAAGCTTCCGAGTGGCGTCGCGCCATTGCCGTGGAACACCGCCGCCGCGCTTCACGGCGCGGCGGCGGGCGGCGCCCACTCGGGTGATCTCCCCTGACGCGTCCGACGACGCTTGTCCCGGTGCCTCGCGGCGCCGGGACTTCTTTTTTGCGTCCCCCCGGGGGCGATCAGCCGATGGCGCGACGCATGGCGGCGATCGCCGCGGCGTAGTCCGGCGCGTTGAAGATCGCCGAGCCGGCGACGAAGGTGTCGGCCCCGGCCGCGGCGATGGCGCCGATGTTGTCGGCGCCGACGCCGCCGTCCACTTCCAGCCGGATCGCCCGGCCGCTGTCGTCGATACGCCGGCGCACCTCGCGCAGCTTGTCCAGCGCCGAAGGAATGAACTTCTGCCCGCCGAAGCCCGGGTTCACCGACATCAGCAGCACGAAATCGAGCTTGTCCAGCACGTGGTCGAGCCAGTTCAGCGGCGTGGCGGGGTTGAACACGAGTCCGGCCTGGCAGCCGGCCTCCTTGATCAGGCCGATGGTGCGGTCGACGTGCTCGCTGGCTTCCGGATGGAAGCTGATCGAGTTGGCGCCGGCCCTGGCGAAATCCGGCACGATGCGGTCGACCGGCTTGACCATCAGATGCACGTCGATGTGCGCGCTGATGCCGTAGTCGCGCAGCGCCTTGAGCACCATCGGACCCATGGTGAGGTTGGGCACGTAATGGTTGTCCATCACGTCGAAGTGCACCCAGTCGCCGCCGGCGGCGAGCACCCGGGCGGTGTCCTCGCCGAGCCGGGCGAAATCGGCCGAGAGGATGGACGGGGCGATGATGGGGGATTGCTTGCTCATGGCTCGATCTCTGTAGGAGCGCACCTTGTGCGCGACCGGTTCTGATGATCTGATCTGATCTGATCGCGAAGGGCAATCGCGCACAGGGTGCGCTCCTACCGCGCGACCGGAATGTGCGGCGTCACCTCTTCGTAGGCTTTTCGCGCACAGGGTGCGCTCCTACCCGTTCTATTTGAAGCCTTTCTCGGCCTTGATCCGCTCGTAGGCGGCGTTGATCTCGCTGGCGCGCGCTTCGGCGCGCTTGCGCATGTCTTCGGGCAGGTCGCCCAGGCGGTCGGGGTGATGCTCGGAGATCAGCTTGCGGTAGGCGCGCTTGATCGTGCGCTCGTCCGCATTGCGCTGCACGCCGAGCACGGCATACGGGTCGGGGCCGCCGGTGGAGCGGTGCGGCGGCACGTAGCCGCCACCGCCATTGCCGCCGCGCGGGCCGCTGCCGGCGTTCCAGGCGTAGCCCTTCATCGCCATCAGCGCCATCAGCTCCATGTCGCTCACCCGCATGGCGAAGGCGAGCTGGCGCAGGATCGCCATCTTCTCCGGCGGCGGGTTGCCTTCGGCCAGCACGGTCTCGATCACCACGTCGAGCACCGGGAACGCGTGGTCGCGGCGCAGGCCGACCCAGTCGCGCAGTTCGCCGATGGCCGGCGAGACGTCGAATTCCACCGTCTTGCCGCGGTTGAAGCTGGCGATCGCCTCCTGTCGCTGGGCGGGGTCCAGGCCCATGCGGGTCATCAGACGCTCGGCGATGGCGATCTCCGCCTCGGAGACGCGGCCGTCGCTCTTGGCCACCGCGCCGAGCAGGGCGAACAGCGGACGGATGAAGCCGCCGGCCTCCGGCACCGCGCTGCGGCGATGGCTGTAGCGCATGTTGTCCAGCACGAAGCCGATCAGCGCGCCGACCACGGCGCCCGGCAGGCCGTGGCCGAAGAACAGGCCGACGAGGGCGAACCAGACGGTGTAGGTGTAGCTCATGGCTGCGCCGGCGCCACGGGCGTCTGCGCGCTGTACCACTGCGCCAGCCGGTCGAGCTCGGCGTCGCTGACCGGGCCGATCGCGGCCTTCATCAGCGCCACGTCGCGGCGGCCGTCGCGGTACTGCTTCAGCGCTTCGCGCAAATAATCGAGCTTCTGCCCGGCGAGATTGGGCGTGCCGGGCACCTGCGCCATGCCGCGCTCGCCGTGGCAGGCGGCACAGAGCCCGAGGCGGGCGGGGCGGGCAGGCATCTCGGCCCGGAGGGGCGCAGCGGCGACCAGGCACAGCGCCGCGATCAGGACGGTTCGCATCGGCAACACACGGGGTGGAAGACGCGCCAGTCTACCAGCGCCCCCGCCGGCGGCGGCCCGGCCGGGGGCCGCGCCGTTACACTATGCCGCGCCCGCCCCACCCGGAACCGATCCGTGCCCACCACTTTGTCCCAATCGAACCTGCCCGGCCTGGAGCTGATCCACCGCGGCAAGGTGCGCGATGTGTATGCGCTGCCCCGCGGGCATCGCCCCGATGGTCGTCTTGAGGACGCCCGGCTGCTCATCGTGGCCACCGATCGCCTGTCCGCGTTCGACGTGGTGCTGCCCGACCCGATCCCGGGCAAGGGCGAGTTGCTCACCCAGATCTCCAATTTCTGGTTCGCCAGGACCGCCCATCTGGTGCCCAACCACCTGCTCGACGTGCCGCTGGCCGAGGTGCTGCCGCCGGGCACCGACCTGGCGCTGTACGCCAGGCGCGCCGTGGTGGCGCGCCGGCTCAAGCCGGTGCCGGTGGAGGCGATCGCCCGCGGCTACCTGATCGGCTCGGGCTGGAAGGACTACCAGGCCACCGGCGCCGTGTGCGGCATCGCGCTGCCGGCCGGACTCAAGCAGGCGCAGCAGCTGCCCGAACCGATCTTCACGCCCTCGACCAAGGCCGCCGTGGGCGACCACGACGAGAACGTCAGCTTCGACGCGGTGGTGAACGTGGCCGGCCGCGAGCTGGCCGAAAAGGTGCGCGACGCGACGCTGGCGATCTACCGCTGGGCCGGCGCGTTCGCCGCCGAGCGCGGCATCATCCTGGCCGACACCAAGCTGGAGTTCGGCACCGACGAGGACGGCACGCTCTACGTGATGGACGAGATGCTCACCCCCGACTCCTCGCGCTACTGGCCGGCCGACCAGTACCGGGTGGGCATCAGCCCGCCCAGCTACGACAAGCAGTTCGTGCGCGACTACCTGGAGTCGATCGGCTGGAACAAGACGCCGCCGGGTCCGCGCATTCCCGCCGAGGTGATCGCCGGCACCGAGGCGAAGTACGCCGAGGCCTTGCAGCGGCTGGCCGGCATCACCCTCGCCTGAGCCGGCCGCCCACGGAGACCACGCCATGCGCACCATGCAGGACTGGCTGGACAGCTACAGCGCCGATCACCAGCACCCGATCAACCAGCGCCTGCACTGGCTGTGCGTGCCGCCGATCGTGTGGAGCGTGATCGCGCTGCTGTGGACGATCCCGGTGCCGGCGCGCTTCCTGCAACCCGGAGCCTGGGCGGTGCTGGCAATGGTGCTGGCGTTCGCCTGGTACTGGAAGCGCTCGCACCGGCTCGGCGGCGCACTGCTGCTGGCCTTCGCCGCGTTGGCGCTGCTCACCGCCTTGTTGTTCAACCGGCTCGGCGCAGCCGACCTGCGCTGGCTGGCGCTCGGCATTTTCGTGGTGGCCTGGATCGGCCAGTTCATCGGGCACAAGTTCGAGGGGCGCCGGCCGAGCTTCCTCACCGATCTTTCCTACCTGCTGGTCGGCCCGGCCTGGCTGATGGAAAAGCTGCTGCGCCGGCTCGGCTTCAAGGCTTCCGCATGACCACTTTGCTCACCGTGCTCAGCACCCTCCTGTGGTGGGTGCTGTACAGCTCGATCCTCGCCCTGTTCTTTTCGCTGATCGCCTGGCCGCTGCTGCGCTGGAACGAGCGCGCCGGCGTGGTGTTCAACCGCGTGTACCTCGCGAGCCTGCTGTGGACCATGGCCGGCATGGCGATGGTCGGCGCGGTGGCCGTGCACGAGGGCCACGTGCGCCCGCCCTATGGCGCGCTGCTGACCAGCAACGCGCTGCGCGGCGTCCTCGTGGTGGACATGCTGGTCGGGGTGGCGCTGCTGTGGCGGCTGATCCCGCGCGTGGACGCCCGCCGCATCCGCCCCACCAGCGCCTGCCTGGCGGTGGCCGCGGTGATGGCGATCGCCTTCGGCGTCGCCACCAGCCTGGCCTGAATGGCGGGCGGTCTCGGCGGGCAAGACACGGGGCAGGTATATCGTGCGGCCCGGAGTGAGCCATGAGCCTGCGCAGCCTTTTCGTCGACTTCAACAGCTATTTCGCCTCGGTCGAACAGCACGAGGTGCCGGCGTTGCGCGGACGCCCCGTCGGTGTCGTGCCGGTCGAGGCCGAGACCACCAGCCTGATCGCCGCCAGCTACGAAGCCAAGGCGCACGGTGTCGGCACCGGCACGCTGGTGAGCGAAGCGCGGCGGCGGTGTCCGGGCCTGGTGATCCGGCTGGCACGCCCGGAGCGCTATGTCGCATGGCATCACCGCCTGCTCGAAGCGATCGACCAGGCCATCCCCATTGCGCGCGTCGGCTCCATCGACGAGGTCGCGTGCGAACTGGTGGGACGCCAGTGCCGGCGCGAAGAGGCGGTCGCCCTCGCCGCCCGGATCAAGGCGTGCGTGGCTCAAGCGGCGCCCGGCGGGGCGATCCGCTGCTCGATCGGCATCGCGCCGAACGAATTCCTGGCCAAGACCGCCTCGGACATGCGCAAGCCCGACGGTCTGACCGTGATCGAGGCGGGCAACCTGCCGCACGTGCTGCATGCGCTGCAACTGCGCGACCTGTGCGGCATCGGCGCCGCCATGGAACAGCGCCTGCACGCGCACGGCATCACCACCGTCGCCCAGCTCACCGCGGCCCCGAAATCCCTGCTCCGGCACGCCTGGGGCAGCATCGAAGGCGAGCGCATGTGGAGCCAGCTGCGCGGTGTGTGGATGCCGCCGACCGCCACGCAGCGCGGCTCGCTGGGGCATTCGCACGTGCTGGGTCCCGAACTGCGGCACCCTGCCGGCGCACGCGCCGTGCTGAAAAAGCTGTTGGTGAAGGCCGCCATGCGGCTGCGCCGGGAAGCCCTGCTGGCCGGCGCGCTGGCGGTACGCATCCGCCATGTCGGCCACGATGCGCGGTGGGAGGCCGATCTTGGCTTCGATCCCACCGACGACACCCGCGAACTGCTGCGCATGCTGACCCTGATGATCGACACCGGCCGCCGCCGGCACGCCCTGCTGCCCGGGCCCGCGGGCGCCGTGCCGCTGTCCGTCAGCGTGACGCTGCATCGGTTGATCGAGCGCCGCCACAGCACCGGCTCGCTGTTCGCGCAGGACGCGAACGCGGGCAAGGTCGATGACGTCGTCGATCGCATCAACCGCAAGTTCGGTCTCAACAAGGTCTATTTCGCCAGCATGCAGAAGGCGCTGGAGCATCAGGCGGCGCCGATGCGCATTCCCTTCAGCCGCATTCCCGACAGCGAGACCGAAAACGAGGCCGGCCACGAAGCACTGTGGCTGCAGTCGTTCAATCGGGCCAGGGTGCTGGCCGAACAGGCGCATCGATCGAAGAAGAGCCGTTGAATCCGGTGCCGGCCGCGCCGCCGGCACCGGCGTTTGGCGGCGGGCGCAGTAGGCGGGCGATTTTTTTGGTCTCAGTCGGTCGCCTGCCGCTCCAGCCAGCGCCAGCCGTAGAAGGCCGGTACGCCCAGCGCGATGATCAGCAGGCTCATGCCCGCGTCGCGCGGGGCGTGGATCGAGGTGGCGACGATCACGCCCAGCACCGTCACCACGAACACCAGCGGCAGCAGCGGATAGAACGGCACGCGATAGGGCGAAGGCTCGCGCGCGAGGTGGCGGCGATACCAGAACAGCGTGGCGATGCCGAACGCGTGCGCCAGCCATTCACCGACCGTGGTGTAGTCCAGCAACTGGCCGAAGCTGCCCGACAGGGTGAGCACGATCGCCCACGCGCCCAGCGTCGCCAGCGCCACCTGGGGTGCGCGGCTGGTGGGATCGATCCGTCCCACCGCGCTGAAGAACATGCCGTCGCTGCCCATGGTCTGCAGCACGCGCGCGCCGCCGGCGATGGCGATGGCGCAGTAGCCGAAGGTGGAGCAGGCGATGCCCAGCGCCATGATCGTCGCGCCGCGCGGGCCGAGCAGGTCGCGCAGCAGGTCGGCCGCCGGCGCCGAGCTGGCGGCGAGGCCGGCGTGGCCGAGCCCGGCCAGATAGGCGAAGTTCACCAGCAGGTAACTGCCCACCACGCCGGCCATGCCCAGCCCGAGCGCGCGCGGCAGTGTGCGCTGCGGATCGCGCACCTCCCCGGCCAGGTCGTTGAGGTAGTGGAAGCCGCCGTAGGCGAACAGCACCGGCAGCAGTGCGCCGAGGAAATCGCCCGGCGACGCCACGTGCACCGGATCGGCCGCCAGCGCGCCGCCGAGGTGGCCGCGCGCCAGGAGCAGCCCGACCACCACCAGCAGCGCGATCGCCGCCAGCTTGAGCACGGTGAAGATGTTCTGCACCCAGGCGCCGGCGCGGATGCCGAACAGGTTGATGCCCACGATGAAGGCGATCGACCCCACCGCCACCGGTTTGACGAAACTGCCGGGAAAGCCCAGCGCCGCGCAGAAATAGTCGGCGAAGGTGGTCGCCACCGCCGCCACGCTGCCGGGGTAGTTGATCAGCGCCATGGTCCAGCCGAACAGGAACGCCGGCAGCTTGCCGAACGCCTCGCGCAGGTAGACGTAGGTGCCGCCCGCCTGCGGCCGGCGCGCGCCCAGCTCGGCGTAGCAGAGCACCCCGGCCAGCGTGAGCAGGCCGCCGATCGCCCACAGCAGCAGCACCTGCCAGCCGGCCGAGGTGCGTTCGGCCACGGTGGCCGGATTGCGGAAGATGCCGGCGCCGATCACGCCGCCGATCACGATCGCGGCGGCGTCCCAGGTGCCCAGGCGGCGCAGGTAGGAAGGAGCGTGGTCGTCGGCAGTGGCGGTCATCGTCGAGCGGCCGTGATGGTGGAAGGCCATAGCCTGACACGAGCGGCGCGGCGCGTGCCCGGACACCCGTCCGCCCGCCGTAGAATGTGCCCCTTCCTTGCGCCCCGGATGCCGATGCATCACGCCTTGCCGACCGCGCAGCACGCGGCATGACCACCGCGCAGCGCTCACCTGCCACGCGCTGGACGCGTGCGCTTTCCGCAACCGCGGCGCTGGCGATGCTGGGTATCGCCGGCTGGCTGCTGCATCGCTACCTGCAGGCGATGCGCTGGCGGGACTTCAGCGCGGCGTGGTCGCAGCTGCCGGCGCGCGACATCGTCGCCTCGGCGCTCGCCGGCATGCTGAGCTTTGCCATGCTGGCCGCTTTCGAGATGCAGGCCGTGCGGCTGACCGCAGGCGAGCGGGTGTCGTTGCGCCGTGCCGCGTTCGCCGGCGCGGTGTCCAATGCCATCGGCAACCTGCTCGGCTTCCACGCGATCACCACCAGTGCGGTGCGCTACCGCATCTACGGCCCGGCCGGACTGGGCGCGGGCGATATCGCGCGTATCGTCGGCGTGGCCGGCATGGGCGTCGGGCTGGGGTTTGCCGTGGTGATCGCCGGTGCGCTGTGCTGGGAGCCGGCGATCACCGACGGCTGGGGTCGCTGGCCGGGGCTGGCGCTGGTCGGCGCGCTGGCGGCATGGTGGTGGTGGCTCGGTGCGGCGCCACGCGAGCTCGCGCTGGGCGGCTGGACGCTGAAGTTTCCCGACGCACGCCACGCCGCCGTACAGATGCTGATCGGTGCGGTCGAGATGACCGCGGCGATCGCCGCGCTGTACGTGCTGCTGCCGGCGGGCATCGCGCCGCCGTTCGTGGATTTCCTGCCGGTCTACGTGGCGGCGGTGCTGGCCGGACTGGTCAGCCACGCACCGGGCGGGCTGGGCGTGTTCGAGACCATCCTGCTCGCCTCGTTCACCCAGGCCCAGCGGCCGGATCTGCTCGCCGCGATCCTCTGCTATCGGCTCACCTACACGCTGGGGCCGTTCGTGTTCGGCAGCGTGGCGCTGGCCGCGTTCGAACTGCGCCGGCGCCGGTGCGAAACGCGCGGCGCGGCGGCGTAGGAGCCTGTCGGACTCCCGGGGATGGCTGGTTAGAATCGACGCCTCCGCTTGGCGAGGCGCGCGTGTCCGGCCCAGTCCGCAAGATCCTCCACATCGACATGGACGCGTTCTACGCGTCGGTCGAGCAGCGCGACAATCCGGCGCTGCGCGGCAAGCCGGTGGTGGTCGCGTGGCGCGGCGCGCGCTCGGTGGTGTGCGCGGCCAGTTACGAGGCGCGCCCGTTCGGCGTGCGCTCGGCGATGCCGGCGGTGCGCGCCGAGCGGCTGTGTCCGCAGGCGATCTTCGTGCCGCCGGACTTCGCCCGCTACAGGGCGGTGTCGCGGCAGATCCGCGAGATCTTCGCCCGCCACACCGACCTGATCGAGCCGCTCTCGCTGGACGAGGCCTACCTCGACGTCACCGCCACCAGGAGCGGCCTCGGCTCGGCCACCGCGACCGCCGAGGCGATCCGCGCGGTGATCCGCGCGGAGACCGGGCTCACCGCCTCGGCCGGGGTCGCCCCGAACAAGTTCCTCGCCAAGATCGCCTCCGACCATCGCAAACCGGACGGCCTGTTCGTGGTGCGGCCGCATCAGGTGGACGCGTTCCTGCTGCCGCTCAAGGTCGGGCGCCTGCCCGGCGTGGGCAAGGTGATGGAAGCGAGACTGGCCGGGCTCGGCATCGCCACCGTGGCGCAACTGCGCACCCTGCCGCTGGCCGAGATGGAGCAGCGCTTCGGCCGCTGGGGTCGCCGCCTGCACGAGCTGTCGCTGGGCATCGACCACCATCCGGTGCAGCCGGAGCGTCCCAGCGTGCAGGTGTCGGCCGAAGACACGTTCGAGCACGACCTGCGGCTGGACGAACTCGAACCGCACATCCGCCGGCTGGCCGAGAAGACCTGGACCGGCCACCAGCGCGAGGCCGGCCGCGTGGCGCGCACGGTGGTGCTCAAGCTCAAGACCGCCGATTTCCAGACGCTGACCCGCAGCCTCACCCCGGCCAGCCGGCCGGAGTCGGCGCAGGAACTGGCCGACATCGCCTGCGCGTTGCGCAGCCGCGTGGAGCGTCCGGCCGACAGCCGCTACCGGCTGGTGGGCGTGGGCCTGTCCGGGTTTGTCGATGCCGACGCCTACACCGCGCAGACCGACCTGTTCGGGCCGGCGCCGACCGGATGATGCCGCTGCCGCCGCGGTACCTGGTGATGCTGATGCTGTGGGAGGGCGACGGGCTCACCGTCTCGCAGGTGGGCGAGCGGCTGCTCCCCGACTCGGCCACGCTGACGCCGCTGCTCAAGCGGCTGGAGACGGCTACACCCGCGCCAACCCTCCCCCCCCCGCCGGCTGCTCGGCTGGCGCCCTTTTCCCGACCGCGCCAGCGCGTCGCAGGCCGAAGCGGCGATCAGGAGACTCTACAAAACCGGAAAATGCCATTCCCGACGACCGTCGAGGGTGACGGGAAAAATTCCTAGAAACGACGCAAGTAATTCATTTGTAACGAATTTACGGACAAGTGCCGGGCGTCACCAAAGACCGGTCGAAAAATAAGTAAAGCATTACCCGCCATACATGGAGTACGCTGGCGGAGTAGTGCTTGAGGCGAGGTTCGGCTGCACTGCGTCATCCTGCGGCGAGTCTGCCTCACTCCACGCCGTATACATCCATGTGTCAAAGGTCAAAGCGTCATGTCAAATCGTCAGAGCGGTACCGTCAAGTGGTTCAACGATGCCAAGGGCTTCGGTTTCATCAGCCCGGAAAGTGGTGACGACCTGTTCGTCCACTTCCGCGCCATCCAGGGCACCGGCTTCAAGTCGCTGCAGGAAGGCCAGAAGGTCACCTTCGTCGTGACCAAGGGCCCGAAGGGCCTGCAGGCGGACGAAGTCCAGGCTGCGTAAGCCACTTTCCCGGTTCGTCGGGATAAGGAAAAAGCCCGCGCTTGCGCGGGCTTTTTCCTTGTGGAGCACCGCAGGAGCACCTCGAAAAACTCGAAATCGGGCTCGTCATTCCTGCGAAGAGCTTCTCAACAGCGAAGCTGGTCAAGCGGGAATGACGAGCAAAGAGCGGTTTTCGAGGTCCCCGCAGGCGCCGCGCCGGATCATTTCTTCCGGGGGATGTACAGGTCGGTGATGGTGCCTTCGTAGACCTCGGCCGCCATGCCCACCGACTCGCCCAGCGTGGGATGCGGATGGATGGTCAGCCCGATGTCGGCCGCTTCGGCGCCCATCTCGATCGCCAGTGCGATCTCGCTGATCAGGTCGCCCGCGTGCGTGCCCACGATGCCGCCACCGACCACACGATGGGTCGCCTCGTCGAACAGCAGCTTGGTGAGGCCCTCGGTGCGGTCGTTGCCGATGGCGCGGCCGCTGGCCGCCCACGGGAACTTGCCCACGCCGATCTTCAGGCCCTTTTCCTTCGCCTCGCGTTCGGTGACGCCGACCCAGGCGATCTCCGGATCGGTATAGGCCACGGACGGAATCACCCGCGCATCGAAGTGGCTCTTCTGCCCGGCGGCGACCTCGGCCGCCACCTTGCCCTCGTGCGTGGCCTTGTGCGCCAGCATCGGCTGGCCGACCAGATCGCCGATGGCGAAGATATGCGGCACATTGGTGCGCATCTGCGTGTCGACGTGGATGAAACCGCGCTCGGTCACCGCCACGCCGGCCTTGTCCGCGCCGATCCGGGCGCCGTTGGGCGCGCGGCCGACCGACACCAGCACGCGGTCGAACACGGTATCGGCCGGGATGCTCTCGCCCTCGTAGCTGACCTCGATGCCCAGCTTGGTGGCCTTGGCCGAGGTCACCTTGGTCTTGAGGTGGATGCCCTTGAGCTTCTTGCCCAGGCGCTGCGCCAGCGGCTTGATCAGGTCGGCGTCGGCGCCGGGGATGATCTGGTCCATGAACTCGACCACGGTCACCGCGCTGCCGAGCGCGGAATACACCGTGGCCATCTCCAGGCCGATGATGCCGCCGCCGACGACGAGCAGCTTTTTCGGCACGTCTTTCAATTCCAGCGCGCGGGTGGAATCGAGCACGCGCTCGTCGTCCCACGGGAACATGCCCAGCTTCACCGACTGCGAGCCGGCGGCGATGATCGCCTGCTCGAAGCGGATCAGCTTCGTACCCTCGGCCGTCTGCACCTCGATTTCGTTGGGCGACACGAACGCGCCCGTGCCCTGCACCGTGCGCACCTTGCGCTGCCTGGCCATGCCGGACAGGCCGCCGGTGAGCTTGCCGACCACCTTGGACTTGAAGTCGCGCAGCTTGTCGATGTCGATGCTCGGCTTGCCGAAGCTCACGCCGTGCGCGGCCATCGCCTCCGCCTCGTCGATCACCGCGGCGGCGTGCAGCAGCGCCTTGGACGGAATGCAGCCGACGTTGAGACAGACGCCGCCGAGCGTGTCGTAGCGCTCGACCAGCACCGTGTCGAGACCGAGGTCGGCGGCGCGGAAGGCGGCGGTGTAGCCGCCGGGACCGGAGCCGAGCACCACCATCTGGCAGGTGATGTCCGCCATGCGGCCGGAGGCGTCGGCTGCCTGAGCGGTCGCAGCTGCGGCGGCGGGGGCTGGCGCCGGGGCAGCCGGGGCCGACGCGGGCGCCGCTGCAGGCGCCGGCGCCGCGGCCTGTTCCTCGCGGCTTTCCAGCACGGCGATCAGCGCGCCCTCGGACACCTCGTCGCCCACCTTCAGCTTGAGCGACGTGATGACGCCGGCGGCGGTGGAAGGAATCTCCATCGTCGCCTTGTCCGACTCCAGCGTGATCAGGCTCTGGTCCTTGGCGACGGTGTCGCCCTCCTTCACCAGCACCTCGATCACCGGCACGTTCTCGTGGCCGCCGATGTCGGGCACCTTGATTTCGAGCGAGTTGGCCATGTTGTTGTTCCTTTGGAAATGCGGGGATGTCAGCGGCTGGCGCCGGATTCGGGGAATGTCGAGGCGGCGGGGGATGCGCCGCCGGCGTTGGCCTCGGCCACGTCCCGCGCGACGTCACGGACCGCGTCATTGCCATCGACCGGCGATGCATCGCCTGGCTGGCTGGCGGGCACCGTTCGCCCCCGTCAGAGCAGCAGGCGGCGGATGTCGCCCAGTTGCTGTGCGAGGAAGGCGGCAAAGCGCGCGGCCAGCGCGCCGTCGATCACGCGGTGGTCGTAGGACAGCGACAGCGGCAGCAGCAGCCGCGGCGCGAACTCCCTGCCGTTCCACACCGGCTTCATCGCCGCCTTGGAGACGCCGAGGATCGCCACCTCCGGCGCGTTGACGATCGGCGTAAACGCCGTGCCGCCGATGCCGCCCAGCGAGGAGATCGAGAAGCAGCCGCCGGACATGTCGGCCGGGCCGAGCTTCTTGTCGCGCGCCTTCTTCGAGATCGCGCCCAGCTCGCGGGCGAGATCCAGCAGGCCCTTCTTGTCGACGTCGCGGATCACCGGCACCACCAGGCCATCGGGCGTGTCCACCGCGATGCCGATGTGGAAGTACTTCTTGAGGATCAGCTTCTCGCCGGTCTCGTCGAGCGAGGCATTGAACTGCGGGAAGGCTTTAAGCGCCGCCACCACCGCCTTCATCTGGAACACCAGCGGGGTGATCTTCAGCTCCTTGTTCTCCTCGCCGAGCTTCTTGCGGAAAGCCTCCAGCTCGGTGATGTCGGCGTCCTCGTGCTGGGTGACGTGCGGGATCATCGCCCAGTTGCGGGCGAGGTTGGCGCCGGAGATCTTCTGGATGCGCGAGAGCGGCTTCTCCTCGATCTGGCCGAACTTGGCGAAGTCGACCTTCGGCCACGGCAGCAGACTGAGGCCGCCGCCGGCCGCGACCGGCGCGCCCTGCACCGGACGGGCGCCGGAGGCCAGCGCGTGCTTGACGTAGGCCGCCACGTCCTCGCGCTGGATGCGGCCGCCGCGACCGGAGCCTTTCACCTGATGCACGTCCACGCCCAACTCGCGTGCAAAGGCACGGATCGCCGGGCTGGCGTAGGGCGCGTCACCCGGCATGACGATCTTCGCGTCGAACGGCGGGCGCGCCTGCGGCGGCACGTCGCCTTCCGGCACGTTGCCGGGCAGCACGCCGCGCGCGGCGATCGGCGATGGCTGCTCCTCGATCTTCGGGCCGCCCTGCGCCACCGGCATGCCGGCAGCGGCGGGCGCGGCGGCCGGCGCCGCGACCGGTGCGCTGTCGCCAGCGGCCTCGATCAGCGCGATCACGCTGCCCTCGGCCACCTCATCGCCCACCTTGAGCTTGAGCTCCTTCACCACCCCGGCGAACGGCGCGGGGACCTCCATCGTCGCCTTGTCCGATTCCAGCGTGATCAGGCTCTGCTCTTTTTCGACGCGGTCGCCGACCTTGATCAAGATCTCGATCACCGGGACCTTGTCGCCGCCGATATCCGGAACGCGTGCTTCTTTGAGGTCGGCCATGGGGACTCCTGGGGAATGGGCGGGCCGCGGAAACGGACCACGGCAAGACTTCCATCATAACCAAGGCGCGCTGGCGGCGGGGCTGAAAACGTCTGCAATGACACCGTTCGCGCACGTATGGCGCGTCGCGCCGATCAGCACAGACGCGCCATCCACCACCAAGGAGGGTTGCATGCACCGGCGCGCGAGGCATGGTCAGGCGGCGCGTGGACGACAGGCCGGGGGCGGGTGGCGCGGCATCGGTTCGACGCGCCGATCGAATCCCTGTACGGCGGCTTGCAACGGCGCTTCAGTGCGCCGCGACGCCGAGATGCTGCATGTCCAGATGCACCGCCTGCACGCGCCCGGCCAGTCGCCCCAGCTCCGCGGCCGCCTCGGCGCTCGCCACGCCCAGCACCTGCTCGAACCGGGCCAGCAGCGCTGCCTCGCGGCGCGCAAGCAGCCTGATCCACTGGTTGTCGCTCAGTGTCACGCTGCGCATCCACCAGCTCGTCGAGCTCCAGGGCAGCGATGCGTTCCAGCGCCCGCGCGTGGCGGGCCGCCCGCCCTGCGCAGCCAACTGCATCTGCAGGTCGAGGATCAGCAGCTCCAGCGCGGCGGCGTTTTCCAGCAGCACCACGCGCAGGCCGGGCTCCTCCACCTGCTGTGCCGCCTGCTTGCACAGGCGCTGCAGATCAATGCTGCGGCGGATCAGGTCGTTGTACAGGGGCTGCGATGCCAGCGACACGGCGCGTGGTCTCTATGAGTGGACTGAGGAATTGCCATGCTGGCGGCGGGCCGCTTACCCCCGGGTTAACCCGGGCGCTTCCGGCACTCGCGCTTTAGCCGTGGTTCGCTTTCGGGCGGATCAGCGACCGTCCACCGAGAGCAGGTCCAGCGGCCGACCGGCCGCATCGCGTACGCCCTGCTGCAGTTCGGCCAGCCGGTGGATCGAGGGGCACAGCGCATCCACCGCAGGCGCCAGTGCCTGCATGCGCCGCTCCAGCCGCGGACGCAGCGCGGTGGCGAGATCCGCGGCTCGGTCGCGCAGGCGCGCGGCGGTGTCCAGATCGCCGCTCATCGCCGCCTGCAGCGCCTGCTGGCCCAGATCGCCGGCGACGATGGGCGTGAGGTCGGCGGCCATCCGGTTGCCCAGTTGCCGGGCGGCGTCGCCCTGCCAGTCGTGCGTGCTCTGGCTGGCAGCGATGCGCTGGCGCAGTTCGGCGGCATCGGCCGCGAGGCGCTGGTCCAGCTCGCTGCGCGCGGCTGCGCCGAGACCCATGCCGGCGGCCTCCTGATGCAGCGCCTGCACCGCGATGTCGACGCCGCGACGAGCCACCGCGCGCGCCTTCGGTACCAGCGCCCGCAACTCGCGTTCGAACAGCGCGAGCCGATCCTCGTCCTCGGCATTCAGCCGCACGGGTACGCCGTCGGCCATCAGGCTGCCGTGGCTCAACACCAACTGCCGCGGCGCCGGCGAAGGCCGGTCGAACACCAGCCGGTCCGGCTGCACGGTCAGATCGAAACTGCTGTTGGCGTGACAGCGCGTGGCGAGCTGCCGGGCGTGCAGCGGGGTCGCCAGCAACCATGCTGCGGACACGAGAAGCAACGGAACCAGACGCATCGGCGACTCACTTCAGGACAGTCGCCCACGGATACAGGCGCGCGGGCCAATCCCGGCTGAATCCGCGCCGATGGGTTCGCGCGCCGAATGCCGGCTTACGCTCCGCCGGGCGGGGTGATCAGATGCAGGCACCCCGAGCGGAATACAGATACAGCCCATCATCGGGCAGCGCATCGGCGCTGTCGGTCAGCATGCCGGCGCGGTCGAACCACGGCACCGGCTCGTGCGGACCGGGGATGTAGACGTGCCACTGGCCGACGCCGCTGCGCACCAGTTCGCCGAACTTGCGCAGGTGATAGGACACCGGTGCACGCACGTAGCGATCCACCGGCGCGACGCCCGGGGCGAGTGGCTTGAAGGTCCAGTCGCGCGCCGCGCTGATCGCCGACCTGGCCAGCATCGAACGCATCTCCTTCATCTGGCGATCGGTGCCGGCGATACCCAGGTTGACCTGCTCGGCCATCACATCCTCAACCTTTCCGGCGGAATCTATCTTGAGGACGAGGTAGACGTCGCCGCTGACCCTCGCCCGGATCGCCTCCGGGGGATAACGCGGTGGCACCGTCTTGATGCGCTCCCGGCCGAACGCCTCGCCGTCGCTGCCGAAGTGCACGCCGCGGATCGCCAGCGTATAGTCCTGGCGAAATTTCAGCCACGCTGGCGGAACTGCTCGCGCACCGCCGGCTGCCCAAGGCGCCAAACCAGCCAGATCAACATCACGATCGCGATGGCATCGAAGGCCAGCGAGAGGTGAACGCGGCGCGACTCCTGCGCGACCAGCATGGCGGCATCGGCCACTCCGTGCGGCTGGCGATCCCAGCCGAGCCACTGCTGATAAAGCAGCACGCCGCTCAGCAGCAGGCCCGCGGCAAGCAGCCCGAGGGCCACGCGCAGCACCGGCCGCGCCCAGCCCTGGCGCAGGATGCCGGCGGCGCAGAACACCACCAGCGCCGCCGCCGCGATGAAGTACGCCGCGTCCCACGCCAGCATGGCGTGCAGCGTCGCGCGCCCCTGCGCATCGATGCTTGCGACATCCAGCACGGACCACACTCGTTGGGCGTGCACGCCGTACTGCATGGCACCGAAGGCCGCCAGCAGCAGGATCACCCACAGGCCGAGGCGCCACAGCGCGAACCCCGGCCGTGGCGACGCGATGTCCGCCATGCTCAGGACCCTGCCTTGAGCGACGCGAGATCGCCCAGCACCTGGGCCGAGTTCTTCTCCGGGTCGACGTCTTCGTAAACCTTGGCCACCTTGCCCTGCGGATCGATGCGGTAGTCGGCCGGCGTGCGCCAGTGGCCGTTCTGATCCTGCAGGCGGAAATCCGGCGCGGCCTGACCGGGCTGCGGCGTGGCGGCGAACACGGTCGAGACCGGCCCGAACAGCAGCGGGAGCGAGAGCGCGAGCAACAGGGAAGGGCGACGCATCGAGGCATCTCCGGATCGTGGTGTGAGTCGCCGGATTGTAGCGCCGCCCACGCACAAGGGCGCCGCACGGGCGCCCTTGGCGAATTGCCGCACCGGCATGCGCCGGCAAGGCCATGGCCTACTCGCGGGTGATGGTGAACTTGCCCACCGAGATGCCCAGGTTCACGCCCTCGCCGGTGCCGGCCAAGGCCAGCGAGGTGGTGCCCTTGGTCAGCACCTGGGCGCTGCCGCTCTTGACGATGCCGGCCTCGGCGCCAGCCTGGGCGTAGTCGCCGAACACCTCGTCGATGCCGTGCACCTTGCTGATCTCGCCCTTGCCGTGGTCGATGTGATACTTGCCGGCGGTGAGGCCGCCGCCGACCACGGTGATCTTCACGCGCGAGGACTGGCCGTTGTCGCAGGTCACCGTGCCGCTGCCTTCGGCGTGCTTGTACAGGATCGACCAGCCGGACAGGCTGTACGTCAGGTCGCACTTGACGTTGGCCTCGGCCGCGTGAGCGCCGGTGGCGCCCATCGCACCGGCGGTGGCCAACAGCAGGGTGGCGAGAGCGTGATTGCGCTTGATCATGGTGAACTCCTCGTGGATATGCGTGCCGGTCCATGCCGGGCCACGGTGGCGGCGGGAAGGGCCGCACGGGGTCCGTGGTGGAGCGCAGCATCGACACGGATGCGTGAGGACCTTGTGCAGTGCAGGCGAGGATTCAGTGAGTGTGCGGTTGCGGTCGATTGGTCGCGGCCAGCCGTTCACATTCGCTCGGCGAGAACGCCGCAGCCGGCTTCCCCCGAGCACTGCCGGGCAAGCGTACGGCGTCGGACCGCGCGGCGGGCATGGCTGCAACACACGCGTCATCGCGACCTGTGTGGCATGATCCGGTTCAGCCCACGGCAGATCGCGGAGATGCCTCATGTTCAAGTATTCGCTGGTCGGCTACGACGGTTCGGACACCTCACGGCGCGCATTCGAGCTGGCTGTGTCGCTGGCACGCGCCTGCCACGGACGGGTGCGCGTGGTGTCGGTGCTGCAGGTGACCGAGGGCGGCGCCGATGCCTGCGCGCTGATGATGGCCGACTCCGGCACGCGTCGCGCGCAGGAGCTGCTCGACGAATTGAAGACGATGGAGCCGGACGCCGAGGCGCTGGTGGATATCGAGCTGGCGCACGGCAGCCCCGGCGACGTGCTGATCAGCCAAGTGGCCCAGCACGGTTGCGATCACATCGTGATCGGCCATACCGAACGCGGCGCGCTGGCGCGCTGGCTGCTTGGCTCGGTGTCGGGCGACGTGCTCGCCCGCGCCCACGTGCCGGTGACGGTGGTGTGCTAGGAGCGTGGGCCATAGAAGCCATTCGGGCTGCAAAGCTCTTCGCCGCGAACGTTTCTACGGCCCACGCTCCCAGAACCAGCCGGACCCTGGTTGGCCGGCTGCAAATCGGGCGGCAAGGTCCATGTTCCCGCCGCTCCCAGGCCCGTAGAACCATCATAGGCCGGCGAATCGTCGAAAATCTGTCTTGGCACAGCCCGATTTCCGCCTCGACTCTCAAGACCCGACAGGCTCCCAAGGACCGCCGTCCTTATCCCGGAAATTACCCGGCGTCGCGCAGCGAGGCCATGTCAATCACGAAGCGGTACTTCACGTCGCTCTTGAGCATGCGCTCGTAGGCCTCGTTGATGTCCTGCATGCGGATCTGCTCGATGTCCGAGACGATGCCGTGCTCGGCACAGAAGTCCAACATCTCCTGCGTCTCGGCAATGCCGCCGATCAGCGAACCGGCCAGCGCGTGCCGCCCGAAGATCAGCGAACCGCCGTGCACGGTGGGCGGCGTATCGGGCAGGCCGACCAGCACCATCGTGCCGTCGCGCTTGAGCATGCGCAGGTAGGTGTTGAGGTCGTGCGGCGCCGAGACGGTATCGAGGATGAAATCGAAACTGCCGGCGTGCCGCTTCATTTGCTCGGCGTCGTTGGATAGCACCACCTCGTCGGCACCCAGCCGCAGCGCGTCCTCGCGCTTGGACGGCGAAGTGGTGAACTGCACCACCTGCGCGCCGAACGCGTGGGCGAACTTCAGCGCCATGTGGCCCAGGCCGCCGAGGCCGATCACGCCGACCTTGCTGCCCTTGCCCACCTTCCAGTGCCTGAGCGGCGAGTAGGTGGTGATGCCCGCGCACAGCAGCGGCGCCACGGCGGCGAGGTCGAGTTTGTCGGACACGCGCAGCACGAACGCCTCGTCCACCACGATGTGGGTGGAGTAGCCGCCCTGGGTCGGCGTGCCGTCGACGCGGTCCTTGCCGGCGTAGGTGAAGGTGGCGCCCTGGAGGCAGAACTGCTCCAGGTCGTCCCGGCAGTTGGCGCACTCGCGGCACGAATCGACCATGCAGCCGACGCCGGCCAGATCGCCTTCCTTGAACCGGGTCACCGCCTTGCCGGTGCGCAGCACGCGGCCGACGATCTCGTGGCCCGGCACGATCGGGTATTCGCCGGTGCCCCACTCGTCGCGCACGGTGTGCAGGTCGGAGTGGCACACGCCGCAGTAGAGGATCTCGATCACCACATCGGTATCGCGCGGCTCGCGGCGTTCGAAGCGGTACGGCGCCAGCGGAGCGCGGGCGGCGGGGGCGGCATAGCTGAAAGTGGAAATCATGGGGACTCCGTCGATAGGGGAAACGCGCGCCGGCGCATGCGGCCGGCGCAGCCTTCACGGATGGGGTCGGCCGCGGTTAATTCCAATGCGCGGGCAACGCCGTATGCTTGCGTCATCGAACTGTCACTTCGCGCGCCCACCGGCGCACCCGCTACTGCGACAAGGAGTCCGCCCGTTGAGCTACGACAGCCACACGCTGCCCTGGACGCTGGAAAGCATCGACTTCGCCAGCATCGACAAGGCGCGCATCCGCCACAACGAGGATCTGTTCTTCCTGTTGTGCAGCGCCTCGTTCGTCGAGAGCGGCTCGGACCGGTACACCCACAACCTGGTCAACCACTTCGCCGGCGACGAGGAACTGCAGACCTGGCTCAGCCAGCACTGGGAGCACGAGGAGCTGCAGCACGGCCGTGCGCTGGCCACGTATGTGCGCACGGTGTGGCCGGAGTTCGACTGGGAGGCCGGCTTCAAGGCGTTCTGGGGCGAGTACGGCGCGTTGTGCACCAACGAACAACTGGAGCCCAGCCGAGGCCTGGAGCTGGCCGCGCGCTGCGTGGTGGAGACCGGCACCGCCAGCCTCTACCGCGCGCTCAACGACCTCACCGACGAGCCGGTGCTCAAGCAGCTCACCAACCACATCAAGAGCGACGAGGTGCGCCACTACAAGCACTTCTACCAGCACTACCGGCAGTATCGCGAACGCGAGGGTTTCGGCCGCATCCGGGTGCTGCGCGCGATCCTGCGTCGGGTCAGCGAGATCAAGAGCGAGGACAGTGACATCGCGCTGCGCCACGTGTTCAACCAGTGCTATCCCGACGGCAGCGACGCGCAGTTCCGGCAGCTCAGCAACCGCGCGCAGGGCCTGCTGCGGCGGAACATCCCCGCCGGAATGACGGTGAAGATGCTGCTCAAGCCGCTGGATCTGCCGATGCGCCTGCAGAACGCGCTGGAAAAGCCGCTGGCGAAGCTTGCCGAGAAACTGTTCCTGCACTGAGCATGCGGCTCGGCGCGGGTCACTTGCCCGCCGCGGGCGCCACTTCGCGCGGCTTCGCCTGGATGGTGCGTCGCTGTTCCTGCGCGGCCTTGAGCTGCTTGACGTTCACCGGACGAATGCCGGTGATGAAGCACGGAAAATCGCGCCGGCCGGTGAGCACCTTGTCGAAGCCCACGCTCACCTCGTGGAAGCTCGAGGTGATCCCGATCGCGTTGGTGTACTCCAGGTCGGTGCAGCCGCCCACGGTGAGCAGCCACGCCTCGCTGGGCCGCGTGTAGACCGCCAGCAGGTCGTTGCCCAGCGGTTCCCACGACCACAGGTTGCCGAAGAAGCGGAAGCTGCGCTGGCTCGGGCCGGCGGCGGCTTCGTAGTCGGCACGCCGCTGCGCCTCGCGCTCGGCGCGCGGCACGCTGGAACAGGCGGCCAGCGTGGCCGCCAGGGTGATGCACACGATCAGTCGTCGCACAGTCATGTTCGCTCTCCTGCTGTTTCGGACGCGACGCGGCGGATCGCGGCGCCCGCCTGCTACTTGTCCGCCCTAGCAGCCTGTCGGGCTTTGCTGGTCGAGGCGAGAAGTCGGCTGTGCGAGGACGGATTTTCGACGTTTCGTCGGCCCATAGTGGTTCTATGGGTCGGCGAAGCGGCGGAAATAGGGACCGCACAGCCGGATTCGCAGCCCGGCCGAGCAAAGTCCGACAGGCTGCTAGGCAGCGGCAGCCACTTGGCCGGATCGAAGCCGCCCACCTCGTACACCAGCGCCTCGCTGCGGCCGCCGTCCTTGCGGGTGACGGTGAGGCTGATCTTCCGCGCTTTCTTCAAGAGCGCGATGAACGCCTTGTCGTCGCTGATCATCAGCGCCGGCTCGCCGCTGGGCGGCGCGAACGCCTTGATGCCCATCGCCTTGCCATCGACCACCGCCGGCAGCGTGCAGGTGCCTTTGCAGACGAAGCCTTTGCCGCTGCCGAACAGGAAGGCGTTCTGGCCCCACTTCGTGTGCCGGCGCAGCACCAGGCGCACTTTTTCGGCGTCGACCGGCTCGCTGTTGAAGATCACCGCGGTGGACTGCGTGCCGCCGGCCATCGGCGACACCTGGTACAGCCACAGGCCGGCGAGGCGGTTCTTCTCGGCGTTCTCGTGGTAGCGCCTGGCGATCTCCGGCAGGGTCTGCTGCACCTCCTTCGCCGCGGCGCTGCCGGGGTAGTCGTGCACGATCTTCTCGCCGAAGGTGGTGGCCATCTCGTCGTTGTGGATGCGCACCAGCTGGCGATAGGTGTCCAGGTCCTGCGCGGCCGCCGTATCGCTCGCGGCCGCCTGCGCGGCCGCCTGCGCCGCCGGCCTGGCCGCGCCGGACGATCCGTCACTCTGCTGCGAGCAGCCGGCAGCGAGCAGGGCGAGGCCCAGGACGGGCGCGAGGGAACGGGCGAAGGCGAGTGACATGGCGAACATCCACGGCAGGAAACAGGCGCCTAGAGTGGAACGAGCCGCGGCGACGACGCAACCGCCGCGCCCACGATGTCGCAGGACCCGATGCGCACGCGCCGCGTCTGGCCCGCGCACGGCGGCGGCGGGATAATCGCGGCTCCCGCAAGGACTACCGATGTCGCCCTCCCCCTCGTCCCGTGCCGACGCGCTGTTCGGGCATCGCGCCTTCGCCGCGTTCTGGTTCGCCCGCATCGCCTCGGGCTTCGGTTTCCAGATGCTGTCGGTGGCGGTGGGCTGGCAGATCTACGCGATCACCGGTCGCGCGCTGGACCTGGGCCTGATCGGCCTGGCGCAGTTCATCCCCTCGGTGCTGCTGGCGCTGCCGGCCGGCCACGTGGCGGACCAGTTCGAGCGCCGCCGCATCGTGCTGCTCGGGCAGGTGGTGGAGTGGGTGGCGATCGCCCTGCTGGCCGCGCTCACCCTGATGCATGACATCCACGAGGCCGGCATCCTCGCGCTGGTGTTCGTGATCGGGGTGGCCAAGGCGTTCGAGTTCCCGGCGATGCAGTCGATGCTGCCGGCGCTGGTGCCCGCGCCGATGCTGCCGCGGGCGATGGCGGTGAACGCCTCGGCCGGGCAGGCGGCGATGATCATGGGGCCGGCGCTGGGCGGTTTTCTGTACGTGGCCGGGCCGGGCGTGGTCTATGTGATCGCCGGCGCGCTGTACCTGGCCGCGGCGGTGCTGATGGCGAGGCTGCGCTACGAGCGCGCGCCGCCGCGGCGCGCGCCGGCCACGCTGAAGACGGTGTTCGCCGGCGTGCACTTCATCCGCCAGCGGCCGGACGTGCTCGGCGTGATCTCGCTGGACCTGTTCGCCGTGCTGCTGGGCGGCGCCACCGCGCTGCTGCCGATCTTCGCCAGGGACATCCTGCATACCGGCCCGTGGGGTCTGGGCCTGCTGCGCGCGGCACCGGCGGTGGGCGCGCTGGGGATGTCGCTGTGGCTGGCGCGCCACACGATGCAGCGGCGCGTGGGCATGACCATGTTCGCCTCGGTGGCGGGCTTCGGCGTGTCCACGCTGGTGTTCGCGCTGTCGACCACGCTGTGGCTGTCGATGGCGGCGCTGTTCGCGCTGGGCGCGTTCGACATGGTCAGCATGGTGATCCGTGGCGCGCTGGTGCAGTTGGACACGCCCGACGACATGCGCGGCCGGGTGAGCGCGGTCAACGCGATCTTCATCAACACCTCCAACCAGCTGGGCGAGTTCGAGTCCGGCCTGCTCGCCGCATGGGTCGGTGCCGTGCCGGCCACGTTGATCGGCGGCGTCGGCACGCTGCTGGTGGTGGGGCTGTGGATGACGATGTTCCCCACCCTGCGCCGGCGCCAGCGGCTGCACGACGAGCCCGAGCCGGTGGCCGAGCCGGCCGACCAGACGCTCTGAGCGCCACACTGCGGCTACACACACTGCGGCGACGGTGGCAGCCGCGGGGCTGTCGCCACTAGCATCGGGGGATGACTCCCGCCCATCGCCTGCTTCTGACGCTCGCCGCCGCCACCCTGGCCGCCGTGCCCCTCCACCTGCACGCCCATGACGCGGCGGCCACGTCGCCGCGCATCGAGGTGAGCTTCGCCGCGGCGGCGCGCGCGCTGCCGGTTACCGGCCGTGTCTATGTGGCGGTGAGCCGCGACGACGCAAAGCCGCCGATCGAGCAGACCGACATCACCGGCGTGCCGCTGTTCGGACACGACGTCACCGGCCTCAAGCCCGGCCAATTCGCGGCTATCGATGTAAACGACTACGGCGCCCCGCTCGCCAGCCTGCGCGAGCTGCCCGCCGGCGATTACTGGATGCAGCCCTTCGTCAACGTCTACACCGAGTTCAGGCGCGCCGACGGCCACACGCTGTGGATGCACATGGACCAGTGGGAAGGCCAGGACTGGAAGCACTCGCCGGGCAATCTCTACGGCAGGCCGGTGAGGGTGCACTACGACCCGGCCGCGGTGACGCCGATCCGGCTGGTCGCCGACCAGGTGATCGCGCCGATCCCGTTTCCGAAGGACAGCGAACACGTCAAGCGCTTCCGCATCCAGAGCAAGCTGCTGACGAGATTCTGGGGCCACCCGATCTACCTGGGCGCCACCGTGTTGCTGCCCGAGGGCTATGAGCAGCACCCGCACGTACGCTATCCGGTGGTCTACGACCAGGGGCACTTCTCCACCGTGGCGCCGTTCGGTTTCGAGAACGGGAAATCCAAGCTGCGCGCGTTCTGGCTGGATAGCGCGAAAAAACCACGCGTCATCGTGGTGACCCTGCAGCACCCCTCGCCGTACTACGACGACTCCTATGCGGTGAACTCGCCCAACGAGGGGCCGTTCGACGACGCCATCCACCAGGAGCTGTACCCGGAGATCGCCAAGCGATTCCGCACCATCGAGCAGCCGTGGGCGCGCATCCTCACCGGCGGTTCCACCGGCGGCTGGATCGCGGTGGCGCAGCAGCTGTTCCATCCGCGCTACTACGGCGGCAGCTTCGCGCTGTGCCCGGATTCGCTGGATTTCCGCCACCACCAGGTGGTGAACATCTATGACGACGCCAACGCCTACACCGTCGACAAGGGCTGGATGAAGGTCGAGCGCGTGGACACGCGCCGGCCCGACGGCAACGTCGAGGCGATGATGAAGGACGAGAACCACTACGAGCTGGCGGTGGGCGACCACTCGCGCTCGGGCGGCCAGTGGGACATCTGGGAAGCGGCCTGGGGGCCGATCGGTACGAATGGCTATCCGCAGCGCATCTGGGACAAGCGCAGCGGCGTGATCGACCACCGGGTGGCCGAATACTGGAAACAGCACTTCGACCTGCGTTACCTGCTGGAGGAAAACTGGTCCACGCTGGGCCCGCTGGTCGCCGACAAGCTGCACATCTACGTCGGCGACGCCGATACCTACAACCTCAACATGGGCGTGCGCGCGATGGACGCGTTCCTGAAGACGGCGACCCACCCGCGCTTCGGGGGCTCGATCACCTACCAGCCGATGGCACCGCACTGCTGGGGCCCGCCGGCCGAGGAGCTCTACGGCACCATGACCCGGTTCATGCAGGCACATGCGCCCAAGAGCGACGACGCCTGGATCTACTGAAGCGGCAGTCCCTTCTCCGTGACAGCCAGCGGGCTACCGCCGGCGATCCGCAGGCGACGGGCTGGAATGCCGCCGCTGCCATCGAAACCACGCCGCACCCGGGCACGGAACGTCCGTCAGGCCATCTCCGGACCCAAGCCATGCCACGACACCCTCGCCCACCCCTCCGTCTCGCGCTGGCGCTCGCCGCCGCGCTCGCCACCCAGGTTGCCGGTGCGGCGGTCAACCCGCACGCGCGCACCTGGGCCAACCCGCTGGACGTGGACTACCGCTACAACTTCGAGCAGATGAACCAGGGCATCTCCTACCGCACCGGCGCGGACCCCGCGGTGGTCCGCTACGGTGACGCTTACTACCTGTTCCAGACCCTGGCCGACGGCTACTGGCGCTCCACCGACCTGGTGCACTGGGATTTCGTCAAGCCCGACAAGTGGCCGTTCGACAGCGAAGTGGCCCCGGCGACCCTGGTTGCCGACGGCAAGCTGTTCCTGCTGCGCTCGACCACCGACCCGGAACCGCTGCTCTATTCCACCGATCCGGCGCACGGCCACTGGCAGTTCTGGACCCGGCTGATGCCGCCGCTGCCGAACGCGGTGAGCTCGTCCACCGAATACAGGATCAAGCCCGACCAGCTGCCGCCGGGGCCGTGGGACCCGGGCCTGTTCCAGGACCGCGACGGCAAGGTCTACCTGTACTGGGGCTCGTCCAACGTCTATCCGATATACGGGCAGCAGATCGACCTCAAGCTGGGCGACGAGACGCAAGGCGAAGGCAAGCGGCTGGCCTGGCTCGGCGCGGCAAAGTCGCTGCTGCGGCTGCATCCGGACGAGCACGGCTGGGAGCGCTTCGGCCGCGACCACACCGACGAAAAGACCAGACCATTCATCGAGGGCGCCTGGATGAACCGTCATGGCGACCGCTACTACCTGCAGTACGCCGCGCCGGGCACCGAGTACAACGCCTACGCCACCGGCGTGTACGTGGGCGAGCATCCGCTGGGACCGTTCACCTACGCGCCGTACAACCCGGTCGGCTACAAGCCGGGCGGTTTCGTCGAGGGCGCCGGTCACGGCTCCACCTTCGAGGATGCCCACGGCAACGTGTGGAACACCGGCACCAACTGGATCGGCCTGAACTGGAACTTCGAGCGGCGCATCGATCTCTACCCGGCCGGCTTCCACGACGACGGCCAGATGTGGGTGGACACCCGCTTCGGCGACTTCCCGCAGCGCATGCCCGAGCACAAGCTCCAGCCCGGCGAGAGCACCTTCACCGGCTGGATGCTGCTGTCCTGGCACAAGCACGCCACCGCCTCGTCGCAGATGCCGGGCCATGGGCCGGATCAAGCCACGGACGAAAACCCGCGCACTTTCTGGCTGGCCGCCGCCAACGCGCCCGGGCAGACGCTGACGCTCGACCTCGGCGGCCTGCGCACCGTCAACGCGATCCAGGTGAACTACGCCGACTACCGGTCCGGCCGCTACGGTGACGCGCCCGACCTGGTCACCCAGTTCGTGCTGGAAGGCTCGACCGACGGCAGCCACTGGCAGACCCTGGCCGACCTCTCGCACGAGACGCGCGATCACGCCAACGCCTACGTCGAACTCGACGCGCCGGCGCGCATCCGCTACGTGCGCTACGTGCACCAGCACGTCGGCGCGAAACACCTGGCGATCGCCGACCTGCGCGTATTCGGCCACCAGGACGGCCCGCCGCCGCCCGCGCCGAAGCTGCTCTCGGCCACCCGCGACCAGGACCCCCGCAACGCCACCGTCACCTGGAAGCCGGTGCCCGGTGCGGTCGGCTACAACGTGCGCTGGGGCCTCACCGCCGATCGTCTGCACGAGACCTACCAGCGCTTCGCCGACCAGCCGACCACGCTGCAGCTGCGCGCGCTGAACAAGGGCGTGCGCTACGTGGTGGCGGTGGAAGCGTTCGACGAGCGCGGGGTGTCCACGCTGTCGCGCACGATCACGCTGCAGCCGTAGCGCAGGAACGGCCGCAGGGTGCGCTTCGCGCAGGAGCGCAGCGTGTGGGCGATCCGGTGTGGAGATTTCCGGAATACGCCACCATCGCTCCTGACACGCATTGCTTGCGGCGGCGTTCTCACGGCCGTCGCCGGCAAGCCTCCCCATCACACGCGCCGTCATTCCCGCGAAAGCGGGAATCCATCTTGATCTTCGCACCAGAGCTCAATGGATTCCCGCTTTCGCGGGAATGACGGCGTTGGAGGTTTCTGCGTGCCGGAGCTGCGCGCGGTGCATCCGTTGGGCAAGTCGCCGGTGGTCACCGATGGCGAACTGACTGTGGCCGAGTCCGGCGCCATCGTCGAATACCTCGCCGACCGCTGCGGCGAGGGCCGCCTGCTCGCCGCGCCCGGCACGCCCGGACGCCTGCGCCAGAACTACTGGCTGCACTACGCCGAGGGCTCGGCGATGCCGCCACTTCGCGCAGCGGGCTCACCGCGACGAACCGGCCCCCGCTTGCCGCGTTCCTTGAACGCATCCACGCCCGGCCGGCCTACCGGCGCGCACTCGCCGCGGGTAGGGAATACCGGCTGGGCCGAGAGGCTGAGCCGCGCGCGTGTCGACGCTGCTGTCACGCGTAGCGGTGCACCGTAGGCATTCGATTATCTGCAGTCGGCTCGACCGCCGGGCCGCGCCACCTTGAGGAGTCCACTGCCATGAGCCGTAGCCGTGATATCGAACGCAGCCTGCACGAGACCGGCGAGCGCGTCGGCGACCGCGTGCGCCAGGTGGCCAACGGCGCCGCAGGCACCGCGCATGACCTGATCGAGCGCGGCCGCCAGGCCACCAGCCGTTTCGGCAAGCACAGCGACAGCTATCGTCGCCAGCTGATGCGCGCCGCGGAAGATTTTGCCGACGAGGCGAACTACCAGTACCGCCGCCTGCGCCGCCAGGTGAACCGCCACCCGGCCGCCACGGTGGCCATCGTGGCCGGCACCGTCGGCGCGTTCCTGCTGCTGCGCAAGGCCTTCGGCGGCCGCGACGAGGACTGAGAGGCTGAGAAAAATCGCCCGCCTACTGCGACCGCCGCCAAACGCCCGTGCCGGCGGCGCTCTCGCTACGGCGGCCGAATTTTTCTCAGCCTCTGAGCGCGCCTCGGACAATCTCTCCAGTCCGCTTGGGATAAAAAGCCCGCCATTCGGCGGGCTTTTTACCGGTGCGTGACGCCGACCGATCAGACGGTCAGCGGGTTCGGTTTCTCCGGGTCGAGCCTGTATTCCTTGATCGCCCGGGCCACGTCCTTGGCGTTGACCAGGCCGTCCCTCGCCAGCGAGGCGAGTGCGGCGTGGGCGATCCAATAGCGGTCGACCTCGAAGAAATCGCGCAGGTGCACGCGGGTATCCGAACGGCCGAAGCCATCGGTGCCCAGCACGGTGTAGCGCTTGTCCTCGGGGATGAACGCGCGGATCTGGTCGGCGAATTCGCGCACGTAGTCGGTGGCGGCGATCACCGGACCGGCGCGCTCCTGCAGCAGGCCGGTGACGTACGGCACGCGCGGCTCGGCTTCCGGATGCAGGCGGTTCCAGCGCTCGGCGTCGAAGCCGTCGCGGCGCAGCTCGCTGAAGCTGGGGCACGACCAGATGTCGGCGTGCACGCCGAAATCCTTCTCCAGCAGCTCGGCGGCGGCGATCGCCTCGCGCAGGATCGTGCCCGAGCCCAGCAGCTGCACGCACGGCGCGGTCGCCTTGCTCTTGCCCTTGCCTTTCCCCGAGTCCCGGGTCCCGAGTCCCGAGTCCCGCAACAGGTACATCCCCTTGATGATGCCTTCCTCGCAGCCGGCCGGCATGTCCGGGTGCGGGTAGTTCTCGTTCATCACGGTGATGTAGTAATAGATGTCCTCCTGCTCCTGCATCATGCGGCGGGTGCCGTCCTGCAGGATCACCGCCACCTCGTAGGAGAAGGTGGGGTCGTAGGCGCGCACGTTGGGGATCGCGCCGGCCATCAGGTGCGAATGGCCGTCCTCGTGCTGCAGGCCCTCGCCGTTGAGCGTGGTGCGGCCGGCGGTGCCGCCGATCAGGAAGCCGCGCGCGCGCATGTCGCCCGCCGCCCAGCACAGGTCGCCGATGCGCTGGAAGCCGAACATCGAGTAGTAGATGAAGAACGGCAGCATCGCCACGTTGGAGATGCTGTAGCTGGTGGCCGCAGCCATCCACGCGCCCATGCCGCCCGCCTCGCTGATGCCTTCCTGCAGCACCTGGCCTTTCTGGTCCTCGCGGTAGTACAGCAACTGGTCGGCGTCCTGCGGGCGGTATTTCTGGCCGAACGGCGCGTAGATGCCGATCTGCCGGAACATGCCTTCCATGCCGAAGGTGCGCGCCTCGTCGGCGACGATCGGCACCACGCGCTCGCCGATCTGCTTGTCGCGCAGCAGCAGGTTCATGCCGCGCACCAGCGCCATGGTGGTGGAGATCTCGCGCTCGCCGGTGCCCTTGGTGATCTGCTCGAAGGCGGACAGCTCCGGCGCCTTTAGCCTGGTGTCGGCCTTGCGGCGCCGCTGCGGCAGCGCGCCGCCCAGCGCGCGGCGGCGCTCGAGCATGTACTGCACTTCCGGCGAATCCTTGCCGGGGTGGTAGTACGGCACGTCGGCCAGCTTGTCGTCCGGCACCGGGATGTTGAAACGGTCGCGGAAGTGGCGCACCGCGTCGGCATCGAGCTTCTTCTGCTGGTGGGTCGGGTTCTGCGACTCGCCGGCCGACCCCATGCCGTAGCCCTTGACCGTCTTGGCCAGGATCACCGTGGGCATGCCCTGGGTGTTCACCGCCGCGTGGTAGGCCGCGTAGACCTTGTGCGGATCGTGGCCGCCGCGGTTGAGGCGCCAGATGTCGTCGTCGGACAGGTTGGCGACCAGCTGCGCGGTCTCCGGATACTTGTTGAAGAAGTGCTCGCGCGTGTACTTGCCGCCGAACGCCTTGCACGCCTGGTACTCGCCGTCGACGGTTTCCATCATCAGCTTGCGCAACGTGCCGGAGGTGTCGCGCGCCAGCAGCGGGTCCCAGTAGCTGCCCCAGATCACCTTGATGGCGTTCCAGCCGGCGCCGCGGAACACGCCCTCCAGCTCCTGGATGATCTTGCCGTTGCCGCGCACCGGACCGTCCAGGCGCTGCAGGTTGCAGTTGATCACGAAGATCAGGTTGTCCAGCCCTTCGCGGCCGGCCAGCGAGATCGCGCCCAGGCTCTCCGGCTCGTCGGTCTCGCCGTCGCCGAGGAAGCACCAGATCTTGCGGTCGCTCCTGGGGATCAGGCCGCGGTGCTCCAGGTACTTCCAGAACTGCGCCTGGTAGATCGCCTGGATCGGACCTAAGCCCATCGACACCGTCGGCACCTGCCAGTAGTCCGGCATCAGCCACGGATGCGGGTAGGACGACAGGCCGCGGCCCTTGCCCACCACTTCCATGCGGAACAGGTCCATCTGCTCCTCGGCGATGCGCCCTTCGAGGAAGGAGCGCGCGTACACGCCCGGGCTGGAATGGCCCTGATGGAACACCAGGTCGCCCGGGTGATCGGCGCTGGGCGCGCGCCAGAAATGGTTGAAGCCCACGTCGTACAGCGTGGCCGACGAGGCGAAGCTGGCGATGTGGCCGCCCAGCTCGCCGGGCTTGCGGTTGGCGCGCACCACCATCGCCATCGCGTTCCAGCGGATCAGCGTGCGGATGCGCCATTCCATGGCGGCGTCGCCGGGGCACTTGGCCTCGTTCGGCGGCGCGATGGTGTTGACGTACTCGGTGGTGGGATCGAACGGCAGGTAGCCGCCGGCGCGCCGCGTCGAGTCGACCATCTTCTCCAGCAGGTAATGTGCGCGCTCGGTGCCGTCGTGGCTGATCACCGCATTGAGCGATTCGATCCACTCCCGGGTTTCGGTGGGGTCGATGTCCTGGTGGAGGATGTCGTCGAGCTGATCCATGGAGGTCTCCGCAGCGCCGGGGGCGCTGGCATGGGTGGGGTTCGCGCGCCGCCGGGGTAGCGAAGCGGGGACATCGCCGCAGTCTGGGAGCCTGTCGGGCTTTGGTGGTCGAGGCGAGAATTCGGCGGTGCGAGGACAGATTTCTGACGATTCGCCGGCCCATGGAGATTCCATGGGCCAAGAAGCGGCAGGAATATGGCCCGCACCGCCGGATTCGCAGCCCGGCCGACCAAAGCCCGACAGGCTCCTAGGCTGTCGGTCGACGTTGACTGACCGATTCTAGCGGGCGCGCGCGATGGCCGCCAATTCGGGACGTCCGTGCAAGGGCGAATGGAAGGGAGGGGCAGGCCTTTTTCCATCGACCGCCAGGAATGCCTGAAACAACACCCCTCGCGGTGAAAAGAAACGACTCCATTTTTCGCTTTTCGCGCGAGCTACGCGCGCGCAGTGCGGATCTGCGCATCCACCGCGGCCACGGCGGTCATGTTGACGACGCGACGGGCGGTGGAGGCCGGGGTGAGGATGTGCGCGCTCTTGTCCACGCCCATCAGGATCGGGCCGATCGCCACGCCGTCGGTCATCACCCGCACCATGTTGTAGACGATGTTGGCGGCATCCAGGTTCGGCATCACGAACAGGTTGGCGCGGCCGCTCAGCGTGGTGTGCGGAAACATGCGCTGGCGCAGCGTCTCGTCCCAAGCCGTGTCGGCCTGCATCTCGCCGTCCACCTCCAGCTTCGGGTAGCGCGCCTTGAGGATCTGCCAGACCTTGCGCATCTTCGCCGCGCTGGCGTTCTCGTGGCTGCCGTAGTTGGAGTGCGACAGCAGCGCAACCTTCGGCTCGATGCCGAACAGCTTCAGGCGGTAGCTGGCCTGCAGCGTGGCCTCGGCGATCTGCTCGGCGGTGGGATCGACCTGCACGTGGGTGTCGACGAAGAACCACGCGCCGCGATCGTTGATCACGCCGGTCATCGCCGAGGTGCACTGCACGCCCGGGTCCAGGTCGAACACGCTGCGCAGGTAGCCGAGCTTCTTGTGGAAGCGGCCGACCAGCCCGCAGATCAGCGCGTCGGCCTCGCCGCGCTCGACCATCAGCGCGGCGATCAGCGTGGGCCGCGAACGCATCAGGTTCTTCGCCGCCGCCGGCGTGACCCCGCGGCGCTCGGTGAGCGAGTGGTACTGCTGCCAGTAGTCGTTGAAGCGCGGGTCGTCGTTGATGTTGGTGAGCTCGAAATCCACGCCCTCGCGCAGGCGCAGGCCCAGGCGCTGGATGCGTGCGTGGATCACGTCCGGGCGACCGATCAGGATCGGATGGGCCAGCCGCTCGTCGACCACCGTCTGCACCGCGCGCAGCACCACCTCTTCCTCGCCCTCGGCGTAGGCCACGCGCTTGCGGTCGGCACGCGCGCGCTCGTACACCGGCTTCATGATCAGGCTGGTGCGGTAGATGAACTGGCCGAGCTTCTCGCGGTAGGCGTCCATGTCGGCGATCGGCCGCATGGCCACGCCAGAATCCATCGCCGCCTGCGCCACCGCCGGCGCCAGCATCACCAGCAGGCGCGGATCGAACGGACGCGGGATCAGGTAGTCGGGGCCGAACGAGGGAATGTCCTCGCCGTAGGCGCTGCCGAGGTCGGCCGCTTCCTCGCGCGCCAGCTGCGCGATGGCGCGCACGCATGCCAGCTTCATCGCCTCGTTGATGCCGGTGGCGCCCACGTCCAGCGCGCCGCGGAAGATGTACGGGAAGCACAGCGCGTTGTTGACCTGGTTCGGATAGTCCGAGCGGCCGGTGGCGATGATGCAGTCCGGTCGCACCGCCTTCGCGTCGGTCGGGGAGATTTCCGGGTTCGGGTTGGCCAGCGCCAGAATCACCGGCTTGTCGGCCATCGTGGCGACCATCTCCGGCTTGAGGATGCCGCCGGCGGACAGGCCCAGGAACACATCCGCGCCGGCCACGATCTCGGCCAGCGTGCGCTTGTCGGTGTCGCGCGCGTAGCGCGCCTTGTCCGGATCGAGGTGGTCGCGGCCGGTGTAGATCACGCCCTCGCGGTCGAAGGCGGTGATGTGTTCCTTCTTCACGCCCAGCGCCACCAGCATGTCCAGGCAGGCGATGCCGGCGGCGCCGGCGCCGGTGGTGGCGACCTTGACGCTGCCGATGTCCTTGCCGACCACTTCCAGCGCGTTGAGCACGGCGGCGCCGACGATGATCGCGGTGCCGTGCTGGTCGTCGTGGAACACCGGGATCTTCATCCGCTCGCGCAGCTTGCGCTCGACGATGAAGCACTCCGGCGCCTTGATGTCTTCCAGGTTGATGCCGCCGAAGGTGGGCTCCATCGCGGCGATGATGTCGACCAGCTTGTCCGGGTCGCGCTCGTTCAACTCGATGTCGAACACGTCGATGCCGGCGAACTTCTGGAACAGCACGCCCTTGCCTTCCATCACCGGCTTGCCGGCCAGCGGACCGATGTCGCCCAGGCCGAGCACGGCGGTGCCGTTGGTGATCACCGCCACCAGGTTGCCGCGCGCGGTGAACTCGCTGGCCGCGTTGGGATCATCCACGATGGCCTCGCAGGCGTAGGCCACGCCGGGCGAGTAGGCCAGCGCCAGGTCGCGCTGGGTGACCATCGGCTTGGTCGCGGTGACCCTGATTTTGCCGGGCGGGCACAGCCGGTGGTATTCGAGCGCGGCGTGCTTGAGTTCCTCGGGAGGATTGGCCATGGGGCGAGTCGATGATCCGGGATGCGAAGAGGCCAGATGGTAGCACCGCGACCGCCGCCGCCCGCTGTGCGACGCCGCACTTTCGCCGTGCCTCACGGGCCCAGCGACAGCCCCTCGGCCTGCACCCGGTCCATGTGGATGCGGTTGGCGAACAGCGAGAACGCCAGCTTGCCGGCCAGCCCGTGCACGTGCTGCATCCACGGCGGCAGCCAGCGTGGCGGCACGATTGCGCCGGAGGCGAAATGCGGCTCCAGCGCGATCACGTCGTGCAACGCCAGCTTGCCGGCGAACAGGTGGCGCAGCAGGTCCATGCGCCGCTGCTTCAGTGCCCAGCGGAAGAACGTGTGCACGGCCAGCAGGCCGGCGAGATACACGTTGTCCTTGGCGAACGCGGCGCCGCCGGTCAGCGGCACGCCGCGGAACACCCGCTGCGCCGAGTGGAAGCTGTCCGCCACCGACTGGCCACACTGCAGGAAGAACCGGTACACCTCGACGAAATCCGCCCCGCGCAACGCCATGTCGATCGCCAGGATGCGCAGGCTGATGCGCTTGAGGCGGGAGATGTCGATGGCGCCGGACATCAGCTCGGCGAACACGGCCAGCCCCTCCTGGGTGGCGGTGACCCGCGGCGAGGTGCGCGCCAGCGAGGCCAGCAGCGGCTGCGCGCGGCCGTTGAGCGCGGTGAGCGAATGCACGAAGGCCTCGTGCGCCAGCAGCTGGTGACGGTCATAGTCGCTGAAGGCGGTGCCGCCGCGCAGGCGGATGCGGGTGGCGCCGGCGGCGGCCTTGGCGGTGAGCTCGGGATCGATCTCCACCGAAATCATGCCGGGGCCGAAGAACGCGTCCAGCGTCTGCGCCAGATCGGCGCGCAGGGTGTCCGCTGGGATGTCGGCGGTGACGTCGTCGGCCAGCAGGTCGGCGCCCAGCTCGTCGGCCAGCTCGACGAAGTAGCGCGCCGCGTCCAGGTTGCTCTTGCTGCTGCCGGGAATGAGGTCGCCGGGGTGGCCGTACAGCACGATCGACGGCGCGGTGACGCCAGCCGTGCCCACCGCCTCCAGCAGCTCGGCGGCGATCCGCCACGACTCGGCGGTGCGGCACAGGTACTTGCCCAGCGGATCGTCGTGCCCGGCCTCGCGCTCGATCGCCGCCAACTCGGCGCGCGCGGCGGCGAGGTCCGGCGGCGTGTAGCGCACCTCGGGCAGACTGAGCCGGCCAGCGGTGTAGGCCTCGATCATCCGCCGCTCCAGCGAGGCCGGCCACGCCACCGTGGGCAGGATGCGGATCGGCCGCACCGCGGCGAGCAGGCGCTGGTCGAGCGCGGCGTAGCGGCTCAGGTCGCCGGTGGCCGATGCATCCATCGCGCTAGCGGCTCCGCGACCTGCGCGCGAGCGCGGCGACCGGCAAGGGCATGACCGCCGCAGGCAGGAGCACCGCGAGGGGCGGGGCTTGCTCGGCGATCACGCGCCAGGCCCTGACGGCCACCGCCGGCCCCGGAATGAAAATGGTCATGCCGATCAGCTTTGCATGCGGTGGCGGGCGACTGGACGACATGACGCTGCCCGCTCAATCCCGCTCGCGCTGGCCGCGCTGGCCGTGCGGACGGTCGATCGGCCGGCCGCCGCGCTGGCGGCGCAGGCGGGCCTCCAGCATGGCCGCCTGGTCTTCGCGCTCGTCGCGCAGCTTGAGGTAGTTGCGCCAGCGCTCGGGGGCGAGGTCGCCGCTGTCCAGCGCCCGCTGCACCGCGCAGCCGGGTTCGCTGCCGTGGCCGCAGTCGGCGAAGCGGCAGGTTTCGGCCAGCACCTCGATGTCGGCGAACAGGTCGAGCTCTTCCTCGCCGGTGAGCTTGAGTTCGCGCATGCCCGGCGTGTCGATCAGGCAGCCACCGGTGGGCAGCTGCAGCAGCGCGCGATGGGTGGTGGTGTGGCGGCCGCGGCTGTCGTGCGCGCGCACCGCGGCGGTGGCCAACGTGTCGGTGCCGAGCAGGGTGTTGGTGAGGGTGGACTTGCCCGCACCGGAGGAGCCCACCAGCACCGCGCTGTCGCCCGGCTTGAGGTAGGGCGCCAGCAACCCGACGCTGTCGCGGCTTTTGCCGTTGAGGGCGTGGATCGGCGTGGTGGCCGGCAGCCGCGCGCGCAGCTCGGCCAGGCGCGCGGCGGCATCGCCGAGCAGGTCGAGCTTGCTCAGCAGCACCACCGGCTGGGCGCCGGAGTCCTCCACCAGGGTGAGATAGCGCTCGATGCGCGCGGCGTTGAAGTCGCCATCCAGCCCGGTGAGCACCAGCACGTAGTCGATGTTGGTGGCGATGATCTGCCGCTCGTAGCGCTCGCCCGCCGCCGCGCGCGACAGCACCGTGCGGCGTTCCAGCACGCGCTGGATGTGCGGCGGCGCGCCCGGTTCGAACTCGACGAAGTCGCCCACCGCCGGGCGCTCGGACGGATCCAGGCCACGCTTGAGGAAATGCCCGGCCGGCTGCGCACCGAACAGTTGCTCGCCGTCGTGCAGCTCGTAGCCGGCCCGATGCTGGGCGACCACGCGGGCGAGCCGCAGGCCGTCGGCGGGCAGCTCGTTGCCGCGCCAGCCGATGCGGCGCAAGCGTTCGATGATCGGGGCATCGCTCATGGTCGGGCGATTATGCCCTGCCCCGCGGTCGGCCGATATCACGCCCGGATTCGGCTCCACCCAAGCCCGACAGGCTGCTAGCATCGCCCGACCACCGGCGGCAAGCGCCGGTGCAGCAAAGCGAAGGAACCCTCGTTGGCCCCGATCGAACCCAGTACGCACCTGGCGAACGTGCGCTATGACATCCGCGGCGCCTTGACGCGGCGCGCGCGCGACCTGGAGGCCGAGGGTCGGCCGATCATCAAGCTCAACATTGGCAACCCCGCCCGCTACGGCTTCGACACGCCGGCGCACCTGCGCGAGGCGATCGCCACGCACCTGGGCGACAGCGAAGCCTACGGCCACGAGCAGGGGCTGGAGGAGGCACGTGCCGCCATCGCAGAGCAGCAGCGCGCCCGCGGTGCGCGCGGCGTGGAGGTCGAACGCATCGTCATCGGCAACGGCGTCAGCGAGCTGATCGACATCAGCCTGCGCGCCCTGCTGCAGACCGGCGACGCGGTGCTGCTGCCCAGCCCGGACTATCCGCTGTGGAGCGCCGCCACCATCCTCAACGGCGGCACGCCGCGCTATTACCGCTGCCTGCCGCAGAACGGCCACCTGCCCGACCCGGCCGAGATCGAGGCGCTGGTCACGCCGCGCACCCGCGCGCTGGTGCTGATCAATCCGAACAACCCCACCGGTGCGGTCTATCCGCGCGCGCTGCTCGAGCAACTGGTGGCGATCGCCGCGCGGCATCGCCTGCTGCTGCTGTGCGACGAGATCTACGACGAGATCCTCTACGACGACGCGGTGTTCCAGCCGCTGGCGGACGTCGCCGGCGAGGTGCCGTGCGTGAGCTTCGGCGGGCTGTCCAAGGTGCACCGCGCCTGCGGCTACCGCATCGGCTGGATGAGCCTGTCCGGCGATCCCGCGCGCACCGCCGAATACCGCGACGCGCTGCAGCTGCTCGCCGCGCTGCGCCTGTGCGCCAACGCCACCGCACAGTGGGCGGTGCTGCCGGCGCTGCAAGGCGCGCCGACGATCCACGCGCTCACCGCGCCGGGCGGTCGGCTGCACGAGGCGCGCCGGGCGGTGATCGAAGGCGTCGCCGCCAGCGACTATCTGCAGCTGGTCGCCCCCGAGGGCGCACTGTATGCGTTCCCGGCCGTGCGCGCCGATCGCCTGCCGCTGTTCGACGACGGCGACTTCGCCCTGCGCCTGCTCGAACGCGAGTCGGTGCTGGTGGTGCCGGGCGCCAGCTTCAACGTGCCGTGCAGCCGCCAGTTCCGGCTCACCCTGCTGCCGCCGCCGCACGACCTGCGCGAGGTGTTCGTGCGGATCGAACGCGTGCTGGCCCGGATGGCCGCCGGGCAGCCGGCGCCGCGCATGGCGGTGGCCGGCTGAGCGCCCACCCCATGAGCACACCGACCCGTGCGGCGGATCCGCTGCGCCATCTCGCCCTGGGCGATTCCTACACCATCGGCGAAGGCGTGCCGGAGGATTCGCGCTGGCCGATGCAGCTGGCACGGCAGTTGAGGGCAGAGGGAATGGCACTGGAGCCGCCGCGCCTCGTCGCCGCCACCGGCTGGACCACCGACGATCTGGCGGCCGCCATGGACGCGGCGCAGCTGGCGCCGGCGTACGACCTGGTGACATTGCTGATCGGCGTGAACAACCAGTACCGCGGCCGCAGCGCGGATGACTACATCGGCGAGTTTCGCCAGTTGCTGGGGCGCGCGGTGACGCTAGCCGGCGACCGACCCGGGCGCGTGGTGGCGGTGTCGATCCCCGACTGGGGCGTCACCCGCTTCGCCCGCGAGCATGGGCACGACGCGGCGGCGATCGGCGCGGCGCTGGACCGCTTCAACGCACTGGCGCGCGCGGCGGCCGAAGCGGCCGGCGCCGCCTTCGTCGACATCACCGACCTGTCGCGCGAGCACCCGGACGAGCTGGTCGAGGACGGCCTGCACCCCGACGCACGACAGTACGCACGCTGGATCGAGCGGATCGCCCCGGCTGCGCGCCGCGCACTGCGCTGAGGCGGCGGCAACCGCACTGCAATCCCGTCGCCATCGCGCGGTGATGCGCCACGCCGACACTGGTGCCCCGGATCACACCGGGAACCGACGCCATGGCCACCTTTCGCTGCCGCAGCGCCTTCATCTCCGACGTCCACCTGGGCACGCGCGACTGCAAGGCAGTCTACCTGCTGGACTTCCTGCGCCAGCTGCGCTGCGAGCGGCTGTACCTGGTGGGCGACATCATCGACCTGGAAGCGCTGGGCAAGCGCATGGGATGGCAGGCCGAGCATGGCGCCGTGATTGCCGAAGTGCTCGACATGGCCCGCCGCGGCGTCGAGGTCACCTACATCCCCGGCAACCACGACGCGGCGCTGCGCGGCCTGGCCGGGCAGGATGTCGGCGGCGTGCGGATCGCGCTGGAGGCGGTGCACGAAGGCGCCGACGGGCGCCGCTACCGGGTCAGCCACGGCGACGAGTTCGACCCCGCGCAGATCGGCCGCGGCTGGATGCTGCACCTGGGCGAGGCGATGCACCGCTTCGTCTGCTGGGGCAACCGCCGCGTCAACGCGTGGCGCCGGCGCATGGACATGCCCTACCTGCCGCTGTCGATCATCGTGAAGTCGCACGTGCGCAAGGCGCTGGCCTATATCCGCGCCTACGAGCAACGCGTGGCCGACGACGCCCGCGAGCGCGGCTTCGACGGCCACATCTGCGGCCACATCCACTTCGGCCAGGTGCGCGACATCGACGGCGTGCTCTACCTCAACGACGGCGACTGGGTGGAGCACTGCACCGCACTGGTGGAAGACCACACCGGCGCGATGGAGCTGATCCACTGGAGCGAGCAGCCCACCGCACTGGGCCGCGCCAGCCGTGAGCTGATCCTGCCCTCGCCCGCCACCGCGCTGGCGCTGGCGCCGCTGGCCCGACGCCGGCGCAGTCTGGACGAACTGCGGCCGGCGGCCTGAGGCAGGGCGCTCACGGCAATCCGCAGCGACCCGGCTGCGATCCGCAGCGGAAGCGAGTCGCGGCTTCAGCTGAAGCCGCTCCCATCAGACGATCCCGATCAGCCCGCCGCGTCGGGCGCCCTGGCAACGGCCGGCAGCAGGCCGTCCTTGCGGAACATCGCCTTGATGCCGCGCACCGCCTGGCGGGTGCGGTCCTGGTTCTCGATCAGGGCGAAGCGCACGTGGTCGTCGCCGTAGTCGCCGAAGCCGATGCCGGGCGACACCGACACCCTGGCCTCGGCCAGCAGCTTCTTGGCGAACTCCAGCGAGCCCAGGTGCGCGTAGGGTGCGGGAATCTTCGCCCACACGTACATCGAGGCGCGCGGGTTCTCCACCATCCAGCCGGCCTCGTGCAAACCCTTGACCAGCACGTCGCGGCGCAGCTGGTAGCGCCGGGCGATATCGCGCACGCATTGCTGGTCGCCTTCCAGCGCGGCGATTGCGGCCACCTGCAGCGGGGTGAAGGTGCCGTAGTCGTGGTAGCTCTTGATGCGCGCCAGCGCGGCGACCAGCTCGGCGTTGCCGACCATGAAACCGATCCGCCAGCCGGCCATGTTGTAGCTCTTGGACAGGGTGAAGAACTCCACCGAGATGTCCTTGGCGCCGGGCACCTGCATGATCGAGGGCGCCTTCCAGCCGTCGTAGGTGATGTCGGCGTAGGCCAGGTCGTGCACCACCAGCACGTCGTACTGCCTGGCCAGCGCGATCACCCGCTCGAAGAAATCCAGCTCCACGCATTGCGCGGTGGGGTTGGAGGGGAAGCCCAGGATCATCATCTTCGGCTTGGGAATCGACTCGCGGATGCCGCGCTCCAGCTCGGCGAAGAAGTCTATGCCCGGCGCCATCGGCACCGAGCGGATCTGCGCGCCGGCGATCACCGCGCCGTAGATGTGGATAGGATAGCTGGGATTGGGCACCAGCACGGTGTCGCCGCGATCGAGCGTGGCGAGCATGAGATGCGCCAGGCCCTCCTTCGAACCGATGGTGACGATCGCCTCGCGCTCGGGATCGATCTCCACCTGGTAGCGCTCGGCGTACCAGTGCGCGATCGCCCGGCGCAGCCGCGGGATGCCCCTGGAGGTGGAGTAGCCGTGGGTGTCCGGCCGCTGCGCCACCGTGCACAGCTTGTCCACGATGTGCGCCGGCGTGGCGCCGTCGGGATTGCCCATGCTGAAGTCGACGATGTCCTCGCCGCGGCGGCGCGCCGCCATCTTCAGCTCGGCGGTGATGTTGAACACGTAGGGGGGAAGACGTTCGATGCGCGCAAAACGGCGCGGGGACGCGGGCTCGCTCATGATGACCTCGAATGTACGTAGGCGCCCGGAACCGTCCGAGCGACGCCGGCCGCAGGGCGGCCTGGCCGGGCCACGCGAGCACCCGGATGCGTCGACGATAATCCGGCCGCGGGGCGCGCGTCGAGCGGTCGGTCCCAGGTGCTGAGACGGCAGGCCGTAGAATGGCCGCTTCGCTTGCCGGAGGCCGTCATGCCCCTCACCCCGCTGCTGCTGATCGTCCTCGTCATCGCCGTGCTGGCGAGCCTGGCCCTGCAGGTCGTCCAGCTGTGGCGCGGACGCGGCGACGCCGGCCTGCAGGCGAAGCTCGACGCGCTCAAGGACGACGGCGAACGCCTGCAGCGCACCCTGCGCGAGGAACAGCGCGCCGGGCGCGAGGAGTTGCAGCAGGGCTTCGACCGTTTCCGCGTGCACGTGGGCGAGCAGCTGAACACCGTGTCGCAACAGCAGGCCGAGCGCATCGACGGCTTCGGCCAGCGGCTGGGCCAGCTCACCGAACGCACCGACACCGGTCTGCAGAAACTGGCCGAGCGCCTCGCCGGCGACGCCCACCGCAGCCGCGAGGAGCTGACCCTGGCGCTGACCCGCTTCGGCGAGCAGCAGCAGCAGCGCCTGGCCGCGCTCACCGCCGACAACGAAAAGCGCATGGGCGACGTGCGCGCCACGCTGGAAGCGCAGCTGCAGGCCCTGCAGCAGGACAACGCGCAGCAGCTGGAAAAGATGCGCGCCACCGTCGACGAGAAATTGCAGAGCACGCTGGAGACGCGGCTGGGGCAGTCGTTCAAGCTGGTGTCCGAGCGGCTCGAAGCGGTGCAGCGCGGGCTGGGCGAGATGCAGAACCTCGCCACCGGCGTGGGCGATCTCAAGCGCGTGCTCACCAACGTGAAGAAGCGCGGCATCTTCGGCGAGGTGCAGCTGGGCGCGCTGCTGGAAGACATGCTCGCCGCCGAGCAGTACGCCGCCAACGTGATCACCGTGCCGGGCAGCAACGAGCGGGTGGAGTTCGCCATCCGCATGCCGGGCCAGGACGAGGGCGACCACGTCTACCTGCCGATCGACGCGAAGTTTCCGGTGGAGGACTACCAGCGCCTGCTCGACGCGCAGGAGATCGCCGACGCCGACGCCGCCAATGCCGCCGGCCGCGCGCTGGAGACCCGCGTGCGCGAGGAGGCCAGGCGCATCCACACCAAGTACGTGGCGCCGCCGCACACCACCGACTTCGCCGTGCTCTACCTGCCCACCGAGGGCCTGTACGCCGAGGTGATCCGCCGCCCCGGCCTGTTCGAGCAGCTGCAGCGCGAGCACCGCGTCACGGTGGCCGGCCCGACCACGCTCAGCGCCCTGCTCAACAGCCTGCAGATGGGTTTCCGCACGCTGGCGATCGCCAAGCGCTCCAGCGAGGTGTGGAAGATCCTCGGCGCGGTGAAGACCGAGTTCGGCAAGTTCGGCGACGTGCTGGACAAGGTGAAGAAGAAGCTCGACGAGGCCGGCCGCCACATCGACGCCACCGGCGTGCGCACCCGCGCCATCGAGCGCCGCCTGCGCGAGGTGGAGTCGCTGCCGGGCGAGGCGGCGGCGCCGCTGCTCGACGAGCTGGCCGCGCCGGACCCGGACGACGAGGAACCCGGCGAGGCCTGAGGCCCTCGCCGCCCCGACCTGCGGCAACCTGGCGCAGCGGCGGCGGCATCCGGTGATCGGAGTTTGCCGTATCCGCGATGGCGGATACGGCAAGGCAGCCGCACCGCCCGTCTCCCGCGAACACCGTCGGTGCGGCCCGCAATACGCCGCCCCGTTAGACTTCCCGTCTCGATCCGTTCCAGGAACACACCAGTGAGCGACCACACACCGCGTCACGACGTCACCCGCGAGCAGGCCGAAGAGGCCGTGCGCATCCTGCTGCGCTGGGCCGGCGAAGACCCCGCCCGCGAGGGCCTGCTGGACACCCCCAGGCGCGTGGTGAAGGCCTACGGCGACTGGTTCTCCGGCTATGCCGACGATCCGGCCGAGTACCTCAAGCGCACCTTCAAGGAAGTGGAGGGCTACGACGAGATGATCGTGCTGCGCGACATCGAGTTCGAGAGCCACTGCGAGCACCACATGGCGCCGATCATCGGCCGCGCCCACGTGGGCTACATGCCGACCTGCCGCGTGGTGGGCATCAGCAAGCTGGCCCGCGTGGTGGAGGGTTACGCGCGCCGCTTCCAGGTGCAGGAAAAGCTCACCGCGCAGATCGCCCAGTGCATCAACGAGACGCTCAAGCCGCGCGGCGTGGCCGTGGTGATCGAGGCCAGCCACGAGTGCATGACCACCCGCGGCGTGCACAAGCGCGGCGTGTCGATGGTGACCAGCCAGATGCTGGGCTCGTTCCGCGACGACCCGCGCACGCGCGGCGAGTTCCTGCAGTTCATCGGCGTGCCGCGCGGCCGTTGAAGAAGAAGCAGCTGCAGCTGCTGGCCGTCGCCTGCGCCGTGGCAGCGACACAGGCCCGGGCGCAGGCAACGCCGGCGGCCTACCTCAAGCTGTTCGACCGCGATGGCGACGGCCGGGTCAGCACGCAGGAGTACGTCGATCGCCTCAGCACCGGCTTCCTCGCCATGGACGGCAACCACGACGGCACGCTGGAGCCGTCCGAACTGCCCGGCCAGCGCGGCCGGGCGGTGACCCTGGTGCAGCACCGGGCCAACCTGCGCCGCCAGTTCCGCCGGCTGGACCGCAACCACGACGGCGTACTCGATGCGCGCGAGCTGGCCCAGCCGCCGCAATGACATCCGCGACGACGAACCGGCACTGCGAGCGCAACGCCGCTTCGGTTATCGTGCGCGCTCCGCGCTTGTCGACCCCGAACCGCCTTGGCCTCCACGCCCGCTCCCCGCCGTGCCGCCCTCGCCTTCATCTTCGTGACGGTGCTGCTGGACATACTGGCCTTCGGCATCATCATTCCGGTGCTGCCGCACCTGGTGGAGCAGCTGATCGGCGGCGGCACCGCCCGCGCCGCGTGGTGGGTGGGCGTGCTGAGCACGGTGTTCGCGATCACCCAGTTCGTGTTCTCGCCGATCCAGGGCGCGCTGTCGGACCGCTTCGGTCGGCGGCCGGTGATCCTGATCTCCAACTTCGGGCTGGCGATCGACTTTTTCGTGCTGGCGCTGGCGCCCACGCTGTGGCTGCTGTTCGTGGGCCGCACGGTGATGGGCATGACCGCGGCCAGCTTCAGCACCGCCAACGCCTACATCGCCGACATCACGCCGAAGGAGAAGCGCGCCGGCGCCTACGGCCTGCTGGGCGCCGCGTTCGGCGTGGGCTTCGTGCTGGGGCCGGGCCTGGGCGGCTGGCTGGGCGCGATGCACCTGCGGCTACCGTTCTACGTGGCCGGTTCGCTGGCGCTGTGCAATTTCCTCTACGGCCTGTTCGTGCTGCCCGAGTCGCTGCCGCCGGGGCGGCGCAGCGCGCGTTTCGAGCTGCATACCGCGCATCCGATCGGCGCGCTCAAGCTGCTGCGCCGCACGCCGCGACTGCTGGGCATGGGCGTGGCGAGCTTCCTGTTGTTCCTGGCGCACTACGCGCTGCAGATCACCTTCGTGCTGTACGCGGACTATCGCTACCACTGGGGCCCGCAGACGGTGGGCCTGGTGCTGATGCTGGTGGGCGCCTGCGACGGGCTGGTGCAGGCGCTGTTGACGCGACGGCTCACCCCGCGCTTCGGCGAGCGACCGGTGCTGCTGTTCGGCATGCTCTGCGGCATCGTCTCGTTCGCGCTGATGGGGCTGGCCACCGAGGGCTGGGTGTTCCTGCTCGGCATTCCGCTGATGGCGCTGTGGGGCTTGGCCAATCCGCCGATCCAGTCGATCATGACGCGCCAGGTGGAGCCGTCCGAGCAGGGCCGCCTGCAGGGCGCCAACACCTCGCTGGGCAGCTTCGCCGGCATCTTCGGACCGTACCTGTTCGCCCAGGTGTTTGCCTGGTCGATCGCCCCGGCCAGCCGCATGCACGTGCCGGGCGCGGTGTTCCTGCTGGCCGCGCTGCTGCTGGTGTTCGCGCTGCTGGCCGCCGTGCGCGCCACGCGCCACGGCGAGATCGAGCCGCTGCCGGCCACGCCGATCGACCCGGCCCACGCTTCCCACGCCGCCGCGCTGCATCTGGCGGTGAGCGACCTTCCCTCCCACCAAACCACGGAGCACCACCCATGACGATCTCGATGTACCAGGCTTCCGTTCCCGTCGCTGTGCGCGCGCTGAACAACCTCTCGGCCGTGCTCAGGAAAGGCCACGCCCACGCCCAGGGCAAGCAGGTGGAAGACGCCACGCTGCTGCAGACCCGGCTGGTGCCGGACATGCTGCCGCTGGTCAAGCAGGTGCAGATCGCCTGCGACATGGCGACCCGCGGCGTGGCCCGCCTCGCCGGCGTGGAGCCGACCGCGTTCGAGGACAACGAGACCACCTTCGCCCAGGTGTACGAGCGCATCGAGCGCGCGATCGCCTATGTGAAGGGCTTCAGCGCCGAGCAGATCGACGGCAGCGAGACCCGCGCCATCCACCTGAAGATGCGCAGCGGCGAGCTGCACTTCGAAGGCCTGGCCTACCTGCTGGACTTCGTGCTGCCCAACCTGTTCTTCCACTGCACCACCGCCTACAACATCCTGCGCGAAGCCGGTACCGACATCGGTAAGCAGGATTTCCTCGGTCGCAGCTGATCGATCCGCCCCGGCGGCGGCACCGCAAGCCACCGCCGAACGGCGCTGACCGCGTCGGGCGCGCCTCCCGGTCACCGCGTTCGCGTCACTTTCCCGGCCGAAGGTGACGCGATACGTCAGATCGGGTCACGGCGCCGGCCGCGCCGGGCCTTTCCAGCGCAGAAACGGCGCTTTTCCCCTGAACGAAAGGCCACTGCGCGCCCCTCCCGGCGCGTGACCGGCACGCCACCGTCGTGGCCTCATGGCGCGCGCGTCAGGCCATTCCAGCGTTCCGCGAGCGACCGCCAGGCCCACGCGAAGGCAGCGCGGAACCCGCATCGGACAAGCGTTTTGCGTCCCCGGTGCTGCGCCTGCCCCGATGGCGGGCGTGCCGTGGAAGCGCCGATGCGTGGCCATGGCGATCGCGCGGGTCATGACGCCGATGCGCGGCCATCGCCGCGGCACTGCGCGCAGCAGCCGCGCGAACTGTGATCGACCTCGCATTTGCCCCCGGCACGCTGGCCTGCGCCCTGCATCTTCTCCAGCGAAGAGAAAGGCGGCTCCCCTCCCCATGTCGATCACCGCTTCTCGCTTCGCATCCATCACATCCATGCGTTTGACCCCAGCGAGTACACGGCCATGAACCAGATCATCGAATACGTCATCGTCGGCGGCCCCCAGCACGGCATGGTGTGTCGTCATCCGGTGCCGTCCGTACCGGCCGACGCCATTGCGATCTCCAGCAACGACGGCCAACTGTGCCGCGTGGCCGCCCGCCGTCGCGCCAGCCATGCCGGCACCCGCCTGCTGTTGCTGCACCCGCAGGCGACCGGCGAACAGTTTCGTACCCTGCTCGCGGCGTGATCGCCCGCTGAGCCACGCTTTTCAGCGCCCGGCGGGGAAGGTCCCCCCTTCCCCGCCCGCCGACCCCGCCGGGTGCTGTCCTTTGCTGCCCGCGCCTGCGTCGCGCGGGCGCGCCTTGTTCCGGCATGGCGCGGCCCGGACAATGACCGGACGGCTGCCCGACGCGGCGGCCCTCCGACCGATCGACCGGGCACCCCCTCGCATGCTGCGACTGACCGACCTCAAGCTGCCGCTGGATCACCGCGGCGCCGACCTGGAGCAGGCGATCCGCACGCGGCTCAAGCTCGGCAAGGGCGAGCTGCGCGGCTTCACCGTGGCCAAGCGCAGCCACGACGCGCGCAAGCGCGGGGCGATCGCGCTGATCTATGCGCTGGATGTCGAGGTGGCCGACGAGGCCGCCGTGCTCGCGCGCTTCGCCGACGATGCGCACGTCCACCCCGCGCCGGATACGCGCTACCGCTTCGTCGCCCAGGCACCGGCGACGCGGGTGCACCGGCCGATCGTGATCGGGCTGGGGCCGTGCGGTCTGTTCGCCGGGCTGGTGCTGGCGCAGATGGGCTTTCGCCCGATCATCCTCGACCGCGGCAAGGCGGTGCGCGAGCGCACCAGGGACACCTGGGACCTGTGGCGCAAGCGCAACCTGCATCCGGAATCGAACGTGCAGTTCGGCGAGGGCGGCGCCGGCACCTTCTCCGACGGCAAGCTGTACAGCCAGATCCGCGACCCGCAGCACCACGGCCGCAAGGTGCTGGAGGAGTTCGTGAAGGCCGGCGCGCCGGAAGAGATCCTGTGGATCAACAAGCCGCACATCGGCACGTTCCGGCTGGTGACGATGGTCGAGCACATGCGCGGCACGATCGAGTCGCTGGGCGGCGAGATCCGCTTCCAGCAGAAGGTGGACGACCTGATCCTGCAGGCCGAAGGCACCGATCGCCAGCGCATCCGCGGCGTGGTGCTGGCCGGCGGCGAGGAAATCCGCAGCGATCATGTGGTGCTGGCGGTGGGCCACAGCGCGCGCGACACCTTCGCCATGCTGCACGCGCGCAGCGTCTACGTGGAGGCCAAGCCGTTCTCGATCGGCTTTCGGGTGGAGCACCCGCAGGCGATCATCGACCGCGCCCGCTTCGGGCCGCAGGCCGGGCATCCACTGCTGGGCGCGGCCGACTACAGGCTGGTGCACCACGCCAAGGGTAATCACGCCGGGAACGGCCGCGCCGTGTACAGCTTCTGCATGTGCCCGGGCGGCACCGTGGTGGCGGCCACTAGCGAGATCGGCCGCGTGGTCACCAACGGCATGAGCCAGTACTCGCGCAACGAGCGCAATGCGAACGCGGCGATCGTGGTGGGTATCGATCCGAGCGACTTCGTGCCGTTCGACGGCAGCGGCAGCCCGCTCGCCGGTATCGCCCTGCAGCGCGCGCTGGAGAGTCGCGCCTACGTGCTGGGCGGCGAGAACTACAACGCGCCCGGCCAGCTGGTCGGCGATTTCCTGGCCGGCCGCGCCTCGCGCGAGTTCGGCGAGGTGCTGCCCTCGTTCAAGCCCGGCGTGACGCCGGGCAGCCTGGACAGCGCGCTGCCCGACTACGCGATCGCCGCGATCCGCGAGGCGATGCCCGCGTTCGACCGGCAGATCAAGGGCTTCGCCATGCACGACGCGGTGTTCACCGGGGTGGAGACGCGCACCTCCTCGCCGATCCGCATCAAGCGTGACGACACACTGCAAAGCCTCAACACCGCCGGCCTGTACCCGGCCGGCGAAGGCGCGGGCTACGCCGGCGGCATCCTCTCGGCCGGCGTCGACGGTATCAAGGTGGCCGAGGCGGTAGCACGGAGCATGGTGGGCGGCTGATCCCGAGAGAAAACCCGCCTGTTGTCACCGTACGCTGACAAAGCTGAGATGTCGGCGTTCGGCGACAATCCAAAATGTCGCCGTACAGCGACATGAGGATGCCACCGTGCAGATCCGGACACCGCAAGACATCGGCGCCATCGTGCGCGAGAGTCGTCAGCAGGCCGGCCGCGATGACGAAGCCGCGCCTGCTCGCCTGCCTCAATGGCACGCCGATGGGCACGGTCGAACGCGACCGCGCCGGAAGGCTGCGCTTCGCCTACGACGACGCGTGGCGGCGCCGGCCCGACGCCATCGCGCTGTCGCTGTCGATGCCGCTGATCCGCAGCGAGCATCCGCACGCCGCCATCGATGCCTTCCTGTGGGGCCTGCTTCCCGACAACGAGCAGACGCTGGCGCGCGACATGCGGGCAGGCGGCCTGGACCATCCAATTCTCGACACGCTGCCGGACCTGTTTGGCGACAGCGCGGCGGAAAAAGCGCGGCAACTTCGGGGCACCTGATCCGCGCCAACCTGAGCGCTGCACGGTGGAGCACGGCAGCTGCGGCACGGTCGCAGCGGGCAGCGACGCCATCCCGCCAGGAAAGGAAAGCCGCGGCCGCTTCCCATACATTTCCGGCGCGCGCCCTTCAACGACCTTGATCGATCAGCCCCCATCAATTCCCGGTTGGCTGAGGCAACCGAGAATCCGTCCCCACGCCACGTCCCAGCCGATCCGCTCCTGCTCCAGCCGCACCCGCACGCCCCAGCGGTCGCCGCGCAGGTCGCGGTACAGCGCCTGCTCGACGGCATCCAGATGGTCGATGGCGTCGGCGCGGTGCGGCTGCGGCTCGGTCACCCACAAGGCGCGATGGGCGAGCAGGGTCGCCTCGTCCATCAGCAGCGAGGCCGCCTGCGGCAGGTGCCCGCGCAGGCGGCCGAGAATGGCAAGGCCGTGGGTGTCCAGGTCGCCCCAGTAATGCACCGCCTGCGCCGCCCGCAACCACGGCAGTTCGTGCAGACGCTCCACCGCGTAGCCACGCGCCATCAGCACCACGGACCCGGGCAGGTCGTCGAAGGCCAGGCCGGTCTGCTTGTTCTCGACGATGAACACGCGCCGCACCGACAAGGCCAGCGCGGCCAGTTCGTCGATCGGCGCATGGATGTCGCCCAGGCCACCGACGCGTGCGCGCAAGGCGGGATCGAGCACGCGCATGCGCAACCGGTCCGGCTCGCGACGCAGGCCGCTGGCCTGCTGGAAATCGGTGTCGCGCGGCAAGCCGGCCAGCGTGCGCAGCCAGTCGCCGAGCAGGCCGGTACGGGTCTCCAGCCACTTGCTGTCCAGTCCGGCCACCGGCAGCTGGCGCGCGAACAGGTTCGACGCGGGATGCGCCTGCAGCCACGCCAGCATGTCGCCGAGCCGGGCGAACTCGGTGTCGTCGGCATCAGCCAGCAAGGTGTACTGACGGCGCAACGCGGCGGCCAGTGCCGGCCAGCGTGGCGCCCACGCGTCGAACCGCGCGCGGGCGCGCTGCCAGCGCGCGGCTTCGCCCAGCAGTTCGGCCAGCGCCGCGGCGTCGGGCAACGACAGGGCTTCCGGTACCGCCTGGCTACCAAGCAGCGGCCAGCGCCGCTCGACCCAGCTGACCTCGCCGCCGCGCCAGTCCTGCCACTCCGAGCGCCATGCCTCGAACGCCGCCCAGTGTGCACCCGCCTGACGCTCGCCCGGCGCTGCCAGCGATACCCGCAACGGCCAGTCGCCGCCGCCACCGAGCCAGTCGCCGGCATGACGCCGCCAACTGGCCCGCAGCAGCGCGACGACCTGCTCAGGGCTGCGCATCGTCGCCTTCGCGTGCGGCGCGCGGCAGGTCCAGGCGCTGACTGGCGGCGTCGTATTCGATCATCAGCACGCGCGAATCGTGGCGGCCGTCGATCTCGACGAAGCAGGCCCCGCCGATGAACGGCTCCAGCGTCATCACCGACTTCAGCGGCGTGGCCACGATCATCTGAAAACCGAAGTTCTCGAAGATGCGCATGGCCATCGCGGTGAATTCGTTGTCGGCCTTGTCGAACGCCTCGTCCAGCACCACCGCCGCGTACTGCGGCACGCCGCCATCCTCGTCGCCGAGCTGGTAGCGCAGCGCGGCGGCCAGGCAGGTGGTGGCCAGTTTCTGCCGCTGGCCGCCGGACTTGCCGGCGCCGCTGCGGTACACCTCCAGCTGGCGGCCGCTCTGCGCGTCGCGCTCCTCGCCGATGAACTCCACGTGCAGGCGCACGTCCAGCACCTGCTCGCGCCAGCGCTTGTGCTCGGGGTCGGTCGAGGCCAGCCGCGCGACCAGCTTGCGCAGGCCCTCGAACTGCGCCTCGGCGCGCTCGCGGTCGTCGGTGCGCTGGTGCGCCAGCACGTCGCGCAACTGCTGGCGGAACTCGGTCACCTCCGGCAGGCGGCGATCCTCCGGCTTGATCTGCAGGATGCTGCCGCGGTTGAACGGCACCGTCTCCAGGCTGGCGTTGACGTCCTCCATGCGCGCGCGGATCGCCTTGTGCGCCTGGGCGATATGCGTCTGCAGCGCCACCAGGTTCTGTCCGCTCTGGGTGCGCAGCATGTCGAAGAAACGCGCCTCGTGCGCCGGCAGGCCGTCGCGCTCAAGCCGCTCCAGCCGGGCGAAGAAATCCGCCGCGCTTTCCAGGTTGGCCTGTACGTCGCCCGCATCCTGCACCCAGCGGCGGCGGAAGGATTCGAAAGCGGTGACGATCGCGTGGGCCAGTCTGCCGGCCTCATCCTGCAGCTCACTGTTTGCATTCTGCAAACCGCGTTCGATGCCACGCAGCTGCGCTTCCAGGTTGCCCAGTGTCAAGGCGGCGCCCCCGTCGCATCGTCCGTCGAGTCCCTGCTGCTGGAAGGGCGTCAGTGGCATGGTCGCGACCGCTTCGAAACAGCGGTCGCGCTCGGCACGGCGGGCGTCATGCTCGCCACGATGGGACTTGCGCCGAGCGCGCGCATCGAGCAGGTCGTTCTCCGCCTGCCTCACCTGCCTGCCCTTCGCCTCGATCCGCTCGCCCAGCTCGCGCAGCGTGGCGCTGCCTTCGCGCAGTTCCTTCAGCGTGGCCTCGATCGCATCCAGTCGGGTCAGCAGGGGCGCGACGTCGATGTCGCTCCAGCGCAGGTTGGCCAGCGACTGCGCCGCAGCGGTGCGACTGGCACGCTCCACGCGTTCGGCCTTGATCGCCGCCATGGTGCGGTCGGCCTCGGCGATCTGCTGCGCCAGCGCGGCGGCTTCGGCCTGGTACAGCGCCAGCTTGTCGCGGTTGTCGAAGCCGAGCACCCAGTGGCGGCGATCGCCGACCGCGTGGCGGTCGTCCTTTTCGTGCCGGCTGCGACCGTGCTTGATCTGGCCCTGCGCGGTGATCGCGCGTTCGCTGCGTTGCAGCGCCTGCACGCTGTCCACGCAGGCGTAGTCGTAGCGCCGCAGCAGTTCGCCATGCAGCCATTCCTGATGTGCGTGCGGCGCCAGTTCCAGCTTGTGCCGCAGCGAACGCGGCGGCGGCGCGGACGCGTTCAGCGCATCCGCCGCACCGATGCGGTGGTACACCAGCTTGCCGCCGAGGTGGGTGGCATCGACCCAGGCGGCGACCCTGGCGTAATGCCGTTCGTCCACCAGCAGCGACAGCGCGAAGCCGTGCAGCAGGCGCTCGATCGCGCCGCTCCACGCCTGCTCGTCCGCCCGTACCTGGATCAGCTCGCCGGCGAACGGCAGGGCGCTGTCGGCCAGACCCAGCGCGGCGCACAGGCGGCGGCGCAGCGCCTGCAGATGCGCGGGGATGTTCGACGGATGCGCTTCCAGCGCGGCGATCTCGGCACGCGCGCTGGCAAAGGCGTCTTCGGCCTGCCTCTTGTGCATGCCCAGTTCCAGCATGCGCTGGTCATCATGGGCGGCAGCGTCCTGGCCGGCATCGAGCAGGCTGCGCGAGCGCGCGAGCTGTTCGGCAAAACCCTGCGGGGTGTCGGCGAGCTGCCAGCCCAGTTGCCGGCAGGCGGCATCGGCCACGCCGCGATGGCGCACGCCGGTGTCGCGCTCGCGCGCTACGCTGTCGTGCTCGCGTTCCAGTTGCTCGATCCGATCGCCACCCTGCTCGCGGTGGCGCGCCTGCAGCTCGCCAAGGTCGCGCTGGTGCTGATCCAGCTGTTGCTGGCAACGGCCTTCCTCGCCTTCGAGGCCGCGGTCGAGCGTGTCCAGTTCGGCCAGGCGTTCGTCGAGCAGCCGCAGCCGCTGACGCTCGCGATAGCCGTCCATGCCGGCCAGCAGCTCGTCCAGTTCGCCGCGCTCGCGCCGCACGGCCATCAGCCGCTCATGGGCCGCCCGCGCGGGGCGCAGGGTCTCGATCTGTTCGCGCGCGGTGACCACCGCCTTGTGCGCCTCGTCCAGCTCGGCGAATTCGGCCACCAGGCGGTCGGCCACGGCGAAGGTTTCCGGACGCTCCAGCATGAAATCGCGCAGGAAATGGTTGAGGTCGCCCAGGTTCTTCGCCGACTGCGTCTTGTGCAGCAGGCGCAGCGCAGTGTCGTTGCCGATGCCGAGCAGACGGCGGAAGCGCTCGGCATAGGCGTTGAAGCTGTCGTGGTGGTGCACGTCGGCCAGGCGCTGCTTGAGCCGGCGCAGGTCCAGGTCGAAGCCTTCCAGCTCGACGGCCAGGTCGAACGGCCGCTCGGCGACGATGAAGTGCTTGGTCACGTCGGCGGCGGTGGAACTGTTGCCGCGAATCCACAGCAGCCGCACCAGGGTCACGCAGCGGCCCAGCGCGTTGCGGTATTCCAGCGCCAGCGCCGACCACACCGGGCCGCGGCGCAGGTACTGGGTGGCGACCTCGCCGGAGTCCTCGTCATGCTGGTCGGCCCAGGCGCCGCGCACGTAGGACACCAGCGAGCGATCGCGGCCACTGCGCTCGGCCTCGCGCGCGGCGGCATTGAAATCGACCAGCGCGGGCGGCACCAGCAGCGCCGACATCGCATCGAGCAGGGTCGACTTGCCCGAGCCGGAACGGCCGACGAACAGGAAGCCGCGCTCGGCGATCGGCACGTCATGCAGGCCGGAGAAGGTGCCCCAGTTGAATACCTGCAGGCGGCGCATGCGGAACTGTTCCTCGCGCGGCGTGGGCAGGTCGCCGAGGAACAGCGACGCGTGGGTGTCGGCCTTGGCCATCAGTCGTCCTCCTCCGGCGTGGGATCGTCGACGCTGCGGGGGCCGGCCAGGTGCTCGCGATAGACCGCGCCCAGCGCCTGCACGTCCTCGGCGGAGAACAGCAGTTTCAGCGTGGGCGACACCTCGTGGCGGCCCTCGCTGCCGCGGATCGGTTGCAGCACGTTGTTCTTTTTCATCTTCTCGATGGCGGCGTTGAGCTTTTTGGTGAAGCCGGCGCGGTCGGTGCCCTGCGGCGGTTCGTAGACGGCCAGCTGCGCGTGCAGCTCGTCCACCTCCACCACCGCGCGCTGGCCCTGCGCCTCGGCCTCGGCCAGGCGCTGGCGCAGGGTCAGCAGCAGCACCGAGTCGATGAAGGTGAGCGGGCTGGAACGCAGCAGGGTCGGCGTTTCCAGCTCGCCGGTATCGGCCTGGCGCACGAAGGCCACGCGCAGGTCGCGGTCCAGCACCAGTTCCAGGAACAGTTCGCACAGGCGTGCCCGGATGGCGGTTTCCTCGCGCAGCAGCACCGGCCACAGCAGGGCGTGGCGCTCGGCATCGACGCTGGGGCCGGCCAGCAACTGGCACAGCACGCGGCGCGCCTCGAACGGCAGGCTGCCGCTGTCGCCGGGGAACAGGCCGGCATCGCCGACGCTTTCCGATGGCGGGTTGGCCGGGTCCGGCCCGGCCATGTCCTCAGACCAGTTCATCGCGTTTTTCCTTGAGGAAGTACAGCAGGGGAATGCGGGCGCGGCGTTCGTGGCCGTCCTCGCCGCGCCAGCTCACCGGCTCGAAACGGTCGGGCACCCGCAGGCCGTGACGGCTGCCCAGCGCCACATAGCCGACCACGCTGCCCAGACCCTGTTCGGCGGGATAGTGCTGCAGCACGGTGCCCACCGAGCACTGCGCATGATCGGCCAGCAGCGTGTGCACGCGCTGTTTCAGGGTGCGGAAATCGATCTCCGACTGCGCCACCAGTTCGCCCACGCTGTCCAGCGTGATCGCCGCACCCTCGGCGCGCACGATGGCACCGTCGACCTGGCTGGTGCGCGGATCGTTGAGCCGCCAGCGCGACAGCGAGTGCAACCGCGCGCTGCTCAGGGTGAGCGTGTAGTCGATGCCTTCGTTGCTGCGCACCCGGTCGCGCAGTTTCAGCGCCTCGGCCTGGGTCTGTTTCAGCAGCTGATGCAGGCGGCGCTGTTCCAGGTAGGCGCGGCTCTGCACGAAGCTTTTCAGGCTGCGCGCGAAATGCTGCAACACATCGTGCACGTGGCCGCCGCGATCGAGCAGGGTACGGGTGAGGTGCAGCAGGAAGCTGCGCTCGCGCCGGTCCAGCTTGCGTGCGAAGCCGCGGCCGGTCACCGCATCCACCGCCGCTTCCAGCTGGCCGCTCTGCTCGGCGTCGGTGAGCAGCCGCCAGAACGCGTCGAAGCTGCGCCCCGATTCGCTTTCGGCGATCACGTCGACGCCGGCGAACAGCGCCTCCAGCAGCTCGCCGCGCTGGCGCTCGTCGTCGATGATGCGCTCGCGGAAGTCGCGGTCCAGCTGCTGAAAATCGTCGCGCACGTGGCGGAAATCCTCGGCCAGCTCGTCGGCCAGCGCGATGATCTCGCGTGCCCGTTCCAGTGCACGGGTATCGTCCAGCACCTCCACCCGGCCTTCGCTGACCGCGGCGATCTGCGCGTCGATGCGCGCACGCTCGGCCTGCAGCTCGGCCAGCCGGCTGTGCGGGTCGCCGTCGGTCTGCCGGGCCAGCTGCACCAGCTGCTGGATGACCAGCGCGAGCCGGCTTTCGGTCGCCACGCTGCGGCTGGCGTCCAGGCTGCCGAGGAAGCGCAGCGCACCGATCGCCTGGGTGGACAGCTCGTACTGCTCCTCGCTGGCGCCGTCCGGGAAGCGCCGCTCCAGCCAGCCGGCCGCCAGCCATTCGGCGACATAGGCCTGGGCGGCGCGCGGCAACACATGCCCGTGTCCGCGCAGATCCTCCAGCTCGCGCTCAAGCCGCTCATGCAACAGCGATGCCGGCAGCTGACGCTCGGCGTCGAGCAGCAAGTACTGCAGCAATGCGGCAATCGACGGCGCGTTGTCGGCGGCCAGCAGCTTCCACGTCGGCTGCTGCCGCAAGCGCTGCCATGTGGCGATCCGGGCGCGGGTCTTCATGCGTGTCGCACGCTTCTTGCGCGGGCCCGTGCAGCGGCATGCGCAATATCGCGTTGTATTTGGAAGCGCGGCAGATACATGGGCGAATATCCGTTGCTCGTCGCCCTGGGCTGGGCCGGAAGAATCAATTCTGCGTGGTCGTCTAGGGATGCTCTGATCAACTACCTGCACCTGGTTGATCAGAGCATCCCTAGTGTAAGCGTCGAAGTCTCGCTGGTTGCGACACCGAGAAGAACCAGGGCATGTCCGCACGACTATCGCCCTTGAACCGGTCCGGCCCACCCCAATCTTTTCGCCGGCCGTCACACTCCGGATTCCCATGACCCATCCACAGACCCTGCGCATCGATTTTGTCTCCGACGTCTCCTGCCCCTGGTGCGCGGTGGGGCTGGCCTCGCTGGAGCGCGCGCTCGATGCGCTGAAGGACGAGGTGCGCGCCGAGATCCACTTCCAGCCGTTCGAGCTGAACCCGCAGATGGCGGCCGAAGGCGAGGACGTGGGCGGGCACATCGCCAGGAAGTACGGCATGACGCGCGAGCAGCTGGCGCAGAACCAGGAAAACATCCGCCAGCGCGGCGCGGCGGTGGGCTTCACCTTCGCCAACCAGGACACGCGGCGCATCTACAACACCTTCGATGCCCATCGCCTGCTGCACTGGGCCGAGGACAGCGGTCGCCAGCACGCGCTCAAGCGCGCGCTGCTCACGGCGTATTTCACCGACGGCGAGGACGTCAGCGACCACGAAGTGCTGGCGCAGGTGGCTGCCTCAGTGGAGCTGGACGGCGACGAGGCGCGGTCGGTGCTTGCCAGCGACCGCTACGCCACCGAGGTACGTGCGCAGGAGCAGTTCTTCCAGCGCGCCGGCATCCATTCGGTACCGGCGATCATCATCAACCGCCAGCACCTGATCTCCGGCGGCCAGCCGCCTGAAGTGTTCGAGCAGGCGCTGCGGCAGATCGCCGGCGGCAACTGAGCACGCTCAGGCCGGCTCGCCCAGCCAGTGCGCCAGCGGGTGCGGGCGGCCGAGCAGGAAGCCCTGCCCCAGCTCGCAGGCCATGTCCTGCAGCAGCGCGCGCTGGCGCGGCGTCTCGATGCCCTCGGCGATCACCTGGATCTCCAGCGCGTGCGCCAGCGCGAGGATCGCCTCGACCACGGTGGAACTGTTGGTGCTGCCGGCATCCAGCGCCTGCACGAAGGTCTGGTCGATCTTCAGCATGCGCAGCGGCAGCGAGTGCAGGTAGTTGAGCGAGGAATAGCCGGTGCCGAAATCGTCCAGCGCCGCGCCCACGCCGGCCTGGCGCAGGCGTTCGAGCGTGCCGCGCACGCGCTCGGGATCGTCCAGCAGCGAGCCCTCGGTGACCTCCACAATCACCCGCGTGGGCGCCAGGCCGCTGCGCCCGATCATCGCCAGCAGGCGCTGGTCGAAATCGGCATGGCGCAGATGCAGCGCCGACACATTGAAGGTGAGGAAGCTGCCGTGCCCCGGCAGCCGGGTCAGCGCCACGCAGGCGCGCTCGAACAATTGCCAGTCGATCGGCTCGATCTGCCCGCAGTCCTCGGCCACCTTGAGGAACGCGCCCGGCGGCAGCACGCCGCGCTCGGGATGGTGCCAGCGCAGCAGCGCCTCGTAGCCCACCCGCTCGCCGGTCTGCAGCCGGCAGATCGGCTGCAGGTAGGGCTGGAACTCGTCGCGCTGCAGCGCCAGCCGCAACTCGCCCTCCATGCTCAATTCGTCGACCAGGTTCTTCGCCAGCGTGTCGTCGAACAGCGCATAGCGCTTGCGGCCGAGTTCCTTGGCCCGGTACAGCGCGATGTCGGCATCGCGCAGCAGTTCGTCGGCCTGGCCGTAGCGATGGTCGCCCAGCGCGATGCCCAGGCTGGCGCTGGGCTGCAGTTCGCGGCCGGCCACCGGCAGCGGCCGGCCCAGCGCCTGCAGCACGCGATCGGCCACCGCCGCGGCGGTGGCCGGCCCGTCGACGCGGTCGAGCAGGATCGCGAACTCGTCGCCGGACAGCCGCGCCACCACGTCCGGCTCGCGCACGCAGCCCTGCAGGCGTTGCGCCACCTCTTTCAGCACGGCATCGCCGGCGAGGTGGCCGAGGCTGTCGTTGATCACCTTGAAGCGGTCCACGTCGATGTACAGCAGGGCGCAGCGCGCGCCGCGGGTGTCGCGTACCAGCGCCAGGCTGCGCTCGATGCGCTCGCGCAGGTGGTCGCGGTTGGGCAGGCCGGTGAGTGGATCGTGCATCACCTGGTGGCGCAGCTGCTGCTGGACGCGCTCGCGTTCGCCGATCTCCTGGCGCAGGGCGTGGGTGCGCTCGTGCACGCGCAGCTCCAGCTGGGCATAGGCATGCTGCAGGGCATCGGCGGCGCGGCGGCGCTGCAGGCTGGTGGCGATCTGCGAGGCGACGAAACCCAGCAGCTCCTGCTCGGCTTCGCCGTAGGTGATCTGCTCGGTGTAGCTCTGCACCGCGACCAGGCCGATCGCATGGTCGCCATCCCACAGCGGTACGCCGAGCCAGCAGATCGACGGCGTACCGGTGGAATGGGCGTCGATCTCGCCGCACTCGATCATGCGGTCCATGCCGGCGCGATCGACCACCAGCGCACCGTGCCGGAGCACGTACTCGCTCAGCCCGCGGCTGAGCGGCCGGGCGAGGTAGGACTCGCCGGTCACGTCGACCGCGTAGGGAAAGCTCAGCGTGCGGGAAGCTTCGTCGACCAGCGCGATGAAGAAGTTCTTCGCGTTGATCAGGCTGCCGACGATGGCGTGTACCTGTTGGCAGAAGGTCTGCTGGTCGATGTCGGCGGTGGCCAGCTGGGCGATCTGGAACAGCGCCGCCTGCAGTCGCTCGGCGCGCTGGCGCTCGACCACCTGCTGCTGCAGGCCGCGGTTGAGCTCGGCCAGCTCCAGCGTGCGTTCGCGCACGCGACGCTCGAGATCGTCCTTGCCCTGCTTGCGCTCCAGCGCGGTGAGGATGTGGCTGCCGACGAACTGCAGCAGCGCGCGATCGGCGGCGCTGTAGCGGATGCCCTCCTCGTAGGTCTGCACCACCAGCGCACCGCGTGCCACGCCTCCGCGCAGCATCGGCACGCCGAGCCAGTGCCGGCACTGCGGCCCGATCGGGCGCAGCGTGCCGCCGAGCTGGCGGTCGATCTCCTCGATGGCACCCATCAGCGGCCGGCTGCCGGTGAGCAGGTGCCAGGTGAGGCTGCCGTGCAGGCGCGCCATCGGCATGTCCGCATCGGGCTGGCCCGCCTCGTCCTCGCTGTCGGCGTAGTAGAGAAAGCGCATCGTGCCGCGTTCGGCGTCGTAGCGCACGATGAAGAAGTTCTCCGCGTACATCAGCGTGCCGACGATGCCGTGGATGCCCAGCAGCATGTCGGGCATCTCCAGCTCGGAGCCGGACAGGTCGGAGATGCTCAGCAGCGCGCGCTGCAGGGTTTCGGAGCGCTCGAGCCGGTCGTGCGAGCGCTGCAGGTCGGTCAGTTCCAGCGCGCGCTGCAGCTGGCGCCCGGCCAGTTGCAGCCAAGCCAGCGGCAACTGCCGTTCGGGCGGCACCCCGGCGGCGTCCGCGTCCAGTTGCACCAGCAGCGCCGCCGCACCGGGCCGGCACAGCCGGCAGGTCAGCAGCGACAGCGCCGGATCGAGCTGCAGCCCCTCGCTGTCCAGCGCACGCCGCACCAGCGCCATCTCCGCCGCGCCCGGCCGGGTGGCGGGATGGCATTCGGGCTGGGGCTGGCCGGGCAGCCACCACAGCACGGTGGCCGCCCGGCACGTCGGGTCCGCGCGCACCCTGTCCACGATCACCGCCGCCACCGCCGCAGGGCCGGACGCTTCCAGCAGCCGTTCCAGCCAGGCCACCGGGCTGACGGTCGCGCGACCGGGCACTGGGTCGGAGGGGATCTTCATGGGGTGATGATGATCCTTCATGGCGATCCCGTGGGCGGTCGACCCAACCCGATCCGATAAACTGGACGCTTGCCGCGAGCCTCGCGCCCACCGCGGATCGCGCTTCATCGACTCTTATCGACCGTTCCCGCCCGGGCTTTACCCGCTTGCTCACCGACGCCACCAAAGACGCCATCCGCGCCGCCTACAGCCGCCTCAAGAACGGGCTGCCGGGCTTCCGCGCGCGTGCTTCCCAGGGGCGGATGATTGCCGAGGTAGCCAAGGCGCTGGCCGAACCCGGCGGCGTGGCGGTGATCGAGGCACCCACCGGCACCGGCAAGTCGATGGCCTACCTGATCGCCGGCCACGCGGTGGCGCGGGCGCAGAAGAAGAAGCTGCTGATCGCCACCGCCACAGTGGCGCTGCAGGAGCAGTTGGTGCAGCGGGACATCCCGCTGTACCTGTCGCTCAACGGCATCGAGGCCAAGGTGGCGCTGGCCAAGGGCCGCGGCCGCTACGTGTGCCCGCGCAACCTCTTGATGGCCGGCAACAGCCTGGCCGCCGACGCGCAGCTGGGGCTGGGCTTAGACACCGACCTGGCGCTGTGGACGCGCCCGCCGGACGCGCGCGACAAGGCCGTGCTGGGCAAGCTGCTCACCGCGCTGGACACCGGCCGCTGGGACGGCGACATGGATGCGGCCCCCGAGCCGGTCGGCGACCTGCTGCGCGGCATGATCACCACCAGCGCCGGCGGCTGCACCGGCCGCCGCTGCGCGCAGTTCATGGGCTGCCCGTTCTTCGCCGCGCGCCGCGCGGTGGCCGACGCCGAGATCATCGTGGCCAACCAGGATCTGGTGCTGGCCGACCTCACCATGCCCGGCAGCGAGGAGGACAGCTGGGGCGGCGTGATCCTGCCCAAGCCGGACGAGACGCTGTACGTGTTCGACGAAGGCCACCACGTCGCCGCCAAGGCGATCGACCGCGGCACCGCCGAGGTGTTCATGGGCACGGCGGTGCGCCAACTGAGCCGGCTCGGTCGACAGGTGCACGCGGCCTATTCGCTCACCGACAAGGAGTCGCTGGGCAAGCTCGGCCTCGACCAGGGCGACGCGAAACTGCAGGAGCTGAGCGACGCGCTGGAGGAGCTGGAGCGCGAGATCCGCCTGAGCTGGGTACCCGACCCCGGCGAGAGCGAACCGATGTATCGCGGCTCGATGGGCCGGCTGCCGGAAGGCTGGGTGGAACACGCCCGCATTCTGGCCGTCCATACGGCCGAAGTGCAGCGCTGGCTCACCGCGGTGCGCCGCGCCGTGCTGGAGATGAGCGAGGGCGGCCCGACCCAGGAGGCGCTGTCGCGCGAGCTGGGCATGGCGCTGGAGCGGCTGGAGAAGCAGTCGCGTTGCTGGCGTGCGTGGTCGGCCAGCGACCACGAGCACGCGCCGCCGCTGGCGCGCTGGGTCACCCTGGCCGGCGACCAGCAGTTGGTCTGCCACGCCTCGGCGGTGTCCGCCGCGGACATGCTGCGCAGCGTGCTGTGGGGCAACGCCAGCGGCGTGGTGATGACTTCGGCCACGCTCAGCGCCGGCGGCAACTTCCGCCATTTCGCCGATGCGGTGGGCCTGCCCGACGAGGCGGTGACGCTGAGCCTGCCCTCGCCGTTCGATCTCGCGGCGCAGGCGCGGCTGGAGGTGCCGGCCATGCGCACCCTGCCCGACGCGCGCGATGCGCACGCGGAGGAAGTGGCCGAATGGCTGGCCGAACACCTCGACTGGGACGCCGGCAACCTGGTGCTGTTCACCTCGCGCATCAAGCTCGACCGCGTGCTGCAGAAACTGCCGATCGCGCTGGTGCGCAAGGTCCGTGCGCAGGGCTCGCTGGGCAAGTCGCAGCTGGTCGCCGAGCACTGCGCCGACATCGAGACCGGCAAGGGCAGCACCTTGTTCGGACTGGCCTCGTTCGGCGAAGGCCTGGACCTGCCGGGCAAGTTCTGCGAGACGGTGGTGATCACCCAGCTGCCGTTCGCCGTGCCCACCGATCCGGTCGGCGCCACCTACGCCGAATGGCTGGAGTCGCGCGGGCGCAATCCGTTCATCGAGGTGACCATTCCCGAGGCCACGCGCTTGCTGATCCAGTACTGCGGCCGGCTGATCCGCAACGAGACCGACCGCGGCCGCATCGTGCTGCTGGACCGCCGCGTGGTGGTCAAGCGCTACGGCGAGCGCATGCTGCAGGCGCTGCCGCCGTTCGCACGCGCGATCGAGCGCGCCGCGTGAGCGCCGGCCGCCTCCTGCGCGCCGACGCGCTGGTGCCGGTGCCGTGGCGCAACGGGCTTGGCATCACCCGCGAGATCGCCGTGATGCCACCGGGCGCGGGACCGGAGGATTTCCTGTGGCGCGTGAGCCTGGCCGACGTGGTCGGTGCCGCGCCGTTCTCGCGCTTTCCCGGCGTGGACCGGACCATCGTGCTGATCGACGGCGTCGGCTTCCGCATGACGCTGGATGGCACGCAGGTCCACGACCTCACCACGCCGTGCGCGCCGTTCGCGTTTCCCGGCGAGGCCGAGGTGGCCGTGGCGCTGGCAGCCTGTCGGACTTTGCTCGGCCGGGCTGCGAGTCCGGCGGTGCGGCCCCTGTTTCCGCCGCTTCGCCGCCCCATGGAACCACCATGGGCCGACGAAACGTCTAAAATCCGTCCTCGCACAGCCGACTTCTCGCCTCGACCAGCAAAGCCCGACAGGCTGCTAGCCGATGGCGCCACGCGCGACTTCAACCTGATGCTGCGGCGCGGCCGCGCCAGCGGCGGCGTCGAGGTATGGCGGGGTTCCGGCAGACACGTCTGTCCTGCCGACGTGGTGCTGCTTTACGCCGTGCAGGGGCCGATCGTGACGCCCGCCGGCACGCTCGCCGCGGGCGACAGCTGGCTGCCCGGTGCACCGCCTGCCGGCGACGTGGCGCTGGCGGCGCAAGCGCTGGCGCTGATCGTGCGGGTGCACGCTGCGGATTGATGTCGCCGGCAGGGCCGGGCCTGCACCGGACCCTGAACGCGCGGGGACGAGGAGCGGGCGATCCCGGACGGGCTGCAGACGCCGCATGGTGGCCCCGTCGGCGCCTATACTTGCCGCACCCTCTGCGGAGCGATGTCCATGGCGATGCTGATCCTCGGTCTGGCGCTGTTCCTCGGCGTGCACTCGATCCGCCTGTTCGCCGATGGCTGGCGCACGCAGCAGATCGCCCGGCTCGGCGTGAACGGCTGGAAAGGCCTCTACGCGCTGGTGTCGATCGCCGGTTTCGTGGTGCTGGTGTGGGGCTTCGGCCTGGCGCGCCAGCATCCGGTGCTGGTGTGGGCGCCGCCGATGACGTTGCGCCACCTCAACGCGCTGTTCACCCTGATTGCCTTCGTGCTGCTGGCGGCGGCCTACGTGCCGGGCAACGCGATCAAGGCGCGGCTCGGCCATCCGATGCTGGCGGCGGTGAAGCTGTGGGCGTTCGGCCACCTGCTGGCCGCCGGCATGCTGCACGACGTGCTGCTGTTCGGCGCCTTCCTGATCTGGGCGGTGGCCGATTTCATGGTGTCGCGGCGGCGCGATCGGGCGGCCGGCGTCAGCTACCCGAAGGGGCCGGCATCGCGCACGGTACTGACGGTGGCGATCGGCGTGGCGGCCTGGGCCGCGTTCGCTTTCTGGCTGCATGTGCTGCTCGTCGGGGTGAGTCCGTTCGGCTGAGGGCGTATCCTGCCGGCTCCGATACCGCTGCCCGCGAGGTGCGCCATGGTCGGTTTTCTGCTCTGGCTGTTGCTGCTGGTGTTCTGCTGGCCGATCGCCCTGCTGGCGCTGGTGCTGTACCCCATCGTGTGGCTGCTCGCGCTGCCGTTCCGGCTGGTCGGCATCACGGTGGGCGCGGTGTTCGCCTTCCTCGGTGCGCTGCTGATGCTGCCGGCGCGCGTGCTACGGGGCCGTCCGGCGGTCTGATCCGATGGAGCGGCCGAGCTCGCCGGCCTGCGCGCGCAATCGCGAGCCGATCCTGGCGGTGCTGCGACCGTGGTTTGCCGATCGCCGGCACGTGCTGGAGATCGGCAGCGGCACCGGCGAGCACGCCGTGCATTTCGCCGCGGCGATGCCGCAGCTGGTCTGGCAGACCTCCGACCGGGCCGGCAACCTGCCCGGCATCCGCGCCTGGCTCGATCACGCCCGACTGCCCAATACACCCCCACCCGTGACGCTGGACGTCAACGGCCGCTGGCCGGAGGGTCCGTTCGACGCGGTGTTCACCGCCAATACGCTGCACATCATGGGCTGGCCCGAGGTGCGGCGACTGTTTGCCGCACTGCCGGCGGCATGCGGCGCCGATGCTCGCCTGGCGATCTACGGCCCCTTCCATGAACACGGTCGCCCCACCAGCGAGGGCAATGCGGCGTTCGATGCCGCGCTGCAGGCGCGCGACCCCCGCATGGGTCTGCGCAACCACCAGGCCGTGACCGATCTGGCCGCGGCGGGCGGGTTCAAGTTGCAGCGTGTCGTGCCGATGCCCTGCAACAACCTGTGCATGCTGTACCAGCGCGGTGCCTGACAAGGCCACTGCATTGGCACGGCTTTCGCAAGACATGCCGGGCCTGCCGGCTGTCCGCCCGTCCCGAGGAAATGCGCCATGAACTGGTCTGTTCCACTGCCCGCCACGCTCAGTGCCAGTGTCGCCCTGTCCGTGCCCACGCCCACGTTGATGAAGGCGGTTCCCCAGCTCGACATCACGCGCTTCGCCGGCCGCTGGCACGAGATCGCACGCCTGCCCTCGCCCTTGCAGCGCCTCACCGACCGCGACATCCGGCTGGACATCGAGCCGCTGGACGCAGACCAGTACCGCCTGCGCCGCAGCTGCAGCGAACCCGACGGCAGCGAGCGGCGGCAGGATTTCCACGCGCGCCGGCGCTATCCGGTGGAAGAACCCGGGCAGTTCCAGCGCACCGCGGCGCCCGCCTGGGCGCAGTGGCTGCCCTCGACCTGGAAGGACCTGTGGGTGCTGGCGATCGACCGGCAATACCAGTGGCTGATGCTGGGCGAGCCGCGACTGCGCGAACTGTGGATGTTCGCCCGCGAGCCGCAGATGGAACGCCAGATGCTGGAAGCGCTCAAATCCACCGCGCGCGGCCTGGGCTACGACCTCGCCCCGCTGATCGTCAGCGGCCAGCTGCGCAGCTTCCGGATGGTGTGACGCGCGGGCGGACTTGGCAGCGCGGCGCCGGCCGCTCACCACCGCCGGCTCGACCCCCGCACCGACCCCCGCCCATGGCTTCCACCCTCCGCACGAGCTGAGAGGCTGAGAAAAAATCGCCCGCCTACTGCGACCGCCGCCAAACGCCCGTGCCGGCGGCGCGCTGGGCGCCCATCCGGGTCATTTGGCTCACCAAACTCCCCGGATGGGCGCCCAGCGCACCTTGTCACGAACGCTTGGCGGCGCTCTCGCTACGGCGGTCGAATTTTTCTCAGCCTCTGAGAGGGTGTCGACAAAATAAAACAAACCTGTAGAATCTGCCGTAGGTCTCACGAGCGGACGGT